>JBDKHK010000040.1:0-28962 GCA_039797705.1 Bacteroidota bacterium
CCGCCTTTGTTGGTGTTTAGCTTAGTTTAGCAATAAGCGTAGGCAAGCGTCACCAACAAACGAATGAATTGCGAATTAAAAATTAAAAGTTAAATCGTAAATCATAAATCGTAATTCGTAAATCGTAATTCGTACATCGTAAATCGTTAATCGTTAATTGTTAATCGTCAATTAATACCTGTAATTATTGAGATTCCCGCTTCCGCGGGAATGACGGCGCTCATTTTCGGTTGGAATTAAAAATTAAAAACTAAAAATTAAAAGTTAAAAGTTAAAAATTAAAAATTAAATCGTCAATCGTCCATCGTTAATCGTAAATCGTAATTACTGAGATTGCTTCACTGCGTTCGCAATGACGGTGCTCATTTGCGGTTGGAATTAAAAGTTAAAAATTAAAAGTTAAATCGTCAATTGTTAATTGTTAATCGTTAATCGTTAATTGTTAATCGTAAATCGTAAATCGTAATTACTGAGATTGCTTCACTGCGTTCGCAATGACGGCACTCATTTGCGGTTGGAATTAAAAATTAAAAGTTAAATCGTAAATTGTTAATTGTTAATTGTAAATCGTTCATCGTAATTCGTAATTCGTAATTCGTAAATCGTAATTCGTAAATCGTAATTCGTAATTACTGAGATTGCTTCACTGCGTTCGCAATGACGGCACTCATTTTCGGTTGGAATTAAAAATTAAAAACTAAAAATTAAATCATAAATCGTAAATTGTAATTCGTAAATCATAAATCTTAATTCTTAATTCTTAATTCTTAATTCTTAATTATATGAAATTAAAATATCTTTTACCATTAATTACTTGGATTGTTCCAACAGTCGTTATTTCTGCTATTATGTTCAAGTTGGACGCTCCATTAACAGATACACAATTCGGTGGATTTGTGGCATTGTTAGTTTCTGCCTGCATTACTTATATTGTAGGCATAAGAATTACGCTAAAAGATAAAGAATAATTTTCTTACAAAAAAATTTTCTACAAAAATGCATCCGCTATATTTGTAACTCGTAAATTTGAGCGATGTTGCAATCTATTTCTATAAAAAATTATGCTATTATTGAAGCGGTTGATATTCACTTTGATGCTCAATTGAATATTATTACCGGCGAAACGGGTGCAGGAAAGTCTATTTTATTAGGTGCGCTGAATTTGATTTTAGGCAAACGTGCCGATTTGAGTGCATTGCGCAACAAAGAGGAAAAATGCACTATAGAAGCTTCTTTTCATATCAAACAATACCAATTGCAATCTTTCTTTTTAGAAAATGATTTGGATTATGAAGAGGATACTATTATCCGCAGAGAAATAAATCCAAATGGAAAGTCGCGTGCTTTTATAAATGATTCTCCAGTTACGCTGGAGGTGTTGCGAGCGTTGACAGAAAAATTAGTAGATATTCATGCGCAAGGAGAAGCACAAAATTTATTAGATAAATATTTTTTCTGTACCATTTTAGATGAATTAAGCAAACAAACTATTGTAGTAAGAGAATATCAAACTGCCTATAATATTTACAAACAAAAACAACATCAACTAAACCAACTTCAAGCAGAACAAATTCGCTTGCAAAAAGAATTTGATTTTATTTCTTTCCAATTAAAAGAATTGCTGGATGCACAACTAAATGATGAAGAATTTGAAAGCATAGAAAATGAATTAGGTTTATTGCAAAATGCCGAAATCATCAAACAAAATTTATCGGAAGCATTTAATTTATTAGACGGAAATGAATATTCGGCGCTCAATCAATTGTTGCAAGCCAACAAACATATTGGACAATTGAGCAGTTTCCACGGAACTATCCTGGAAATGCACGACCAACTCTCCACTATTTTAGAGGACTTGAAAAGTATGAGCAGACAAATAACTAATATTGCTGATACAACAGATTATAATGAAGAGCGGGTGCAGGAATTGACGGAAAAACAATCCACTATCAACAAGCTCCTGCAAAAACATCATGTTTCGGGCGTGAAGGAATTAGTAGAAATACAACAACAAGTACAACAACAAGTAGATGCTTATACCAATTCGTCCGATGAAATCATTCGTATAGAAAATGAATTAAAAAAAGAAAAACAACAATTAACAGAAACGGCACAGCATATTTCTAAAAACAGAACAGAGAAAATAAAAATTGTGGAAAGCAAAGTATCTTCTTTATTAGTGGATTTAGGAATGTCGTTTGGTCATATCGTTTTAGAACAAAAAACACTGCAAGACCATGCGCTCAATGCTTATGGGATAGATGAAATAAAATTGTTATTTTCTGCCAACAAAGGCGTATTACCGCAACCGTTAGACGAGGTGGGCAGCGGTGGAGAAAAATCCAGGTTGATGTTGGCGATAAAAAGTTTAGTAGCAGAAACCATCACACTTCCTACTTTAATTTTTGATGAGATTGACACCGGAATCTCAGGAGAAGTGGCGCAAAAAGTGGGGAATATTTTGAAACAATTAGGACAACAACATCAGGTAATTTCTATTACTCACTTGCCACAAGTGGCTGCCAAAGCGAATCGTCATTTTTTCGTTTACAAAAACCACGAAAAAGAAAAAACATATACAGAAATAAAAGTATTGTTGGGCGATGAACGCCTGCATGAAATAGCAGTAATGCTCAGCGGCAACAACCCTCCAAAAGAAGCAGTAGAAAACGCCAAGCGTTTATTGAATTGAATAAAAAATTACAGGGTAAAATCGCCGGAGGCCTCTGGTTGATACACAATTTCATCAATTCGAATATGTGTCATTCCGGCAGGCACCATCCAATCTATCTCATCGCCTACTTTATATCCAATTAAAGCCGTTGCAATAGGTGAAAAAATAGAAATTTTATTTTCTTTCATATTGGCCTTATCAGGATATACAATTTGAAATTGTATAGGTTTATTATTATTCAAAAAAGTCAACTTTACTATCGAGTTCATCGTTACCACATTGGAGGGTATTGCCTCTGGTGCTACTATTTCTGCCGAGTCTAATTCTTTCATCAATTTCTCTGACTCAGCAGCGTTAATGGCTCTAAATTGTCTTGCATCCTCTATGCTTCTTTTAATTCTAGCATAATCCAATTTGTTTATAATCAATTTACTCATAGTGTTTAAATTAAAATAGTCAATAAATGAATTTATAAAGATACTAACTTTTTGAAGTTAAAGCATACTCTATTATTTCTATCCAAATTCTTTATTCGTAATTAGGATATGTTTTTTGTGTTTTTTTCTTACTCAAAATTTTTGCTGTTTTAGCATCTATTGTAACCAATAATTCTGTAGCAATGGTACAACCATTCGTGTATTTACATTTTCCTTTTTTAGTGGTGGTATATTTTGCAGAAACCACCATCCATTGGCATTTTATTGCATCAAAAGTAATTTTTGGTGGATGGTTTATATCTAATTGGTCTTCCGGTGAATCATAAGTTTTTAGCAATAGTCCTTTTTGTTTTACCAGTTTCAAAACAGCGTTGCTGTCGAGTATATTCTTGCAAGTAGGAGTTTTCGCCATGGTCATTCCAAAAATCGACCAAAAAAATAAAAGAAAAAATGTTTTCATTTTGATATAAATAAAAAACCTTCTTTGAATATCACCTAGAAGGAAAATCCAAAGAAGGTTGTTATACTAAATTATTTTGCTAATTCAAATCTTGCTAATGGCGCCATTCTTGCTTTATTAAGCGACAGTGTTTTTCCATCTGTAGTAAAATTGTCTGCTAAAGACAATACTGCTGAAAACTCTTGTTCCATATTATCTGGGCACGCCATCAGGGTGGATATGCCGTCCGCAATTTTCAATTGAAATTCATTTTTAATTTTATAATCACGCAAAAGGATATTACAGTTGGCTTTTGCTTCTACTTTACCATTTTTTGAATGGAAAATAATATAGTGTGTTTCAGCATTGCCATTCACTTTTTTGCCATTTAGCTCAATTAATTTCCATCTTTTATTTTCAATATTATTTACTGAATTGATAGTGGTTGTAAGTGCAGCCACTGTTTTTGCTTTTTGCATTACCTTTCCCGCACTCCAAATTTTGTATTTCACTTCAAGATTTTCGGGAACATAAAGCACGATGGGCAATTTGCTGTTATATCTCAATAATTGTGGTTGTAAATGAATAAACTTAATCGTTTTTATATTATCCGGACATGCCATCATCGTTCCGGCTATATTTCCGTCTGATTTTATGGTATAATAAGTGTATCCCCATCCATCTAAATTCTCTTCTTTCATTTCACCTGTGAGGAAATGTTTATTACAATCCACTAATTGATTTTTTCCTACATAAACTTCTACTTTAAAATCATTTTCATTTTTTTGAGTCGGTACTTGAATATATACTTGTTTGTATCCTACTGGAGCTTTAGGAAACATGTCTATTTCTATTTTTTTTTGTTGCGATTTTACTGATGTTGGCGTTGCTGCTAATGCTACCATTGACAATCCTGTCAAAAGTGAAGCAAAGAATAATTTTTTCATGCTGATATTTTTTCTTGTTTAGGTATTATAATCAAAATTGCTGCCAATCTTTTTTAGAATGTGGCTGCAATGTTTCTGTCTTGTTATTTCATTGTTATTGACAAAATATTCCTTAAATAAATTATCTTTGCAATCTTCTTTCACTTATTGGCCACGTGTTGAAATTGGTAGACAAGCTACTTTGAGGTGGTAGTGCCGGAAACGGCGTGCTGGTTCGAGTCCAGTCGTGGTCACATTTTATTTTAACGTATTAGCGGCAATCCATGCCATTAATCCTGCACCAATTTTTAAGCAATTTTCATCTACATCAAATGTTGGGGTATGCACGGGAGAGGTAATCCCTTTGGCTGCATTGCCTGTTCCTAAGCGATAAAAACAAGCAGGAACTACTTGCGAATAATAACTAAAATCTTCGGCAGTCATGCGTGCTGGCATTTCCTCCACATGCTCCTCTCCTAAATATTCTTTGGCTAATTGAAAAGCATTATTTGTCAATATTTCATCGTTATTTAAAAACGGATAACCAACATCTATCAACACATCACAAGTGCCTCCAAAACCTTCTGCAATAGATTCACAAATGGTTTTTATTTTTTCGTGTGCTTCTTTTCTCCATTTCTCATCAAATGTTCGGAAAGTGCCTTCCATTTTTACTTCTTCCGGGATAATATTGGTTGCACCATTTGCAATAAATTTTCCGATAGACAGCACACTCGGCATTAGAGGATTGGCGTTTCTGCTCACTATTTGTTGCAATGCGATAACAATGTTAGACGCAATCAAAATGGGGTCCACTGCTAAATGCGGTACGGCACCATGTCCGCCTTTGCCTTTTACGGTGATAAAAATCTCATCACAACTCGCCATAGAAATACCAGACTTGAACGCCACTTTTCCTGTTTCCAATTGCGGCAATACATGTTGCCCATAAATACTTTCTACTGTTGGATTTTTTAATACGCCTTCTTTTATCATAATAGAGGCACCTCCGGGAAGTTTTTCTTCTGCTGGTTGAAATATCAGCTTAATCGTTCCATTTAATTCTTCTTTTATTTGGTTCAAGATTTTTGCTGCGCCCAACAAACAGGTAGTATGTACATCATGGCCACAGGCGTGCATGACACCTTCGTTTTGTGAAGTATAAGAACAATTATTTTTTTCAAAAATAGGCAAAGCATCTATATCTGCACGAAGTGCTATTGTTTTGCTATCGGGATTTTTTCCTTTTATATATCCTACAATTCCGTTTCCACCGATGTTTGTTTGATGTTCAATGCCGAATTCTTGCAATTTAGAAGCAATAAATTTGGCGGTTTCTACTTCTTCAAAACTTAATTCGGGGTGGGCGTGCAAGTACCTGCGGACAGCGATTAATTCTTCCTGATATTGAGTAGCTAAGGATTGTATTATTTCTTTCATTGCGAAAGTAAAATTACAAAAAAAGTTTCTATAGCTACTATTTTATAGGCATTACAACGTCCCTAAATATTTATTAAGTTTATTTATAATTTGTGGGGTATTCATTTACACACTTCGTACCTTAATCTTACATTATCTTTGTATGTTACTATTTTTAATACTATATCCAAATGCAACACAAAGGTCAAATATTCCAAACAGACAACAAGGTTAGATATTATAGCTTTAAATGGGCAGGAAGGATATTTTTATTTTTGTCCGTCTTTTTATTTATCGTAGTTGGAATTACCTTTTACAAAGAAAAAAATCCGACTGCTTTAGATTATCAGAACGAAGTAGATAGCTACAGAAGCAATTTCACTATTCCTGCGGACAATGCAAAAACAAAGCACATTAAAAACGTGAAATACAAGGGAATCAAAGATTTTTTATTGAAGAAAGTTATAAAAGAAGACCATTCTTATAAACCAACTGTACAAAAAAACAAGGCTACTACAAAATATGTTAGAGCTGCATTTTTTACGGCGTGGGACAAAGCAGCTTCCATGGCTTCGCTACAAAAGTATGGCAATAAAATCAATATCATATTTCCGGAATGGTTTTTTATAGACCCAAAAAACCCGAGTAGAATCATAAATAAGATTGACCTGGAGGCATTAGACACCATGCGTAGCAAAGGCATAAAAATTATGCCCATGTTGTCTAATTTTAATTCCGACAAACAAAGTTTTGATGGTAAATTATTACATGAAATATTAATAAACCCAAACATACAACAACAATTTATTCAAAATTTAGTAGATACCCTTTCGTTATATAAACTACAAGGAATCAATGTCGATTTTGAAGAATTAATAGAAAAAACCAATGAACCTTTAAATAATTTTCAGCAAAAATTATACAATACATTACATTCCAAAGGACTCATTGTCACACAAGATGTTGCAGTTGACAATGCAGATTATGATTTTGAAAAACTTATAAACTACAATGATTACATTGTTTTAATGGCTTATGACCAATATAACAACAATACCCAACCGGGGCCAATAGCTGGTGAAAAATGGGTGGAGAAAATGGTGGATTTGGCAGCGGCAAAAATGCAGAGTGATAAAATTATTTTAGGATTAGCAGGATATGGATATGACTGGAAAACAAATCCTCCTGAATGGGACGACGAAAGAGTAGAGGATGTTAGTTATGCAAAAGCAATAGATAGAGCAAAAATAAGTGGATCAAAAATTGATTATGATGATAATTCATACAACTTACATTATACCTATGAAGAAAATCTAAATACCGAAGCAAAAACAACTATTAAACATGAAGTATGGTTGGTAGATGCTGCCACTACCTATAATTTTTTGCGCTTCTCAGATGAATATGGATTAGCAGGAACGGCTCTCTGGCGATTGGGAAATGAAGACCCACGAATTTGGAAATTTTATAACAGATCATTAAACGATGCTTCTATTAAAGAAAAACCATTTGACTATAATGCTTTAAAAACTATCCCTATTAATCCAAATCAAAAACCTACCTCTGTAGGAGAGGGTGAGTTATTGAATATTATTTATCCACCCCAACCAGGTAAAATAAATTTAGCAATAGATACTGCAGAACAAATCATTACGGAGCAAAATTACACCCAACTCCCCTCTGGATTTGTCTATCAAAAATTTGCAGAAGACACCACACCGATTGGCCCTGGTCATAAAATTATTCTCACATTTGACGATGGACCAAGTAGCGAATACACTCCTAAAATATTAGACCTTCTAAAGAAAGAAAAAATCAAAGCTACCTTTTTTGTAGTTGGATTAGAAGCTGAAAAAAATATTGGAATATTAAAAAGAATTTATAAAGAAGGACATGAAATTGGCAATCATACTTTCACTCATCATAATTTAGCATTGATGTCTCCCAACAGAGCTTCTTGGGAATTAAAAACTACCCGCGTTTTAATTGAAGCAGCCACCGGACACACCACTTTATTATTTAGAGCTCCTTACAATGCAGATAGCCAGCCAGAAACGTATGAAGAAATAAAACCATTGGCAATTGGAAAAAATGATAATTATATTACAGTTGGAGAAAGCATAGACCCAAATGATTGGGCTACCGATAATGCCGATACTATTGTAAATAGAACCATCCGTTTGGCAGAGGAAAATAAGGCAAGTATCATTCTATTGCATGATGCTGGTGGAGAATCCAGGCAAGCTACTTTGGACGCTCTTCCTCGCATCATTAAATATTTCAAAGACAGAGGATGTCAATTTTCTACGGTTGCCGAATTAATGGGAAAAACCAGAGAGGAAGTAATGCCTAAAGTTAAGAAAACTTGGGAAATGCAAATCAGTTCCTTCTTTGCAACAGCCACCAATTTATTAAGTAATTTTATTTTTTCTCTTTTTTTGGTAGGCATATTTTTATCTGTGTTGCGAATGATATTTATGGCAATATTGGCATGGCAACAAAAAACAAAGGAAGACAAACAACTTTATTCAGCCCATCAAGGGCTGGTAAGTGTAATCATCCCCGCCTATAATGAAGAGATAAATGCAGTACACACCATCAATAGTTTATTACAGCAAGATTATCCCGAATTAGAACTCGTATTTGTGGACGATGGCAGTAAAGACAATACTTTAAAGGTTGTTACAGATGCTTTTTCAAACAACAATAATGTAACTATTGTATCCAAAGAAAATGGTGGCAAAGCAAGTGCATTAAACGTAGGAATACAGCAAGCAAAAGGCGAATATGTTGTTTGTATCGATGCTGACTCGCAATTTAAAACAGATGCCATTACTCAACTAATGCGGATGTTTAATAAAAAAAACAATGCAGATAATAAAGATGAAGTAGCCGCCGTGGCAGGAAATGTAAAAGTAGGAAATGAGGTGAATATGATTACAAAATGGCAAAGTATTGAATATATTACCTCACAAAATTTTGACAGAAGAGCCTTTGATTTTTTAAATTGCATTACCGTAGTTCCAGGTGCTATAGGGGCTTTCAAAAAAGATATTATCATGGAAGCAGGGGGACTTACCACCGACACACTTGCGGAGGATTGTGATTTAACCATACGTATTCTTCGGTTGGGATATACCGTACGCAATTGCACAGATGCCATTTCTTATACAGAAGCACCGGAAACACTTCAACAATTTTACAAACAACGTTTTAGATGGAGTTTTGGGGTAATGCAATGCTTCTGGAAGCATCGAGATACTGTCTTCAATCCAGAATATAAATTCTTGGGATTAGTGGCAATGCCAAATATTCTGATCTACCAAATCCTATTGCCCTTCTTAGCTCCGCTCGCAGACATATTATTAGTGCTTAGTTTAATTGCTGCAGGAATCAATATTATACCAGCAAGCCCTGGTCATATCCTACTTTATTATCTAATATTTTCAATAGTAGATATTGCAGGCGCAGCTTTAGCATTTGCTTTTGAAAAAGAAAAATACAATAAACTTTGGTGGATGATTCCACAGCGATTTATTTATCGGCAGTTGATGTATTTTATTTTAATAAAATCATTCAACAAAGCACTAAAAGGAGAACTGCAAGGATGGGGAGCATTGAAAAGAACAGGAAATGTTAAGGTTTAAAATATCACTCAATACACTACTAATTTTTCGCTCCCTTATTTATAATTATCAATAAATATTTCATCCCGCCTAAATAAATATTACCTAAATTTATCTAATAAATTAGGTATGAATAAGTACGATTTAATAATTATAGGTTCTGGACCCGGTGGTTATGTGGCTGCTATTCGAGCCGCACAGTTAGGTTTAAAAGTAGCCATTATAGAAAAGGAAAACTTAGGCGGTATCTGCCTGAATTGGGGCTGTATCCCAACAAAAGCATTATTAAAATCTGCCCAAGTTTTTAATTATTTAAATCATGCTAAAGAATATGGCATTGAAATTTCAACTATTAAAACAAATTTTACGGCAGTCATCAATCGCAGTAGAAACATTGCTGAAAGCATGAGCAAAGGTGTTCAATTCTTAATGAAGAAAAACAACATTGATATTATTTACGGATATGGAAAAGCATTACCCGGCAAACGGGTAGAAGTCACCTTAAATGAAGGTGGTATAAAAATTTACAAATCAAATTTTATTTTATTAGCTACAGGAGGCAGAGCAAAACAATTATCTGCTTTACCCATAGACGGTAAAAAAATTATCGACTATAGAGGCGCATTAGCATTATCTACATTGCCTAAAACGATGGTAATTGTTGGAGCAGGCGCCATTGGGGTAGAGTTTGCCTACTTCTACCAATCCATGGGCGCACAAGTAACATTGATAGAATTTTTTGACACCATACTTCCATCAGAAGATAAAGAGGTAGGAAAAACGTTAGAAAAAATATACAGCAAGAATGGCATGCAGATTCTAACTTCCTCCAGAGTATTGCAATCAAAAAGAGAAAACGGAAAAGTACAATTATTGGTGAACTCTAAAGATGGAGAAAAAATAATAGAAGCAGACATAGTACTAAGTGCTACTGGAGTGGTTGCTAATATAGAAAATATTGGAATTGAACTGTGTGGAATTCAAAAAGAAAATGATAAAATAAAAGTAAACGAATTTTACCAAACAAATGTAGATGGCATTTATGCGATTGGCGATATTGTGAAAGGACCCGCTTTGGCGCACGTGGCAAGTGCAGAGGGAATTATTGCAGCAGAACATCTTGCAGGGTATCAACCACAAGCATTAGATTATTCAAACATTCCGGGCTGTACTTATTGTTCTCCAGAAGTTGCCAGCGTTGGCATTACAGAGCAAAAAGCAAAAGAACAAGGGTTGGAAATTTTAGTAGGCAAGTTTCCTTTTTCTGCCAGTGGAAAAGCAAAAGCAGCAGGAAAAACAGATGGTTTCGTAAAACTAATCATTGATAAAAAATATGGTGAAATTTTAGGAGCGCATTTTATTGGAGAAAATGTAACAGAAATGATAGCCGAAATAATTGTTGCCCGAAAATTAGAAACAACGGCTATGCAAATAGTACAATCTATACATCCACATCCTACCATGAGTGAAGCGATTATGGAAGCTGCTGCCGCTGCTTATGGTGAAGCGATTCATTTATAAATATTCAAAAAAAATAGAATATTGAAGATTATAAAAGAAATTTTGTTAATTTTGTTTAAACCCTAACCCTTTATTTTATGAAAAGTTTATTTCCTAAAGTCAAAAAAGAACTCTACGTTTTTTCATTCATTATTGCTTTGTGCATTGGAGGCAATACCCTATTTGCTCAAACTACCGCTACACAATGGACAGCAATGATAAAGGGTGGTGAAAGAGATTTAAACGGCGCTAATTTAACAGGCGTCAATTTAGAAGGAATCGACCTGCACGGCGCCAATCTAACTGGAGCTAATTTAACTGGAGCTAATTTGAAAAATGCCAATTTAGAAGGGACAGATTTTAATCATTGTAATTTAACTGGCACAGATTTTTCCAATGCAAATCTTTCGAATGCAAATTTTTTAGGTGCTACCCTGCAATATACAAATTTATATAAAGCAAACTTGAAACAAGCCATGTTTCAAGAAGCCAATTTGCAATATGCATTATTAGTCAATGCCGATGCTCAGTCTGCTAATTTTATCTTATCGAATTTAAGTAATGCCGATTTAAAAAGCACCAATCTTACAAATGCATATTTAGATTATACCATTTCTACAGGAAGCGGCACCCCCGAATTAATTGAAACAGAAGCATTGGGTAAAGCCATAGATTTACAAGAAAAAGGAATCACAATTCCTGTACTAATTAAAGGGGCAAAATACAATAAAAACACCAAAGGTTTAAATATGGATTGGGCTAAGAAAAACGGTGCTGTTTTGGTTGGTTCTTAAAGTATTTTAAAAAATTTTATCCGAATTACACCTTGCAAATTTCACACCATTTTGGTGTGTAGCATCCTTAATTTTGGTATTGATTTCTGACAAATAACAAGCAAAAAAAAGAGTTACTAATTAAACCAAATGGATGTTTTTCTATGGCGTTAGTTACTTCCATTTCCTTCGGCGTGACATCTTTTAGCCAACCGTTAGCGGCAACTCCTGAACGCACATTCAAGCACATTTGGTTTTCCCTACGCCTAAATTTACTTTGCTAACAAATCATAAGTCTGACTTGGCGGAAATAACATATTCAAAGCATTTGGCTTAATCTTGAATATCGGACCTTTTTCGACAACCTTTCCAACTGGAGTACGCCTTATCAAATGGTCAAGCGTAATAATTCCCTGTTCCAACAAAATATCAAATTGCGACACAATCGGCTTTTTGGTATGTTCGACTGACTTATAAATGAAATGCTCTTTATTGTCAATTATCAAAGTATCGGTTGCAACCCAAAAAGTTTCACTGTGTTTTTCAAGTAAACGTTTGTGTAAGGTTTCTAATCCCCAAACAACAAAATCACCAACTGTGGCTTTATCTGAATTTTCGACTAACTGGCGAACATCTGTATCTAATTTCAGTTTCAAACCTTGTGAATTTCGGACAATTGCAGAAACTGTACAATACAATTTAAAATCATCACCACGATTATAACCAAATTCGTTCAAAATTTCCGCAGAACTCTTAAACTTACTCAAACCCCAATCTGGAACTTGTGCAAACAGATTTTTTCTATTTCCTTTTTTATCTCGGAAAGATTTTAACTCAATACCCTTGTAATCTGGTTGCTTGGACGAATTGATATTGATACCCAACAAAGTTTCCAATGTTCGTCCAATTGCCGTATCTGCTTGTAGCATTGCTGGTATTGCACCTTGCAAACTTATTTTTCTCAATAACATTAGTAATTCATCAGCAACTTCTCTTGACAATGAACTAATCTCATTTACCAATTCTTTCAACGGATTATCAGCAATTCCATTAATCAAACTTTCAAAATCGAGTTGCGAAACATTGACTACATACAAATCATCATTGTAAGAAATTATTCCTAAAATATCATTTGCATTTGCATAAGTCCCCAAGCCTTTGAACCAAATTCTTGGGTCGCCTTTCTTCGTGTTTGGTCGGTATAAAGAAGCAACGGACTGTATCAATCCGTCTGAACTAATCAAATATGAATTGACTTGTATTTTGCTTTCTTGACCTTGATTTTGAAGTTCATAATCGTGAATATTTTTATCTTTCAAATATATCCGAACAGAACCAGTCGCATCCATAATAGATTTTTCCAAACCTGTTCCTGTTGGTTCAATCAATGTTACCTCTACTGATTTCTCCGTTAAAAGTTTTATTCGCTCAATTTCTACGTTAGTTAATTGCCTCATTCTTAATCAATATTTTTTAATATTTCCAAAGCAATAGCTCTTGCCATAAGTGGTGGAACAGCGTTACCTACCAATGTAAATTGTGGCACTTCAAATTTTCTTTTATTACCACCTGTAGAACGTTTTCCTTGAAAAACAAAACTATCGTCAAATGACTGCAAACGAGCCATTTCACGAACAGTCAAAGCTCTTGGACTTGCAAAATGTATATAGTCATCAGCAATGGTCATAATGGTTGAACTCTGACCGTCTGCCTTTAAAACATTGTAATTTCTTTTTTCAGAAGTAAGCCCTATTTTTTTCAATTCTTCCTTTGCATCATTGTAGTTTCCAGCATTTAGAATTACGTCCAAACGTTTAACAACGTCATCATTTTGTTTACTGGTTTTATGATTTTGCAATGGTGCTACAACGTGTGTTAAGACGTTTTCCAACTCTTCAAAATTCCGCACATAAAACGGATTTTTAGCATTGGTAAATCTGCCGTTCAATCTTCCTTTTCTTGACCATTCGGCATACGTCATTCCCTTTTGGGAATCGGGTTTTCCGTCAACAGATCGTTTTTTTAGCAAGGCTTTCATTTGCTCGGTCGTTCCGTTGTATTTTGCTTTTAAATCAATATTTTCATAATTAAATTTTTCATCGTCATTTCCGATGAAATCCAAATCATACAAAGCTTCAAAAACCGTAACTTTTTCATTTGGAGAAACCGTTGCAGGAACTGTTTTAATCAATTTCTGGTCTTTCCTACAACCGATAAACAAAACTCTTTCCCGATTTTGCGGAACACCGTAATCAGAAGCCAAAGCGACAAAAGGTTGTTCGATATTATACAAGCGAATATGTGTGAGGATTTCATTTAATTTCTCTTCACTTTTTTGCTTTTTAGCAATTTCTGTTAAGCCTTGTACACATTCATCAAACGAATAATTGTAAATTTCTAAAGCCAAAATAATATCTGCAATTTCATTTTTGAAAGTTGAAGCAGGATTTAATTTTTGAAAAGCGTTATGTACTTCTTCGATAATATTATTTGGCTCAATCGACACCAAAAAATCATCAAATTTTGGAGCAAAAAAGTCATTATCCAAATCGCTGTGATTTTTTTCTTGAATAACCTTTTTGCGGATATAAGCCAATTCTTTCGCTCGTTTCAATAAATTAAAGCCGTGACGAATAGTCGCAAAATTCATATCCGTTTTGCTCGTTTTGTAATCTGCAATTTTGGGAGCAAGTGTCCGAAATTTATTTTCAATATTCTGAATGTAACTTTCCCTAATCGTGTCTAAATCCTTATCAACCGCTTTCTCAAAATTCAAGCGTTGTAAATAACAATCGAGTATAAATTGATTTTCGGAACTTGATTTTTTGAGATTGGCAACAAAGTGAATTAACTGATGAAATTCTTTCAAATCAATAATTGAGCGGATTTCTTGTAAAATCATTTCTCTGATTTTTCCACCCTCTTTTGTCAAAATGCCTTTCACATTTTCCATTACAAAATATTTGGGACGGAGCATTTTTATCACATTCAAATAATGAGCAAACAAATCATCTTTCTTGTCAAATTTTTTCCGTTTTCCAGCCAAACTAAAACTCTGACAAGGAGGTCCGCCACACACAACGTCTATGGTTTGACCTTGTATTTTCTTTAAAAGATTGTCTAAAAAATCGGGTTCAGTAATATCTTGACGAAGAAATTCGGCATCCATTCCTAACTGATGATTATAACGAGCCAAATGTGTCAATTCGCAATTTTCATTTATATCACTTCCCAAACGAAAGTCGTAAAATTTATTTCCGTGTTCGGCTTGTAAAAAGCCTTCGCTAAAACCACCTGCACCTGCAAATAAATCCAGAAAAGCGATTTTTTGCATCTTTTTATAAGGTGTCGCATCTTCGCAAACCATTGAAATATCAGTATTTTGCCTCCGACTATTAACCAGCGACAAGATATTTTCTTTCACTTTTTTATCAGTAAACTGGCTGTGTGGAGCGGTTTCAAAATGCTTTTCGACTTCTTGTTTTAAAAACGCCAAAAATTTATTGATTGACTTATGGGTGTACTCCGTTTCCTTAACCAATTGATTTTTGGCATCCCAATCTTTTTTCAAAACCTTTTCGCCAGTCGCCACTTTGACTTGAACATCTTTTTGCCTTATAACCAAATGAATTGGAAAGTGCTTTGACTTATCAGCCTTATCTAAATAAAATTTGACATTTACCATATTGCGGACATTTTTACGGACACGGACAAATTTACGGACAAATTTGAAACTGACAAGAAAAAATGTATTTTTTTACCACACAAGCACACATATTCGCAAGTCGCACAAACCAACCGTACAAAGCCATACTTGCAAAATAGTGTCTTGTCCTAAAATAGGGTTACAAAAAAATGGATAAAAAAGCGGGGTATCGTCTCCTTTTGAAATTGTTGTACAAAATTTGAATGTTGAACTTCGCAAGAAATTTGGTGCTAAATGTCCGTTTCTTCGCCAATTTTCGAACCGATAACATCCATCTAAAACCTATGGTGCATCAACTATTATACATAAATCTCCATGGATTGGCGGCTTCTAACTCCAAGGCTATTTCCAATAATAATTTATCTTGCCCGTGTGGTGCCACCAATTGCACGCCTACTGGCATATTATTAGAAGCAATACCCAATGGCAATGAAATTGCGGGAGCACCAGATATATTGAACAATGGCAAATAAGTAGCAAAATCAGAAGCACGCCATGCAACTTCTTCATAATTTATATTAGGCGAAAAATAGCCTATTTCTGGTGTTCTCTTTGCCGTAACGGCGGTCAGCACCAAATCATATTTTTGATTTAATTCTGCTTCAGCTTTTTTCGCTGATTGAGTTAATATTCTTAAACTCTTAAAGAGTTTTAATTTATTATTGGCAAAAGTATTTGCCAAGCCCAAAGTAAAAGGTTCTAAATTTGTTTTATTTACACTTGCTCCATTAGATAATCTTCCTAAATGAATAGTCATGTAGGATAAAAAACCATAATACTGAATATAATGTTCTGTCATCGTTTCTGCATCTAATGGTATTTTTATCATCTCCACTTGATGGCCTAATGTTTCCAACAATTTAGCGGTTTCTAGTTGCACACGAAAAGTATCTTCATCCATGTGCCCTTGCTTTCCTTCGGGTTGATTTTCAAAAATAGCAATACGCAATCGTCGTTTTAAAGGGTCTTTTACATGTCCTATTCTTGGTAATTTATTATTGTAATGGAATTGCTCTGCGGCGGCGTAAAAGGCTGCTGTATCCCGAACTGTTCTCGTCAATACGCCTTCATATACAATATTCACGGGCAACGATTCGGTACCATGCATAAAATGTAAACGTGCTCGTGTTGGTTTTAATCCAACTAAACCACAGCAAGAAGCTGGAATACGCGTAGAGCCTGCGCCATCATTTGCGGTGGCAATGGGCACTACGCCGCTTGCCACCATGGCAGCAGAGCCAGAGGAAGAACCACCGGTTGTATAGTCAGTATCCCATGGATTGCGCGTGATTCCCCATCGTTCATTTTCTGTACTACAAATAAAACCAAATTCAGGAAGGGTAGTTTTACCCAAACAATTTACTCCGGTAGAAAAAAATTGATCTATATATTTACCGTTTCTTTTGGCTGGTTTGGGGGCAAAAACAGTTCTGTCCACTCCTCTTTGTGTGGGATAACCTTTTATTGGGTCATTATCTTTTACAAATGTAGGCACACCAAAGAAAATACCTTTTGTATTCATATTTTGTTGCTGCCTTGCTTCATTGTACATTTTTACAACAATCCCATTCAATGCTGGGTTAACTTGTTCTGCTCTATTAATTGCAGCTTCCGTTGCTTCTTGTGTTGATATTTTTTTAGTAGCAATAGCCTCTGCAAGTGCTACGGCATCCATTGTACCAAGTGCATCATCAGCAAAGGCATTTATTTTTTTTCCCATATTATAAATTTAAGAAAAAAATTCTATTATAAATTCAATAGCATATTATAATTCTACATTCTTCAAAATTAAATTGCTTTTCTATCTTTGTTCTGATGCATCCAAACTACGATTCTTCATACTTACATACGCCTATAGAATTTCTAAAAGGAGTGGGTCCGGAGCGTGCGGATGTTTTAAAAAAAGAAGCCGCCATTTTTGTTTTTGGTGATTTATTAAAACTATATCCATATCGCTATATAGATCGTACTCAATTTTATTCTACCCAACACATCGACAACACACAAACTTATATTCAACTAAAAGGAAAAATACGGGATGTGCGGGAAATTGGCGAAGGACGTGGCAAACGCTTAACAGCATTATTTTATGATGACGATGGTACGATAGAACTTGTTTGGTTTCAAGGAATAAAATGGATAGTAAAAAGTTTGGATATAAAGGAAACGTATGTATTGTATGGGAAACCCTCTTGGTTTAATGGTAAATTCAATATCACACATCCAGAACTAGAAAAATTTTCTTCTTTTAATGCGGAGCAAACAGGCGTCTTTAGGGCAATGTATAATACTTCGGAAAAAATGAAAACCAAAGGATTGGATAGTAAAGGTATTTCAAAACTTATTCAAACTCTTTTTATACACTTAAAACCAGAACATATTTTTGAAAATTTGCCCACTTCTATTCTTTCTAAATATAATTTACTACCAAGATATGATGCTATAAAAAATATTCACTTACCAGCTTCATTATCCATACAAGATAAAGCCGTGAAGCGTTTAAAATTTGAAGAGCTTTTTCTAATACAACTAAATCTTTTACAACGTAAAATTATTCATAAGCGAGAGCGTGGTATTTTATTAGAAAAAGTAGAAGTGTATTTTAAAAACTGTTATGAACACGCTTTACCTTTTGAATTAACGAATGCGCAGAAACGTGTACTCAAAGAAATACGCAGAGATACTTTATCGGGCGCACAAATGAATCGACTATTACAAGGCGACGTAGGCAGTGGGAAAACTATTGTTGCTTTGCTTACTATGCTGATGGCTTCTGACAACAATTATCAGGCAGCATTGATGGCGCCAACGGAAATTTTGGCTCAACAACATTTTATTAGTTTAAAAGAATTGTGCGACAAAATTGGAGTACGGATTGCCTTGCTTACTGGCTCCTCTAAAAGCAAAGAGCGTAAGGAAATTTTGGAAGAGTTAAAAAATGGAAACATCCATATTTTATTAGGTACCCATGCACTATTGGAAGACAGTGTTCAATTTAATAATTTGGGCATAGTAGTTATTGATGAACAACATCGTTTTGGCGTAGCGCAACGAGCTAAACTGTGGAAAAAAAATATTACGCCACCACATATTTTAGTAATGACGGCTACACCTATTCCACGCACACTGGCAATGACGTTATACGGCGATTTGGATGTGTCTATTTTAGATGAATTACCGCCTGGAAGAAAACCAATAAAAACAGTGCATCGGTATGAATCACAACGCTTGGCTGTTTTTGGTTTTATGCGAGAGGAAATTGCTAAAGGCAGGCAAATTTATATTGTTTACCCATTAATTGAAGAAAGTGAAAAACTCGATTTGATAGATTTACAAAATGGATTTGAAAGCATTTCGAGAGCATTTCCATTGCCACAGTATAATGTCAGTATTGTGCATGGCAAAATGAAGGCAGAAAGTAAAGACTTTGAAATGGCTCGATTTGTAAAAGGTGAAACGCAAATTATGGTAGCAACTACCGTTATCGAAGTAGGCGTAAATGTACCTAATGCCAGCGTGATGATTATAGAAAATGCAGAACGTTTCGGGTTGTCGCAATTGCATCAGCTTAGAGGTCGTGTGGGTCGTGGTGGGGAGCAATCTTTTTGTATTTTGATGTCTTCGCATAAACTAACGGCAGATGGTAAAAAACGCATTCATACGATGTGCGAAACGAATGACGGATTTAAAATTTCGGAAGTAGATTTACAGCTGCGCGGCCCGGGCGATATGGAAGGCACGCAACAAAGTGGCAATATTGATTTAAAAATTGCCAACCTTGCAACGGATGGCCCTATTATAGAAGAAGCAAGAAAAACGGCTATTGATTTATTAGAAAAAGATGCTACTTTAAAAAATCCTGAACACAAAAACTTGCACTATTTCTTACAACATCAAAAAAATCATGGCGGTATTTGGGGAAAAATTAGTTAGTAAATGATTTCTAACCGCACTTAATAAGTCACTACTATTTTAGTTTTTTTATACGTAGTATTATCTACTCTGAGGCGTGTAATTATAGTAACTTCACTTAATCTTTGTTTTGAATCTCCTTTATAAATATAACTACTTTCATAAATTTCATTCCAAATTTTATATGGCAATTTATTCATATAGTTGGAGATAGACATCGCTTTCATTAAATTAAAAGAGTCGGCGCCACAATTATTTTGTGGATTTACAAATAAGAGATAAGGCAAATGAGTGCTCATATCTTTTGCGGTATTCATGATGGTATCTTTTTGAATACAATTATCAAAGGGTTTATTGGTTGTAATAAAGATAGAGTCATTTTTATATAGGAAATTTTGAGAAAAATTTCCGACAGTATTTTTTTCTTTAAATGAGAAATTGGTAATACGCTTATAGGCATCAAATTGCAATACATTCGTATTGGTATCTCCTACTGCTAGGATTTGATTATAATTAGTAAGTGCATAAAAATCTGTATTGAATATAATTTCATCGTGAGCAACATCAGGTGTTGTATAATTTATCAGAACCTTATGATTGGAAGTAAGCGCAGCGTAATCAAATCGATATATCTTTCCTGCCACTTGTACACTATCAAATCGATTGGTGGTGTCGTTATAAAAATAGTGGATGGACGACTGTAGGGTGGTAACTCCCGAGCTAGTATCTACTGAAAATATTTCAATTTTGGAGGGTTGTTGGCGTATATTGATTCGTGGCTCTTCTGTGTTTTTTTTACAAGCAAATACAACGACAACGATTAGTAAGTATATCCATTTACTCATAATGTATCAATGAGGCACTACGCCATTTCCTTCTACTTTTGGTTTTCCTCTTTTGGAGCCTTTATGGGGATCTTTAGGGCTTTTGAGCTGCTGTTTTCTGTTGGCTTCAATTTTTTTCCAGTCATTATATTGGTCGGCAGGGCAACCTACTCCTTTATGGCAGGAACTAATGATGGTAAAGCTAAAAAGCAATAACAGTGAATAAATAACGTTTTTAAATTTCATATTATAAAGATAGTGAATTTCTTTCATGTAGCATGGTTACCATATTTCCTTTAAGAAATTTTAATAAATTTTAGTGCTTCAAAAATAAGTTCCGATTCATATCCTTTTTGCAATGCATATTGAAACAGTTTTTGTTTTTTTTTAAATTCATCTTTTTCTTTTATCGTATTGGATTTTTTTTCTAATAAATCCTGCAATGTCAAAAAATACAAGCCTTCATCTAAATTTCCTATGTTGTGTTGAATTTTTTTGGTGTCAATTTTTTTCTGTTGTAATGCTTGTGTAATTTTCCGTTTGCCCCAGTGTTTAATATTAAATTTTCCTCTTGTAAATGAGGCAGTAAATCGTTCTTCATTCAAAAAATTATTCTCTTTTAAATAATTTAAAAAAAAATGAATCCGCTCTTCTTCCACGCCAAGAGTAAATAACTTCTGTTTAACTTCTATTTCACAACGTTCACGGTAGGCGCAATACGATTCCAATTTTTGGATAATCTGTTCTTCAGTAAATGGTTGAATAAATTTGGGATGCATGGTTGTATATTCCTAAATATCCCAAACAGGATTGCGTTTGTTATTAATCATATAACGCATATTGAGAACGAATGTAAGAATCAAATAAATAATAACAGGCGAACCGAATGTAATAAAAGAGGTATATATAAAAAACAGGCGTACTTTTTTAGATGGCATGGATAATTTTCTTCCCAAATAAGCACATACACCATAGACATTCATTTCTATAATATCTCTTAGAGAATGATATTTTAGCAGTTTCGAAGTTTTTCCCATAACACTAATTAATACCTAAAACAAATATTTATATTTTTACTTATTCTTGTTTTTAGTTCTATTTTAAGCAAGCTGTCATTGCGATATAAAATTAAATATTATTTTACAGAAAATCACTGATTGTTTTCGTTTAATATTCTATGCCCTATGCTACATTCTAAGCAGCGTTTTTTGGAGCAATAATAATCATATAATTCAATATATGCTTGCGAATCGTGTGCGTGCTTTTGCTGCCATTTTGCGGGTGCAAATATTGATGTTTTATGGTTTTTTTCTGCTTCGGCATGGTGTAGTATATAGAATGATTTATCTATCCATTTATCATCATTAGTATATTTCCCATAGGCGTATAATAACGGTGCAAACACATTTATTTTCAATACGTTTTTAAATTCATCGCCTATTGTTTTTTGTTTGTATTTACTTAATTTATCCAATGTATAATGGTTTGTCCAATAATCAGACACACTAACAGAGTCTAAAAAATGAAAACTTCCGACATCTTCTAAAATAGTTTGAAACAAAGGTAACTGCTGCATCAATTTTGCAAACCAAGCCAACCTGATGGTAGGAAAGGAAATGGGACGAATACGCAGAAACTGCCAATGGTGTTCTTGTAGTGGTTTTAATTGATATTTATGTTGCAAAAATTGAAATTCTTGTTTTATTTCTCTTGGATATATTTCTACGAAATCTTTATTCAAAAAACCGGCTGTACCAAACAATAATGCTTCCAATTGGAATAAATCGTTGGAGTGTTTTTGCAATATTTTATAATCTATATTTGTTGTCAATAATTCAAAGGGTTCTTTATTAATATGACTTCCAAAATAGCGTCCTAACAAATGATAACAAACCTGTTCCCAATCATTTTGGGATTGTTTGACTGCGTTTAATATCTCGTCAGACTTTCGCTCTAATCGTTCTATCAGCAAACGTTCTTTCCATTTTTCCAAGGTAAAATCATCTATCATATTTGACACTGGTAGGCATACTAATGGTTGATGCGACTGCATCATATTTTGATATTTATTTAACAGAACAGGTGGAATGCGGCTGTTTAGCTCAAGGGTTGGAAGCTGTGTAATTGTATCATCATTAAAATACACTACATGTAAAATGACATTTTTATATTTATTGTCTTTATCATGTTGATGTAATTTCCAATCGGAGGCGGAAACATGGATTTCAATATTCCCTACTAAAACAATATCGTCTAATTTAATCTTAGCATTCCAAAAGTCAGGACCACCGTCTTTATTGTATCGTCCGAAATCAACAATATGCAATGCTTGACCATCTGCTGATTTTAGGTCTCTAGTGTTAAATAGTTTGTGCTGCCAGACAAAATGCAATAATTGTTCTTTCATATCAATTTGTTTCTCCAGTATTGAGAGACCGACTGGAACGAAATTCCATAAAATTTATACTATTTATGCGACCTAGGTTTTTCCTATATAGCAGTTTGCTGCATTTTTCTGATAGTATTCTTAATAAAAAGCCCTCCGATATTTGGAGGGCTTTTATTTAATTCAATATTTTAATATTAGAATGGACATACTTTACATGGATCCACTTGCATATCAAAACGTTCTAATGATTTCATGTTAATATTTCCACCAATCACTCTAAATTCTGTTCTACGGTTTCTTTGGTGTTCGTATTCTGTACAAGGTACGCCATCTGTACAACCATTTCTTGGTTTTGTTTCGCCATAACCTTTAGGTTTTAAACGATTTTTTGAAACTCCTCTTGCTATTAACCAATCCACCACGCTTTGTGCACGTCTTTGTGATAATCTAATGTTATAGTCAAATGGTGCACGCGCATCTGTATGTGAACCAATTTCTACAATTGCATCTGGATTTTCTTGTAAGAAACCTAATAATTTTTTCAATTCTGGTTCACTTTCAGGACGGATGTTCCATTTGTCAAAGTCGTAGTAAATATCTTTCAATTCTACGCTTGCACCATCACCATCTTCACCTGTTCCTGGTATTTTGTCTAAGATTACTTCTACTTCTTTTGGATTTACACCGCATTTTCTATCAATCACACATTCTCCATTATCTTTTATTACAGAAGTACTACCTGGCAAATATCCAGTTGCATTTGCTACTACAATATAATCACAATCACATCTTACCACTTCGCAAATTTTTCCATTTTCATCGGTTGTTAAGGCTTTTGTCCAGCCTTCACATTGGCTAGATAATAATATTTTAGCATTTGCTAATATTTTTAAACCTCTATCTCCTGGTGATTTAGGTGTTTTATCATCCCCTTCTACGGATTTGCTATCTGATACTTTAGGAGTTTTTCCTAAGACGGTAATACTCATAGCGTAATCTTTTTTCTTAGTCAAAGGAATTCTAACATATACTTTACCACCAGGTGTAACTCCTTTTGTAGTGGCTGTTACTGCATCATTTGGAACATATCCATCTGCGCTTCCTGTAAATTTATAATCTGTATTTTTAACAACGCTAAATTCGAATTCTCCATCACATTCGGTAGAAGTTCTACCTCGCTCACTTCCATCTACTTTTGCATTCATTAATACATTGCTATTACAAATAGGTTTTCCTGTTTCTGCATCTACTACAATACCTTCTAAATAAATACCTTCATCCGAAAAGCTGTAAATATCATCTAATCCTCTTCCATCAGGACGGTTGGAGGTAAAATATCCGTAACTTCTGTCACTTCCATAATGCATTCCAAAGTCATCATAACTACTGTTTATTGGTGCACCTACATTGCGTATCTTACCCCATTTGCCTGTTTTTGAATTCTGTTTTACTCTGAAAATATCCAAACCACCTAAGCCACCATGTCCATCAGAAGCAAAATACAACTCGCCATCACTGTCCACATAAGGAAACATTTCACGTCCTTCTGTATTGATGTCAGCTCCTAAGTTTTTAGGAATACCCCAGCTATCTCCTTCTCTTGTTGATACATAAACATCTGTTGCGCCATAACCTCCAGGCATATCGCTCACAAAGTATAAGGTATTTCCATCTGGAGTTAATGCCGGATGCCCTACGCTGTATTCATTATTATTATATGGAAAATTTTTATCATCTTTCCATGTTTTGCCATCAACGGTAGATTCATAGATTTTAAGTTTGATTATTTTATCTGTACTAGATTTTGTTTTTCCGTTTAAGTAATTATTTCTAGTATAAAATACTTTTTTGTAATCACTACTAAACGTTGCGACTCCTTCGTGGAATTTTGTAGAGGCATCTCCTTTTATACGTTGTGGTTTTTCAAATTTTGTTTTATCCCCTTTCACATACCACATATCAAAAAACTGTGTGCCCGTCCAAGAGGATTCTCTACTGATTGCTCTATTGCTATCTCGAGAAGAGGCAAAAATCAAACCGTTGTCAAATTTTACAGAACTAAAGTCATAACCAGGGCTATTGAAACTTAAGTCTGTTACTGTAAATCTATCTCTAGATAATAAAAATTGTCCATAGTCAGAACATGCTTTCATTTCATTGGTAGATCTTCTATCTTCAGGTACATCATTTTTGTATTGTGCATACCATTTTGCAGCATCATCATATTTACCATTTACTTGAAGCATTTGTGCATAAAAGAGTTTGTATTTTGGATCTGCATCTCCCTTGTCGGTCGTTTTTCCATACCAATATTCTGCTTTGTCAAATTTTGAAGTAAGGCGATAACAATCTCCTAATTGTGCCATTAATCGTGTACTGTCATGCTTTTTCAGATAGGCTTCATACAATGGTATCGCATCGTGATAAGCCATATCTCTGTATAATTTTTCTGCTTTTTTTACACTTCCTATGGTTCCTAACTGAAAGTCACCTCCTTCGATATCTTGTGCTTTTAGTTGACCGGTTGACACGGCAAATAGCAAAAGGGCTAACAATAGCTTAGTGACAGAACTGGTTATTTTAGTAGTATTCATAAGTACAATATTCTTTTATTTAGTATGCTTTGGTGGGTTTATGATTTTAACTTTAGTACATCATTAAAAATATCTTGGTGTAATAACTCTTTTCTTAGAAAAACCTAAATCATACCCAAGTATAATTTCATGGCTACCTCTATTGTAGTCCCCAATTTTTGTAAGCGTATAATCGTAAGCATAACCAATCATTAATTGTTTGGTTGGCCAAACTTCTACCATAAAATCAAAACTATCCGGATCTTTTAGTTTTAATCCTATATTTTTATTACCAAAAGAAGTACGATACTGACCTCCAATATTAACTCTGTTATAAAACAACAAACTTAAATTAAAATCTAGTGTATGGGGCATGCGATTGAAAGCATTGGCAACATATCTATATTGTATTTGCGGTCTTATGTACAACACTTTACCTGCTGGTATGGCGCCTCCCGCCATTAAAACAAAATGTGGAGTACGTTTTCCTTCACCGTATGAAGCTCCTTTTACATTTAAGTCACCTTTGATAAAATTAGGAACACTTGCTCCAAAATAAAAATTCTTGTGATATAGATAAATACCTGCTCCAACATCTGGCAATACTTTGCTGACGTTTTGTTGCAACACTGGGTCTGAAATATTATTTGCAATTTCATTTTGTGCATTCCACTTATACCAATAGATTCCAGCATTAAGCCCAATACTTAATTTAACCCCTTTGCCTAAAGCAACTCTATACGCATAAGATAAATCGAATTGATTTTTATGTTCTTGCCCAAGACGGTCATTCATATAAGAAAATCCTAATGCAAAATGTTCTCTTTTCAATGGGCTATGGATCGTAAAAGAGGCCGTTTGAGGTGCTCTTGGAATTCCATCGTTTTTATTACCTACCCATTGTGCTCTATACAAAGCACGGATACTTAGTACTTCTCTTGCGCCTGTATAACCGGCATTCTGAGGCAATTTATTATACATAAATTGAGTGTACTGTGGATCTTGTTGTGCATACGATACAGAACATACACTAATTAGTGCCGCGATTGCCAGCAAGTTTTTGCTAATGTATTTTATCATCGGTTTAAACTTTTATCATTTTTTACATTATTAGGTAGGAAGAGGGTGGAATCCCTCTTCCTTTCCTTTATTTTCTATCTATGAATGGTTAGGTAATTAGCTTTGTTTACTTGTTCATTATGTACATTCGTGTATTTTATCACATAATAGTAAGTACCATCTGGTAAAGGAGAGCCTTTATACGTACCGTCGAAATAATTCGAGCTAGCACCATAACTTTCACTTCTGAATACCTCTATACCCCATCTGTTGAACACAAAGAAGGATATCGGAGATAATGCCGGACAAGGCAATTCAAATCTATCATTGATACCATCACCGTTTGGTGTAATTACCGTAGGTAATTCACACTCAGAAACTTTGATATATACTATCGCTGTATCAGAGCCTTCTGGGTCACAGATTTGATAAACGAAGCTATCAATACCGCTGAATCCTGGATTTGGTGTATAAGTAATTGTTCCACTGTTATGATCAACAACAACTGTACCATTTGCTGGTCTAATAACAATAGCACCATCTGAACATAATTTAAGTGGGTCTTCATCTGTTTGGATGTCGTTTACTAATACTGGTATTGTTACCGGAGTATTTGGATCTGTCAATACATCATCTCTCACTGCAATTGGAGGTAATCCTGTTACCGTAATAATGATAGTATCTTCTTTACAAACTTTAGAAGCGTTATCACAAATTGTCAAACATAATGTGTCATTTGTTTTCAATGAACCTGCTGTGTACTCTAAACACTTAGTTTGTGGATTAATAGTCCATGTACCTCCGTGCTGAGTAGTTCCCGTAGTAGTTTCTCTATCACAATTTGTTACAGTGATGTTAGATTCTTTTGGTAGATAATCACAGATAGTAGTAGTGGTCTTGATAGGTAATGTATCTAAGATAACATCGTGCTTAACGATATTAGAAACAATAATTCTTGTGGTATCACACATTCCTATTTCGTTACAAGTTACCACACATACTGTATCTAAGTCATACCCAAGTGTGCTACTGCGTACCACTAACAAACAAGGTGGATTAACAGAAAGAACTGCATAGGTATTACCACTGTTGTTAGCATATCCACAATCTATGATGGCTGTAGTCACAGAGCTTCCGAAGCCATTTTCAATAGGAACACAAACAGTAGTATTCGTATTAATATAGTTCGTGTCTTTTATAACATCAACATGTGGAATTATAGTGAATTTAATGATTGTTGTATCACACATTCCTAATATTGTATCACATGCTACTACACAGATAGGCATTTCGTTTCCTACTGTATTGCCTGCTGTATAAGTCACACAACCATTAGCATCTAATTCTACAAATCCTAGTGAGCTGGTGTAGCTTTCTGTACTGCCATCGCAGAATGTATATATCGTATTTGCAGGATTCATATCCGGTTCTACCTCAACACATACTGTTTTGTGTGTTCCTGTTGGCAAGGTATCAATTATCTCATCCAAATTTGGAGGTGTTACTACTACTATTACAGTAGTATCGCACAATCCACTTATTTTATCACATTGGATAACACATATTGTATCTCTTCCAACAATTTCTTTAGTTTTTATAACCACACAACCATTGTCATCTACCGTTGCATCTATTACAGTACCGCTAATAGTTGTACTGCCATCGCATAATGTTGTTGTTATAACACTATTTTCTCCAAATGGATTGTCTAAACAAACAACGTCTATACATGTGGTGCATAAACTATCAACGATAGTATCTTTAGGATGTGTAACAGTAATAGTAGCTACCGCTGCATCACAATTTGATGGATTTAATTTTTCACATATAGTATAAGGATATGTGTAAATACCTACTGGCGTGCCCGGTGCAATAGTAATAGTACCATCAGGGTTCATTGTCAACACTGGACTGCTTGGCGCACCTGGTGTTAAAACAATTGTTGCTGGATTTACAACATGATGTTGTAAAGAATCATTATCTAATACACTCGCTGTTATTCCACCAATTACTCCATTTATCGGGCCGTAAGTATCATTTACAGCATCTATAATAGAATGTGGCGTTGGGGTGTAGGTACAATCTGGACAGTTTGGATCGATATGTGGATCACCTGGTTCTAATGGATTCGGATCTCTAGAATCGTCAGTAACCGGATTGTCTTTCGGATCTTTACCTGTTGCGGTTGCTAAGTTATACACACCTCCTAATTGTAAGTCAGCTTCTGTAATAGCATACGTTCCAGTGAATGTAGTGCTATCGATTTCACCTGGTTCTAAGTTAATAGCTGCTCCTATTACCGTTACTTTAGGGTCAGTAACTATAATATTAGTTAAACTAACATTACCCGTGTTTGTCACTGTAAAAGTATAATGGATAGCATCGCCTAGGTTAACAAAACCATCACCATTTGCATCTACATACTCACCACTCTTAGTTAAGTCAATTGATGGGTTTTGTCTTAATGGAGTATCAGCAGTACCATTATCGCTTACTTCATTACCCTTAGGGTCATTCCCTGTTACCAATGCTGTATTTACAAAATGACCAGCATTAATATCTACTTGAGTAATAGTGTAAGTAGCTGTAAACGTGCTGTTATCTACTCCTTGTGGACTCAATGTTATTGGTCCGCCTACTACCGTTACTAATGGATCGGTAACTACGATATTGCTTACCGTTACATTGCCAGTATTCGTTACCGT
>JBDKHK010000041.1:0-19289 GCA_039797705.1 Bacteroidota bacterium
GTACTCAGCCAGGGGATAAAAATGGAAGTAAAAGTCCTAACAGTTCCACTTTAGGAACAACAGATACCTATGTCCGAAAATTTAAAGGAGCTTACGTTTGCTTAGTACAAGACTTTGGAAAACTTCCCATTTCTGCCGTAGTAAAATATGATTGGTATGATCCCAATAGCAAAATATCTAAAAATGAAATTGGAAACAACGGAACAGGTAAAGGAGATATTGCTTACCATACCATTGGTGTTGGATTATTATGGAAAATCAACAATAGCCTAAGATTGACAGCCTATTATGATGTCGTAAGAAATGAAAAATCAATAAATCTTTCTGGTTACAATAAAGATATTAAAGATGATGTATTCACACTCAGACTACAATATAAATTCTAACAATGTAATTAAAATGTAACAAAATCTATGATTGACTGTAACAACCTAATAGCAACTTTGCATCAAAATAAATAACAAATAAATTTAAAAAAATGAAGAAAATAATATTAGCAACATTCGCCATTATAACGATAATGACTCAAGCAAATGCACAAAAAATAAAAGGTTCAGAAACTGTTTTACCCTTAACACAAAAAACAGCAGAAGTGTATTTGAAAAGCAACCCTAAAAGCAATATCACCGTAACTGGCGGTGGAAGCGGTGTGGGCATTTCATCTTTAATTGAAGGTACAACAGATATTGCACAAGCATCTCGAAAAATGAAATTTGATGAAAGACAAAAAATTCAAGAAGGCGGAAATTCCGTTAAAGAAGTAATTGTTGCTTATGATGCAATGGCAATTATTGTAAATCCTGCAAACAAAATTTCTAAACTAACTCGCGAACAAATAGAAGGAATTTTTACTGGAAAAATTAAAAATTGGAAAGAAGTAGGAGGCGATGATTTGAAAATTATTCCTTATGCACGAGAAACTTCTTCTGGAACGTATGAGTTTTTTAAAGAAAGTGTATTGAAAAATAAAAACTATATGTCTGGCATAATGAGTATGCCCGCAAATGGTGCCATTATTCAATCGGTAAGCCAAACCAAAGGTGCAATAGCTTATGTAGGATTAGCTTATCTTGATAAAAATGTAAAAGCATTACACGTTTCTTACAATGGTGGAAAATCATTTATAGAACCATCTTATGCTAATGCAAAAAACAAAACTTATCCAATCGTAAGACCATTATTCTACTATTATCTTGCAAAATCTACATCAACAGTAAAACCATTTATTGATTTTGTACTTTCTCCAGCAGGACAAAAATTAGTAGATGAAGTTGGCTATGTTGATTTAAAATAAAAATTTAAAAATTTAAAATGGACAAAAATACTAAGTCAAATAAAAGAATGTTCAAAAAGATTTTAAATACAGCAACAGAACGATTACTAACCATTAGCGGTGCCGTTACCGGCATCGCTGTTTTGTTTATTTCTATCTTTCTATTTAAAGAAGGACTAGGACTTTTTAAATCTCCGGCTATAGAAAAAGGATATGCTCTTTATGTAAATTCTAAAAACCCTGTCAATACTTTAAGTCCAGAGGAAATTAAAGAAATTTTTGATTCAGAAATAACCAATTGGAAAGCCATAGGTGGAATTAATCAAGACATTAGAATTTATAGAATAGATGAAATATTTCAACAATACTCTGACGAAGAACTTGGAGAAGATTACAAATTACTTCCTGAAAAATTGACCACTGTTATCAATGAAAATGAAAACATTATTGCATTTATACCGGAACAATATGCACCTGTGCAAACATTAGGAATAAAAAAACTACCAATAAAAAATATTACACTTTATGATTATTTTTTGGGTAAAGAATGGTTGCCTACCGCTACACCGTCGCCGTTATTTGGTACACTTCCACTGCTTTTGGGAACATTATTAGTTAGTATTATGGCAATCATAATTGCATTGCCATTTGGGTTAGGCGTTGCCATTTATCTTTCTGAATTAGCCAATGAGCGAACTCGAAGAATATTAAAACCGGTGATTGAGCTTTTGGCGGGTATTCCATCAGTAGTATATGGATTCTTTGGATTGGTAGTACTGGCTCCTTTGGTTCAAAAAATATTTCACCTTTCCGTTGGCGAAACGGCTTTTACAGGAAGTTTGATTTTAGCAATTATGGCATTACCTACCATTATTTCGGTGGCAGAAGATGCCATGCGAAATACACCAAGAGCCATGCGTGAAGCAAGTTTAGCTTTAGGTGCCACTCAATGGCAGACGATTTACAAAGTGGTTATTCCTTATGCAAAATCAGGAATTTCGGCGGCTGTTGTATTAGGAATTGGAAGAGCGATTGGAGAAACAATGGCGGTAATGATGGTAACAGGAAATGCCGCCGTAATGCCTACTTCTTTATTTGATTCAGTAAGAACAATCCCGGCAACTATTGCGGCAGAATTAGGAGAAGCACCTGCCGGTGGAGCACATTATCAAGCATTGTTTTTATTAGGTTGTATGTTATTTGTTATTACAATGATCATTTCAATTGTTGCAGAAATGATTTCAAAAAAGAAAAATTATAAGACGATATAAAATGAATAAAAAAACCAAACAAAAAATTGCCTTCTTTATTTTTCGCTTATTTAGCGTAGCTATCGTAGGTATATTATTAAGTATTTTAGGCTTTATCACTTTCAATGGAATTAAGGTTATCAATTGGGAATTTTTAACCGCTGCACCAAAAGAAGGAATGACCTCGGGCGGAATATTTCCAGCAATAGTAGGAACATTTTATTTAGTGATTGGCAGTTTAATTTTTGCGGTTCCACTTGGTGTAATGTCTGCTATTTATACAATTGAATATGCAGGAAACGGTCATATAGTACGCTTTATTAGAATGATGACTAACAACCTTGCCAGTATTCCATCTATAGTTTTTGGATTATTTGGAATGTCTTTATTTGTGAATAAATTAGGGTTTGGCGATTCCATTCTTGCAGGCTCTTTAACACTTGGATTACTTGCATTGCCCTTAATTATCAGAACATCTGAAGAGGCATTAAAAGCAGTTCCTGAAGCTTACCGCAGCGGAAGTTTAGCTTTGGGTGCTACCAAATTACAAACTATTCAAAAAGTAGTTTTACCGAGTGCAATGCCTAATATTTTAACAGGTATTATTCTTTCTGTTGGAAGAGTAGCTGGCGAAACCGCACCCATTTTATTTACAGTTGCTGCTTATTTTTTACCCAATTTACCACATAGCATTTTAAGTCAAGCAATGGCATTGCCTTATCACTTATATGTATTAGCCACCAGCGGAACAGACCTCGAAGCCTCCCGCCCAATGGCGTATGGAACAGCTTTGGTATTGATTGTAATTGTACTCTTTTTTAATTTAACAGCAACCATTTTGCGACAACGATTGAATAAAAAATTAAAACATCATTAATAAAAAAATAGCATGATAGAAACAAAAAATATAAATTTTTACTACGGTAATTTTCATGCTCTGAAAAATATCAGTATGCAAATGGACGCTAATACAGTTACCGCTTTTATTGGTCCATCGGGATGTGGGAAATCAACATTTCTTAGGTTGTTTAATCGAATGAATGATTTAATTGATAACACTCGCTTAGAAGGAGAATGTTTAATAGACGGTAAAAATATTTATGACAAATCTATAGAAGTGGATACCCTGCGAAAAGAAGTAGGAATGGTTTTTCAGAAACCGAATCCATTTCCAAAATCTATTTTTGAAAACGTTGCGTATGGATTAAGGGTAAATGATGTGAGCAACAAAAAACAAATTGCTCAAAGAGTAGAAGAGTCGCTTGTTTCAGCAGCATTATGGGAAGAAGTTAAAGATAAATTGCATAAATCTGCTTTTGAATTATCCGGCGGACAACAACAACGTTTGTGCATTGCAAGAGCATTAGCGGTAGCACCTTCTGTCTTGTTGATGGACGAACCAGCATCGGCATTAGATCCTATTTCAACATCAAAAATTGAAGAATTAATTCATCAACTTAAAAAGAATTATACCATAGTAATTGTTACCCATAATATGCAACAAGCCGCAAGGGTAAGCGACAAAACGGGCTTCTTTATGTTGGGGGAATTAGTTGAATTTAGCGACACAAAAAAAATGTTTCTGAATCCAGATAAAGAAACGACTCAAAATTATATTACTGGAAGATTTGGATAATCTATAAAATAAAAAACAATGAAGCATAAAGAACAGGAAATGCAATACCTAAAAGAGGAAATAAATCAAATGTGGGTATTGGTGATCGCTCAGGTAGAAAAAGCAAAACAAGCCTTACTGAATAATGATGTCGAACTGGCTTTGGAAATCATCAGTCTTGAAAAAAGAGTAGATGCATTTGAATTAAAAATAGACAGTAATTGTGAACATTATATTGCCCTCTACAGCCCCGTAGCTATTGACTTGCGTTTGGTATTGTCTGTAATGAAAATCAGCATTACCTTAGAGCGAATTGCAGATTATGCTGCCGGTATTGCCCGGTATGTTGTAGAGCGAGAATGTCATCCATTTACATCAAAAATGAAAGAAGTATTAGAACTTGAAAAAATGTTTGATGTCTTATTAAATATGATGACCGACAGCCTCGTATCGCTCAATTCTGAAAATGCAAAAAATGCAGGAAAAATTTTAGCAAAAGACAAAGAAGTTAATGAAATTTATAGCAATGCATTTGCAGTACTTGCTGAACATTTAAGAAGGGAAAGTGCCGATGTATATTGTGGTTTGGAGATGATGATGTTAATACGAAAAATGGAACGAATTGGCGACCATTGCAGTAATATTGTGGAAGAAATTGTGTTTTTTGTAGAAGCAAAAGTATTGAAACACAAAGGAATTTCTGAGTTATAATTAAAGAAACTTATCTTTGTAATATAAAATATAGAATAATAATGAGTGAAAGGATTTTAATTGTAGATGACGACAGTAGTATTGCTGAAATATTAGAGTTTAATTTAAAAAATGAAGGCTTTGAAGTAGTTACTGCTTTCTCTGCAGAAGAGGCTTTGAGAAAAGAGTTAAAAGGCTTTAATTTGATTTTATTAGATGTGATGATGGGTGGAATGTCTGGCTATAAAATGGCAGAACTCATCCGCAAAGATGACATTACCACTCCAATTATTTTTCTTACGGCAAAAGATACGGAAAATGACATGCTCACAGGCTTTTCTGTGGGAGGCGATGATTATGTTTCAAAACCATTTTCTATCAAAGAAGTAATTGCAAGAGTAAAAGCAATTTTAAAAAGAGCTGAAAAGCAAAGCATCTCCAATACAAAAGAAGATACATTGAATTATGGAAGTTTCGTTTTTGACTTTAACTTAAAAGAATTAAGTATTAATAATGAAAAAATACAACTAACCAAAACGGAATTTGAGTTATTATCTTTATTGGCAAAGCAACCAGATAGAATGTTTTCAAGAGAAAATATTATTAATAAATTATGGAGCGAAACACCATATATTACTGAACGAACCGTAGATGTACACATTACTCGGCTTAGAAAAAAATTAGGTAATTATGCAACTGTTATTTCCAACAGAACAGGATATGGTTATCGGTTTAATACAGATGAAACATGAAATTGAGCTACCGACAAAGATTATTTCTCTATTTTGGCGTGTTATTCACTCTTTTTACTATTGGTATAATTATATTTGAACAAGCCCGAGAAAAGAGCTATAAAACACAAGCATTAGAAGAAAAATTAGAAGCCTATACAGATATTATACAGGCAAAAATATCAGAAGACAAAGACAGCATTGTCCCAGAAATAACAAGTCTTCAAACCATTTTACCCAAAGAACTTAGAATTACTTTAATTAGCAACAATGGAATAGTAATCTATGATAATTCTATCAACGATTATGCACATCTTAGCAACCATAAAAACAGACCTGAAATTATTGGTGCAAACAACATCGGAAAAAGTTCTGACATTCGATTATCGCAATCTAACCAACATGAATACTTATATTTTGCCAAAAAATCTGATAATCTTTTTATCCGTGTGGCATTGCCTTACAATATTAAATTGCAACAATTTTTAAAACCAGACAATGCTTCTCTTTATTATATTCTTTTATTTTTTGCCGTCTTTCTGTTCTTCATTCATTTCACTACGAATAGATTTGGAAAAACCATAAAACAATTACGTGATTATGTAATAAATTCAGGCAACTTGGAGCTTACGCAATTGCATTTTCCAAATGATGAAATTGGCGAAATTGGCAGCAAGATTGCAGATAATTATCACCAACTAAGAGAAAGTAAAAAAAGTGTTTTGTTAGAGAAACAAAAGCTCCTGCAACATATCCAAGTGCTGGAAGAAGGAATTTGTTTTTTGTCTGCCGATAAAAAAGTAGAATTTCACAATGGATTGTTTATTCAAAATTTGAATAACATCACAGATGAAGCAACAAGTGATGCTACGACCGTTATAACAGATGCAAATTTCGTAACATTACAACAGTTTTTAGCTCAACAAAAAATACATTATTTTGAACAATCTATCCAAAAGCAAGGAAAGGTTTTCTCTTTAAGAGCGAATATTTTTGAAGACAAAAGTTTTGAAATTATTTTGAGCGATATCACAAAGCAAGAAAAAACAAAACAGTTGAAACAAGAAATGACCGGCAATATTGCTCACGAACTACGAACACCGATTACAAGTATTAGAGGTTATTTGGAAACCGTTTTAAATCAACCTTTGGATAATGAAAAGAAACACTATTTTATTGAAAAGGCATTCAAACAAACCTTAGTCCTTTCAGAAATTACACAAGACATGGGACTGATAGCAAAAATGGAAGAAGCACCCGATTTGTTTGTGTTAGAAATAGTAAATATTGAACAATTATTACAAAAAATAAAAGAAGATGCAAAAGTCCAATTAGATGCAAAACATATTGATATGAATTGGCAACTACCCATCCATTTAAAACTAAAAGGAAATGGAAATTTGTTATATGCTTTATTTAAAAACCTTACAGAAAATGTACTTCGTTATGCCGGAGAAAATATAAAAATCAACATCAATATTTATAATGAAGATGCGGATTTCTACTATTTTTCATTTTATGATACAGGTGTCGGTGTGAAAGATGAAAATCATCTAAATCGGATTTTTGAACGTTTTTACCGCATCAATGAAGGACGCACTCGCGACACTGGAGGCTCTGGGTTGGGCTTGTCTATTGTAAAAAATGCCATACTTTTTCATAAAGGAAAAATTACAGCAAAAAACAGAAAAGAAGGCGGATTGGAGTTTTTATTTACACTAAAAAAGTAAGTAATATCCTAAATAACTAAACAAATCCAGTAAATAGCCTTAAAAAAATTGCAAGTAATGCTTAAATATATTTGGCAATAAATCATGGTTTCAAAATTTATTATCATTTATCATTTTACTAAATCACCATAAATAGGTATCTTAGTAACCAAATACAATTACAAAATGACAGTATTAGATTCTACCGCTATTAAAATCACCAATCCGATTAATAGCACTATTCTTTATGAAATAGATGAAATATCAGATGCACAAGCTCAATCGATTTTTGAAAAAGCCCAAAAAGTACAACTTGCTATTCAAGCAATGAGCATTGACCAACGTATTGCTGAGGTAAATAAAATAAGAGATTACGTAATCACACACAGTGATTTTATCTTGGATTGTATCATTGCCGAAACTGGTAAATGTCGTACAGATGCCTTTGCTGCCGAAGTATTTGAAGTAACAGATGTTATTGATGTTTACAGAAAATTAGCCCCTAAAACATTAAAAGACAGAAAAGTTCCACAACCCATATTTTTAATGGAAAAAAAATCCATGCAGTTCATGGAGCCGCTTGGAACGGTTTTAGTCATCACTCCGTGGAATTTCCCATTTTATCAAGTAATCGTACCTTCTTTAATGTCATTCTTAGCAGGAAATGCAACGATAGTAAAACCATCGGAAGTAACGCCTTTAAAACCATTGTGGGAACATTTCTTTGCCAACAGCGGATTTATGACAAATGCCATTCAAGTAGTAATGGGCGGCAAAGAAACCGGAGCAAAATTATTAGCACTCCGTCCGGATAAAGTACATTTTACTGGTAGCGTGAAAACTGGACGAAAATTAATGGAGGCTTGTTCTCAACAATTAATTCCTATCGATTTAGAACTGGGCGGTAAAGATCCAAGTATTGTTTTTGATGATGTGGACATCGACAGAACGGTAAACGGAATTATGTGGGGCGCATTTACCAACGCTGGGCAAAACTGTACCGGTATTGAGCGTCTTTATGTGCAAGAAGGCATTTATGATAAATTAGTTCCTTTTTTAGTAGAACGCACAAAACGATTAAGAACTTCTCATCCTGACAGAAATACGAAATCAGCAGAAGATTGTGACGTTGGAGCTGTGACGGCATCTTTTCAAGTAAAAATTATTGAAGAACATATTGAAGATGCTTTGGCAAAAGGTGCCACTTTACTTTGTGGTGGTATCCAGGAAAAAGGCTCACACCACATTCCGCCAACTATTTTTGAAAACTGTAACCACTCGATGAAAGTAGCCTCCGAAGAAACTTTTGGCCCTACATTGGCTATTATGAAATTTAAAACGGAAGAAGAAGCCGTAAAATTAGCCAATGATTCACCTTATGGATTAAGCGCTTCGGTTTGGACAAAAGATGCAGATCGCGGTAAGCGAGTTGCGCGCGCTTTAAAATGCGGGAACGTGTGTATCAATAATCACATGTTGAATGAAGCAAATCCTTATTTACCTTTTGGTGGTGTAAAAGATAGTGGCATTGGCAGATTTAAAGGAGAAGATGGTTTATTGGTTTTCTGCAATTTAAAATCTGTATTAATAGATAAACAAGGAAAATTAATCGAGCCACAATGGTATCCATATACTGAATCAAAATACAAATTATTGTATGCTGTTATGTTGAGTTGGTTTGGAAAATCCAGAAACTATGTAAAATTTGTAAAAAATGTTTTACCATTAGATTCTATCGGAAACAAAGAGAAGTTTAAGTAATTCATTAGAATTTTAATAATAAGCAAAGCCCACTGTATTTACATTGTGGGCTTTGTTTTTTTATTCGATTACATATATAGCTATCGTTTGAAATATACATTCTGTCATAAAAAAAGCCTTGTACTATTACATACAAGGCTTTCTAATCTGTACCGAAGGTGGGACTCGAACCCACACACTTGCATACACGAGTTTGAGTCGTGCGCGTCTACCAGTTCCGCCACTTCGGCTCATTGTGAATAACGGAGTGCAAAGATAAACTAAAAAAGATTTTAAAGAAATTTTTTATTAAAAAAATGCACGAATAAAATCCATTCCATTGGCAAACAATAATAAACCCAAGATAATGAACATACCCACGCTTTGGGCGTATTGCTGTACTTTATCGGGCAATGGTTTTCCTCTCACCATTTCATACAATAAAAACACTACATATCCACCATCCAACATTGGAATTGGTAAGATATTCATAAAGGCTAAAATTACTGAAATAGTAGCTGTCAATAACCAAAAATGTTCCCAATTAAAAGTATCTGGAAACATTTTCCCCATTGAAACAAATCCGCCTAAGCTATCTTTTACTTTTACTTCTTTAGAAGTAAACAACATTTTCATGCTTTTAAAATAATTTCCTAAAGTGGCAAAAGCACGTTCGGTGCCAGCAGGAATTGCAGCTAATAAATTATAATTTACTCTTTCTGTTTTTAATAATTCTGCATACGACTGTGTTCCAAATCCAAACATTCCTTCTTTGGACACTTCTCCGTTCAATTCTACGGTAGAACCTTTTCTTTCTACAGTCATTTTAATATTTTTGCCTTTATTGGCAGTAATTTCACTCTTCACTTCATCATAAAATGGAGTAGTTACATCATTGATTGCCACAATCTTATCTCCTATTTTTAATCCTGCTTTTGCTGCTCCTGAGCCGTCTTGCACTTGTGCCACCACACTCGGAACGCGTGGGATAATAAAAGTGGCTTTCTTTTGTTTCATTATTTTTGACAGCATGCCTTCTTTTAAGGGTACTTCCTGTTGCTGTCCGTTTCTATCAATGGTAATAGATTTTGCTTCGTTTAAAACAAGGTCTTTTTGAAATTCTTCAAAATTTCCTGTTGGTTTATGGTCGATAGCGGTGATTTTATCACCGTTTTGCAATCCCATTTCATATCCTAATGAATCTACCACCATTATACCGTTGGTCATATTCTTCATTGGTAGAAATTCTTCCCCATATTTCCATAATAAACCAGCAAAAATAACCATCGCCAATAGCATATTCATAGTCACACCACCCACCATGACAATTAGGCGTTGCCAAGCCGGTTTGCTTCTAAATTCCCAAGGTTGGGGTGGCGTATTTTTCAATTCATTGGCATCTTGTGTTTCATCTGCCATACCGGCTATTTGTACGTATCCTCCAAACGGAAACCACCCAATGCCGTATTCTGTATCACCAATTTTCTTTTTAAACAAAGAAAAATTGCCAATATTAGGAAATGGAAATAAGAAATCGAAGAAGAGGTAGAATTTATGAACCCGAGTTCCGAATAATTTTGCTGGTATAAAATGTCCTAATTCGTGCAGAACGACTAAAATGGACAAACTTAAAATCAGCAATATAACTTTTGTGGCAGTTCCGCCCAACGCAATTAACAGCATATTTAAAATTTACAGTTTCAAATTTTGTATAAAAGTAAACTGCGAAAGTACAAAAATCGTTCCGTATGTCTAATGCATTGACAATTCGTTAATAATAGATAACATTTATTAATCTGAGTTCAAGTTAATAATAAATAATTTTGTATCTTTAGCGCTTCAAATTCATTCAATAAAACAAATTATCAAACATGGGACGTGGTGATAAAAAAACAAGAAAAGGTAAAATCTTTGCAGGTTCTTTCGGAAATTCAAGACCGCACAAAGTGAAACAAGCAACAGTTGTGGTTGCACAAGCTGAAACTAAGGAAGAAAAACCAAAAAAGGCAAGAGCACCAAAAGCTGCTAAAGCAAGCGAATAATTCGCTTACAACGTAAATAAAAAATCCTCCTACTTTTATTATTAGGAGGATTTTTTAGTTGAGGTTGAAAATAATAAATAGGCGTTTATTGTTTACTGTTCGTTGTTTTTCCAACTTTTACTTTCCAATCATCTGGTCCGGCAATTAGATATTCCCATTTAAACGGCTCGTTGCTTTCTGCTTCTATTTGGTAGTAAAGCGGTTTTGGATCGTGGTCATTTATAAAAATAAATGCTTCACCGGGTTTCAATTCATCAAAGGCAGTAAATACCATTTCGTGCCGTGCTGCTGGATGATAGGGTCGCACGTCAAATTCTTGTACCATCATAAATTCATCTTCCAACTCCTCTCCTTCCATTTTCTTTGTAATATGAATGACATATTCGCCCGGAATTTCTTTTTTATAATTCCATGTATGTTGTTCTCCAAATTTATCTTTAAAAATAGTTTGAATTTCATCGGGATTTTGTTCTGCAATAACTTCCATCGTATCGCCCTCTTTCATCATACCGTAGCGATGAAAGACAACATGTTTCCAGTCTTCATTTTTTATTTTTCTCAAATCCATCAACGTGGAAATATCTGTAAACTCTCTGCCGACAGAGTGTTCTGTTCGGGTTACTTTTACTTTCCAATCTCTGCCGCCACGTTGTAGATATTCCCAGCCTACGACATCGCCGTGAATAGAACGAAATTCATAATATAATGGAAGTGGATCGTGGTCGTTTATAAAAATAAAACTTTCATTAACGGGTAATTCCTTAAACATTCTCAACAGATTTTCGTGCCGTTTGATAGGGACCCAAACGCGTACATCTAACTCTTCTATTTTTTGTGGGGTATTGTTCATGTTTTTACATTTTAAATGATATTTATTTCAATTAATTTTTTCATTTTCATTCCAATAATAACTGTCTGGATATATACGTTGACCAAAAATTGCTGTACCAACTCGAATAATGGTAGCACCTTCTTCAATGGCGGTTTCCAAATCTCCACTCATGCCCATAGAAAGTTCATTCATCTCAACAGTAGGAATATTTAATTGGATAATTTCTTGTTGAATAGTTTTTAATAATTGAAAACAGGTACGCACTTTTTCCGTTTCGGAGCTAAACAATCCAATAGTCATTAATCCTTTGATATGAATGGTATTAAGTTGTGCAACTTGTTTTACTAATTCAATAGCATTTTCGGGGCTTACGCCAAATTTACTTGGCTCGTTGGACGTATTTACTTGAATAAATACCTCCATTTGTTTGTTCTCCAATTGCAATCGTTGGTGTAATTTTTCAGCTAAATCTAATCTATCTAACGATTGAATACAGGATACATCGTATTTTAAAATCTCTTTAATTTTATTGGTTTGCAAGTGTCCGATAAAATGATTGATATGTGGCGTATCTTTTAATGCTTCGTATTTATCTTTTAGCTCTTGCACTTTGTTTTCTCCTATCAATATTTCATTTCTTGCCAAAGCAATTTTTATGCTGTCGGGAGTAACAGTTTTTGTTGCTAGCAATAATTTTACTTCATTCGGATTTCTTCCTGCTTTTTGGCAAGCATTCGACATCCGTCGTTTTATTTCATTCAGATTATTTATAATGTCCTCCATTACCGTCAATTGTTATCATTTTGTTTTATTAATTTTCCTTCAAAAGGTTGTAATTTCAAATGCTGTGTGTTATGGTGTGTTGACAATAATACAGTACCATTTTCTGAAATTCCATTTATATTCTCATCTGACATATTCAGTAATATTAGAAATTTTTCTTTTTCAAAAATTCTATAATATGCTACTATTTTATCGGTACATAAATCATTGGCTATTTCAAAATTGCCTTTGTGTAATGCCGGTGTTTCTTTCCGAATATTCAATATTTTTTTATAAAAATTCAGCAAAGAATCATTGTCATTATTTTGTGTTTGCACATTTATTAATTTATAATTAGGTGCAATTGGTAGCCATGGTTTTACATTACTTGTGCAAAAGCCCGCATTGTCGGAATTATTCCAAAGCATCGGCGTTCTACATTCATCTCTATTTAAAGATTCATTATGTAAATCGACTAAAAACTGTGGTATCCATTGTTGCTGAATTGCTACAGCATCTTTTGCTTCTTTCAATGGTATTTTGACACGAGGAATTCCAATTTCTTCGCCGTAATAAGTAAACGGAACACCTCTTGCGGTAAATTGAAACAAAGTCTGCAATTTTCGTTTTGCCACGCTCCCGCCTAAACGGGTAATCGTGCGTGTTCTATCATGATTGGAAAATACCAAATTAGGCATTAATGGTGCTGCAAAATATTTTTCAAATTTTTCTACCATATCCTTGTATTTCTTTGCTTTAAAAGGCATAGAAATTGCATTAAACAAGAACACCATATCTAATCCGTTTTTGCCGTTATCCAAACAAAAGCGATGAATCAAATTTTCTGCTCCATGCGACTCTCCAATTAAAATTCTTTTAGGAGAAAATTCATCTGTCACCTCTCGTAATTCTGTAGAAAAAGAAAAACTTTTTTCTTGTAAAAAATTATTTTTTAAATGCTGGAAAAATATTGTCAATGATTTATCTGAAGGAATTACATGAAATGAAAATGGATTATTGCGATACAAAGGGTCTTCATAAATAGCACTAATAATATCTAATCTAAAACCATCTATTCCTTTCTTTAGCCAAAATCTTGCTACATCAAACATGGCTTTTTTTACATCTGGATTTTCATAATTCAAATCGGGCTGAAAGGGTAAAAATGCATTGTAATAAAATTGTTTTCGCGTTGGATGATATGTCCATGCAGGATTGCCCGACATAGACTTCCAATTATTGGGTCGCTTCCTGCCATCTTTACCTTTGCCATCTTTCCAAACATACCAATCTGCTTTAGGATTATCTTTGGAGGAAGCGGATTCTTTGAACCATGCATGTTGGTCGGAAGTATGATTCATCACTAAATCAAAAACCAACTTCATTTTTCTTTGGTGTACTTCTTTTAATAAAGTATCAAAATCTTCCATTGTTCCATATTCCGGAGCAATGGCGCAATAATCGCTAACGTCATAACCAAAATCACGTTGTGGACTTTGTGTAAAAGGTGAAATCCAAATTGTTTCGAAACCTATGTCTTGAAGATAATCTAGTTTTTGTATAATACCTTTTAAGTCGCCGATTCCATCGTCATTGGAATCATAAAAAGAACGAGGATAAATTTGATATACTGTCGTTGATTTCCACCAGTCGTTATTTAAATTATTTTCTTTAAAAGTATTGACAGTATCCATTTGCACCTTTTTATATTTTGTAATATACCATCAATTTATAAAATAAAACATCTAGAAACGATATAATTACCCTATTAAATAAGCAAATCCGTTGTTTACATTATTGCACAAGTCATTTATATTTTTTTCGGTACACATTTGCATAAACAGTTCTCTCACTGGTTTGAAATCATTATGAATTGGGCAAGGACGTGTTTCGCTGCACTGGCTTAATCCTAAACCACATTTTTCAAAAACATCTTTACCGTCTATTGCTTTTACTATTTCAATAATTTGTAAATTTCTTTGATGTGCCGTCATATAAAAACCACCGTTCGGCCCTTTTACACTATTTACAATATTTTCTTTCACTAGTTTTTGCAGTAATTTTCCTACTGTGTGTTCGTTTTCATTGATGAATTCTGCAATTTCTTTTATACTAGATTTTTCTCCATTCGGTTGCTTTGAACCAATATACACTACGGCTTTGATGGATGCTTTACAAGTTAAACTCAACATAATATTATCTTCCTAAAAATTCAAGACCTTCCTCAGAAATCAGGTGTTGTCCCCAAGAGGGTTCAAAAATTAAATTCACATCTATTGTTGCACCAGAAAATGCTTCTTGTAGTGCTTGAGTAACATTATCTACTATCGTTTCGCCCATCGGACAAAATTGGGAAGTGAGTGTCATTGTACAAATTACTCTATTAATATCTTCTAAAAATTCAATATTATATACCAACCCAAGGTCAACAATATTCAATCCAATTTCTGGATCATCTACCAGTTTTAAAGCAGCTAATGCTGTTGCGCATTTGCTATCGTTATTAGTTATTACCTTCATAACATGTGTGGTTTATGTATCATTAATTTTATTACATTCCAATTATATAAAGCAGCTGCAATAATTAGCAAAGCGGCTCCAATTTTCATTATTAATATCAAAGAAAATAAAATTCCTACAACAAATACAACAAGTCCTGATAAATAAAAAATACTCATCATTTTAAAAACAATATGATTGAATAAATCTTTTGGATTGGGAGTTTTTCCTAATGAAGATCGATGATGATAAACCTTATTCCAAACGATGAATGGCATTGTTTTAAAAGTCATGCCAAGAATAATAGAAGTTAGCCATCCAAAGAAAATTAAAAAACCATACGCTAAAATAAAATTTACTTTTTCACCTGAGGTAGTAATTAATGTAAAAATTACCATCGTTAATAATATTATTGGAATCAATAAAATAAAAATAGAAAGAATAGAAATTTTAGTTTGTTCATCTACTTGTTTGCGCAATCGTTTTTTATATGCCTGTATGCAAAAATAAATAAATAGAATAATTGCTATAAATACAGAGCCTACGGAAATAAATGTAACGGCTGTTTCTGAAATAAAATAGAAAAAAATAAAATAAAAAAGCAAGGCTCCGTTTAGCAAAAAGTATATGACCCAAAGTAATTTATTGTTGGTGTATTTTGAAATTAAAAACATAGGAATTAAGCGAGAAGCGACTCCAATCACTAATAAAAAAAACCAGCCAACCATGCCTGCGTGTGCATGTAAAGGCAAATAATGAAAGGAATCGTGCGGCAAAAGAGGGTATGTATTGTTATACACTAATGCCAGTCCAAAAGTAACAGTAACTAATAACCACCACGTTGCTGTAAAGGCATAAATTGCATGAATATTTTCATTTTTACTTTGCTTAATACTCATGGAAATATTAATGAGATAAGCCACCACCGCAATAATAATACATCTTCCACCCCATTTGGCAAGTGGTCCCATATCAAAAATATAAAATGCATACACCAACATAGGAATTCCTATTGCTGCAAAAATGAACGAAGTGTATGCCAGCTTATTGCTATATAATTTTCCCTCTGCTAATACTGGAACTAATTGATGGCTTGCCCCTAAAATAATCATCGTTCCCCAGCCCAATGCCATAGCGTGTGTGATGGCTAATAAATGCGGACTAAAATAATGTGCCGTAAAAGCATCGGTTGATGTAAATAATAAAATAGTTGCTACTAAAAAAGATATTGCGGCATACACATAAAACGGCAATACTACTTTGTAGCTCGTTGTTTTTATGGTAGCAGTATTTAAAGGGGAAGCGAACATTTTTTATGCTTTAAAAATTAATAAGTGTACTTCTCCATCGCTGATTTCTTTTGCACGATAATCAAATTGTCGTTCTTGCAATTCGGGTAATAAAAACACTGGAATACGTTTGTGATAAACAAATAATGCATCGCTCTCCGGGAGCTTATCTAATTCTTCTAAAATAGTCAGCATCGGCAAAGGCATTTCTAATGCTCGAACATCAATTGTTGTTAGTTTTCCATCATACTTTTTCAGAAGTTCGTCCCAATTTTCGTCTGCACCTTTTTGTGTTGCTTTAGTTGCTTTTACCTTATCAGATTTATAGAAATAACTATACACTACATCTTTTCCTTTTATTTCAGAATAACTCTCCAATCCTCGTTTTTCCAATAATAAAATTAAAGGCGTTGGTTCAAAACTATTTATTAATTTTAAGGTATGATGTGCCGGCATCTTTCCTATATGTTCCATTATCAAACTCAATGGGTCTTTTCCAGATTCCAAAATAGGACGAACATCCAATTCTACGGTAGTTTCGGGAGTTAGTTGTTTCATAAAATCTGGCATAGCTACTGGAGATATTTCTTCTTCTTTAGTATCAGTGTCAATAATAAAACCAAGCGGCCTGAGTTTATCAAAGAAATCATTGACCGTACAACCGCCTATTTTACTTGCCATACTGATGGAAGTACGTGCCGCCATTAATTTCCGCAACAATGGATTGCGTAATTTATTAAAAGCCGGCGTAATGCTCACAATGGCTTCCAACGCATCGGGATGTTCTTTTAAAATTGTTGCAATTTTAGTATTGGCGTTTATCGTTATCATACATTGGTTTTATTCTTTAATACCCCATTTCAAAAAACACTAGTGATATTTTTTGTTTTTATAAATCATTTTTTAGCAAGATAAAATTATACTTTCTCTAATTCAATTGCTTTAGGGAAAAGAATATTATTTTCTAAATGAATATGCAAATGCAAATCTTCTTCAAATTCTTCCAACATTTTATACCATAAAGTATAGCTGGCGCAAGCATCTTCTGGCAATGTAAAGTTCTTAGTAAATTTTCTTATTTCCTCTACAAAATTTCCAACTGCTTCATGTTCGTTTTCCATGTTTTTTATTGGATTTTCGATAGAACCAAACGAGCTTTGCGGATTCGGTTGATGATTGTTTTTTGCCTGAACCAATTGTTTGATATACGGAAACAATACCTTTTCTTCTTTTTCCATGTGAGCAATAAGTTCTGCTGCAATAGCTTCCACCAATGGTTGGATTTTTTCCAATTCAGGATGCGCTTTTCCATGAACTTCCAATACTTTACTTGCATACGCTCTAATATCTGGAAGATTTTTTCTTACATAAGTATGGTGTGTGTTTACAATATAGTCCGCCAAAAAATCAAGGCTCCATTCATTATATGGCAACGGACGAGCAGCCACTGCTTTATCTGCGTGTTGCAGTTCATGCTCTACCGCTGTTACATCTAATCCTTTTTCGGCACACGCTTCTTGTACTGTTTTTTTGCCACCGCAACAAAAATCTAAACCATATTTTTTAAATACCTCTGCTTTGCGTAAATCTTTTGCTGCAATTTCGCCTAATGTTTCAGTACTTTCTCCCGGAATACGTTTTCTCATGCGTACTTTCCACCATTCCGGGCCTTGCTCTAAATATTCCCAAGTGAAAATATCGCCCCGTTCTCCCAATAATTGATAATATAATGGTTTTGGATCGTGGTCATTTAAAATGGTGAAACTCTCTCCTGCTTTTAGTGCATCAAAACGAGCAAAAATAGAAGGATGTTTCTTTTTAGGTTCTAATAAAGTAACATTAAACACTTCGTCTTCTGCATTTATTGATACTTCGGATGTAGGCTCATTTTTAGAAATTAAAGGACGCAACTGTAGCCTGATTTTCCACCATTCTGGTCCATTTTCTAAATATTGCCAATTAAATACATCGCCGTGTTCTCCTAATAAATGATAATACAAAGGCTTTGGATCATGGTCGTTGTGAATAATAAACGATTCGCCTTCTTTTAGATTATCATACATGGCAAAAATAGTGGCATGCTTGATGCGTGGCTCCAGCAGTGTAACATTCAAAATATTTTCGCCGGTTTCTGGGTGTTTACTTAAAGGACTTTGTTTTTCTATTTTCTGTTTAGTGATATTAATTTTCCACCACTCCGGCCCTTGCTCTAAATATTGCCAAGTAAACGTTTCACCACGCATATTTACCAATTGAAAATACAAAGGTCGTGGGTCGTGGTCGTTGTGTATTGTCAGGCTCTCTCCGTCTTTCAGCTCGTCAAAACGTGCAAAGATGGTAGCATGTTTCAAGCGAGGTTCTAATAAAGTAACATTAAGAATGTTTTCTGCTGTTGTTTCCATTATTGATAGCATTAAATGATAAAATTATAATGAAACAAAGGTAAAAAAGTTTTTGAAATAAAAGTATTAAAATACTTTTATTTAGATTAAATAATTTTTAAAGTTTAAAATGCGGGTGTTTATCTGAGTTTTGAAAAGTTAGGGAATTGAATAAACAGGCATCTACCATGGTAGATTTTTTTTGGTCTTTATAGACCCTATATTAAATGAGATTATATATAAAGCATCTACAATAGTAGAAATTTTTTGGTCTTTATAGACAAACTCCCAAAAACAAAAAAACACACTATATCTACAATAGTAGAAATTTTTTGGTCTTTATAGACTTCCTATAATGGTTACATTGCAACAATCTACAATAGTAGAAATTTTTTGGTCTTTATAGACAGACTAGAAGACATCAAGAATATAGTACTTCATCTACAATAGTAGAAATTTTTTGGTCTTTATAGACA
>JBDKHK010000042.1:0-20285 GCA_039797705.1 Bacteroidota bacterium
TAAATAATACAAAAATAAAAAACAAGGCAATAACAAATTGTACTATTCCGTCGTGTATCATCCATGCATGAAAATAGCCTGCCGTTCCTATTTTAAATAAATTAATGTATAAATCTTTAGCAATATGCAACCAGCTCACTTGTGCATCTGGGTGTTGAAGGTTGATGGCAACTTGTGCTGTGTGCACTCGAAACAATAAGAAACAAAATAAGAACAACAAAATAGTCATAACACTATGTATCCAATCCGGCACATATTTATCAAACAATTTATAGGCATTACTCGGTTTTATGGCTTTCACTACATTTGCTTGCCACCAATATCGTATTGCCATAAATACACCTACCATTGTAAAAGACAGCACCATGGGCCAATTAGCACCGTGCCACAAGCCACATAAAGCCAATACAAATATTACATTAAAAATTACTTTTCCTCCACTTGCTTTATATGCTCCTAAATAGAAAAACACATAATCTGTTAACCACGTGGAAAGTGAAATATGCCAGCGTGTCCAAAAATCGGCTAAATTTTTGGAGAAAAATGGGCGTTTAAAATTTTCCATTATATCAATGCCCAATACTTTTGCCGCACCTAAGGCAATGTCTGAATATCCTGAAAAATCGCAATATACTTGAATGAAGAAGAACAACCCTCCAACGAGCGTAGTCCAACCAGAAATAACATCATAATGCAGATACATATTATCTACATAATGCGCTAATCGATCTGCAATAACTGCCTTTTTAAAAAACCCCCACGCCATACGAAATAACCCCAAACGCATACGTTCATAGTCGAAACGGTGTTCTTCTTTGATCTGTGGTAATAAGTTTTTTGCCCGTTCAATTGGTCCATTCACCATTACTGGCCAAAATGCAGTAAAAGCCGCAAAATAGTTGAATTGCTGTTCCGCTTTTGTTACTCCTTTATAAACATCTATGGTGTAACTTAAAGACTGGAAGGTAAGGAAAGACAATCCAACGGGAACCACCCAGGTATTAAACCAAGGTTCGGGAACAAACCAAGGTATATGAAAGAGTGCTAATACTTCACGGATATTGGTATCTACAAAATCAATATATTTGAATGTAAAAAGAATACCAAGGTTGCCAATCATGCTTAAATACAACCACTTCTTTTTCTTTTGTTGCTCCTCTGTTTTGTCCATCATAATACCGGCAATGAAGTCGTTGCAAGTAATAACCAGTAGAATAATAGCAAAAAATGGACTGAAATTACCATAAAAGTAATATCCACCCGCTATCAATATTTTTGCTTGATGTTTCTTAGAAACACTAAAATATAAATAACAGAATAATGGGAAAAAAAGTAGAAAATGTAAAGAATTAAAAAGCATGTCCCTTATTTAGTGCAATTTATCAGTTTTCAAAAATAATAAAAAAATAGTCATGTATATCATTTAAAATACAATGTCTATTTTTGTAGCCAAACTAGCCTATTGAATATCCAACACTATAAAAATAAAATACAGCACGCTCTGCAAGATAAAAACTTCGGTTTTGTATTGAAAGGAAGCCTATCAACGGCAGTTTCCCTCTTCTTTGTTCAGGGATTGCGTTTTATTTCTGGCGTATTGATTGGTCGTTATTATGGCGCAGAGGCCTCCGGACGGCTCACGTTGATAGTAACAGTGATGGGTATTTTTGCCATTTTTATTAATTTTGGAATAAAAGAAGCGCTTCAAAAATTAATTCCAGAATATCGAGAAAAATACAATCTAAAATCAGCTTATGCAGTATTTTTAAAAGGAAATCAACTGACGGTCATTTTCTCTATCCTTTCAGCGGTTATTCTATATTTTATTGCTCCTTGGTTGTGTAATTATTGGAATGAACCAGACATGGTTTGGCTGTTTCGTCTTTCCGGGTTGTTTTTGCCTTTTTTTGTTTTAGGAGATTTGAATTATTTTAGTTTACGGGCTGCTTTAAAAATACATACCGCCAATATGTCGCTGATACTGCCGACTATTATTCGTTTGTTGGTATTAATTGGAATTACTATTTATTTTTTCCATCCTGATAATCCGATTTATTTGCATTGGGCAACTTTATGCATATTGCCATGGTTGTTTACTCTTTTGCCAGTTTATAGAAATTTTCATCAACCTTCATCTCAGGAAAAAAAACTGGTAACCATCCAAAATAAAGAGGTATTGTCTGTAGCGTTTCCTATGCTAATGACGTATGCGGCTTTTTTGGTGTCTAATAGTGCTGATGTTTTTATTTTAAAATCATACCAAGTAGAAACAAGCATGGTGGGTATTTATAAAACATGTACGAATGTTTCAATGCTGGCCGCTACGTTATTGGTAGCATTAAACACCACCGTGCAGCCCAAAATGACACAATTATACACACAAAAAAATATGAAAGAAGTGCAGCGCATTTCTTGCAAATCGGCTAAATTAGTTTTTTATTTAAGTCTTCCGGTATTTATTATTCTAATGTTTTTTGCCAAATATGTAATGTGGTTGTACGGAAAAGACTTTTCCACTGGCGCATTAAGTTTATCAATAATGACAGTAGGACAAGTGTTTAATACGCTTTGCGGCCCAGTAGCACAATTGCTAAACGCAACGGGCTATCACCGGCAATTTAGAAATATTTCCTTTTTAGGAGCCGCTGTCAGTATTTTATTAAATTTTCTATTAATACCAAAATTTGGCATAGAAGGAGCTGCCGCTGCCAATGCTATTAGTATGATTTTTTGGAATGTATTAGGCGCAATATATATAAAAAAGAAATTTGGGTTTTATATTTCTTATATCCCCTTTATCAATCTGAATAAGTCTATAACTTCTAATGATTAAAAGACTAAATGTGTATATCCGTAGATTTTTAAAAAAAATTAAGAATTAGTAATGAAAGTTGCCACATATCTACCAGAGAACACGCCTTATAGCATGAAACATTGCGCATGGAACATTATGGCAATATTGCAAAAAAAATATTCTGTGGAATTTATTGTTTTTAAAACATTAGATGAATTGCCAATCACTGCTGCTGATATTTATTGGGATCCTCGTTGCGGTGGTGGTATTGCACCAGCACTAGCTTTCAGAAAGACGAATAAACCATTAGTACTTACAGTACACGGTATGGCAATGTTCACACTACCATTAGATACTTTTTATTTTACTGCAAAGCAAAAACTATTCGGGCAGTTTAAACGATGGAAAGAACGACTGAAATGGCAACTGATGAACAAGCATATTTCTCAAGTGATGACGGTAAGCGATTATACAAAAAGTGAATTAATACATTCGGTAAATTTTCCTGTACAAAAAATTACCACCGTTTGGAATGGCATTGACCACAATAAATTTAAAACGACATTCGAGCAAGAAAATACAGAACCATATTTTCTGACAATTATTTCTTACCAAAAGAAAAAAAATTTTGAACGATTAGTAGAAGCCTATAAATTATTAGACGAACAAACACGCCCAAAGCTGATAGCTCTTGTAAAACCGTATGAATCACAAGAAACCGTAAAAGGGTTGAAAATCATTAATACCGCTATCTCCGAAGAACAACTTATTGAATATTACCAGCATGCAACGGCATTGGTTTTTGTTTCGCTACATGAAGGTTTTGGATTGCCCATTGCAGAGGCAATGGCTTGCGGCACTCCTGTTGTTACGTCTAATTCTACTTCGTGCATAGAAATTGCTGGAAATGCTGCTCTTCTGGTTAATCCCAAAGATGTAAATGAAATAAAAAAGTCATTGCAACAGATATCTGAAGATGTTGCATTACGGCAAACATTAGCAAAAAGAGGCTTAGAAAGAGCAAAATTATTCAATTGGGAAAATTCTGCAGAGGCATTTTACACCATTTTACAAAAAGCTAAACATTCATAAATTTAAATTTATTTGGAATAAGGCATTTTTCTTGTTTTAAATGACCAATTGATACTTTGTTTGGGGTAAAATCATATTATTTTGCTGTAATCTGATAAAAGAAACAGTTTTTTAACTTTTAACACTTTACTTTTTTGGTATCTTTGTGAAATTTTCCCAAAAATGCCAAAGGATAACTCCATTAAATCCGTACTAATCATAGGTAGCGGACCTATCATTATAGGACAAGCCTGCGAATTTGACTATTCAGGCTCGCAAGCAGCACGCTCACTTCGTGAAGAAGGAATAGAAGTATCACTTATCAACTCGAATCCGGCTACTATTATGACTGATGAGGTTACAGCGGATCATGTTTATTTAAAACCATTGACCATTGATTCTATCCGAGAAATCTTAGAAGAACGACATATAGATGCTGTTTTGCCCACCATGGGTGGACAAACGGCTTTGAACTTATGTAAAGAAGCTTATGAAGTAGGTTTGTGGGAAAGGTATAATGTTCGCATCATTGGTGTGGACTTGAATGTAATTGAAACCACCGAAGATCGCGAAAAATTTAGAAAATTTTGTGTAGAATTAGGCTTGGGCGTAGCTCCATCCTATATTGCCAACTCAATATTAGAAGGAAAAGAAGCCGCTCAAAAAATAGGATTTCCTTTGGTTATCCGTCCTTCATACACCTTGGGTGGTACTGGGGGTGGTTTTTGCCACAAAGCAGAAGAGTTTGAAAATATGTTGGCGTATGGTTTAAAATGCTCTCCAGTACACGAAGTATTAGTAGAAAAAGCGGTATTAGGCTGGAAAGAATTTGAATTAGAATTATTAAGAGATACCAACGACACCGTTGTCATTATCTGTACCGTTGAAAACCTAGACCCAATGGGGGTTCATACTGGTGATTCAATCACCGTAGCTCCGGCAATGACTTTGTCCGATACCGTATATCAAGAAATGCGCTCACAAGCACAAAAAATGATGCGGTCTTTAGGGAATTTTGCAGGAGGTTGTAATGTACAATTCTCAGTAAATCCCGAAACCGAAGAAATCATTGTTATTGAAATCAACCCACGGGTATCACGTTCTTCTGCATTAGCTTCTAAAGCAACAGGCTATCCGATAGCAAAAATTGCTACAAAATTAGCCATTGGTTATACATTAGATGAATTAGATAATCAAATTACCAAATCTACCTCTGCATGTTTTGAACCAGCATTAGACTATGTGATAGTCAAAATCCCACGTTGGAATTTTGATAAATTCCATGGCTGCGACACTACCCTCGGATTGCAAATGAAAGCAGTCGGTGAAGTGATGGGTATAGGCAGAAATTTTGCTGAAGCCCTTCAAAAAGCATGTCAGTCTTTAGAAAATAATAAAATTGGATTAGGTGCAGATGGAAAAGGATTATCTAAAACAGAAGAAATTTTAGACAGCTTACAACACCCAAGTTGGGATAGGATTTTTAAAATAAAAGATGCAATGTCTTTAGGAATTCCATTGCATACTATTCAAAAATTAACAGGAATTGACAACTGGTTTTTGATGCAAATTCAAGAATTGGTGAAACTGGACAAGGAAATTCAACAATACACTATTCATACAATTTCAAAGGAACTTTTATTAAAAGCTAAAAAGAAAGGGTGTGCCGATGAACAATTAGCTTTCTTGCTAGGTAGAATTTCGGAAGATGAAGTATATGAAAAACGCAAAGCATTAAACATTCGTCGCGTATATAAAATGGTGGACACTTGTGCCGCCGAATTTGAAGCCCAAACTCCTTATTATTATTCCTCCTTTGACACAGAAAATGAAAGTATTGTTTCTGATAAAAAGAAAATCATTGTATTAGGTTCTGGACCAAACCGTATCGGGCAGGGAATAGAATTTGACTATTGTTGTGTACATGGATTATTAGCAATAAAAGAAGTTGGATACGAAGCCATTATGGTAAACTGCAATCCCGAAACAGTTTCCACCGATTTTGATATTGCCGACAAACTATATTTTGAACCAGTATTTTGGGAGCACCTTTGGGAGCTGATAGAGCACGAGCAACCGTATGGTGTTATTGTTCAATTAGGCGGACAAACGGCGTTGAAGCTATCTAAAAAATTGAGTGAAAGAGGCATAAAAATCATTGGTTCCTCTTTCGACAGCATGGATTTGGCAGAAGACAGAGGTCGTTTTTCCGATTTATTAAAGGAACTCGAAATCCCATATCCAGATTACGGCACCGCCACAGATGCTGATGAAGCTTTAGCCGTTGCGAATCGCGTTGGGTATCCGGTGTTAGTGCGCCCGAGCTACGTTTTAGGCGGACAACGTATGCGCATCGTTATCAACGATGATGAATGTGAAACATCCGTTATCAACTTATTAAAAGATATTCCAGGAAATGTAATTCTAATTGACCATTTCCTTGACCGCGCTAAAGAAGCAGAAATAGACGCCATCTATGATGGAGAAACAGTCCAAATTATGGGCGTAATGGAACACATTGAGCCGGCAGGAATTCATAGTGGTGACAGCAACAGCGTGTTGCCTCCATATAGCTTAGGTGCTATCATTATCGAATCCATGAAACTGTACACAGAAAAACTATGTAGGGCTTTGGACATCAGAGGGCTTATCAATATTCAATTTGCAATAAAAGGCGACAAAGTATATGTGATTGAAGCCAATCCCCGCGCCTCCAGAACTACTCCGTTTATTTGCAAAGCTTACAAAATTCCATACTTAAATGTGGCTACCAAAGTAATGATGGGTACGCACAAACTGAAAGATTTTACCTTTGAAGAAAAACTAACAGGATATGCCATCAAAGAGCCTGTTTTTTCTTTCGATAAATTTCCGAATGTAAGTAAAGAACTTGGTCCTGAGATGAAATCTACTGGAGAGGCTATATACTTTATCAAAGATTTATTTGATCCTTATTTTAGACAATTATATAAGGACAAGAGTATGTTTTTGAGTAGATAGCCTTGTACTAATTTTACTTTTTTTGCATAATAGAAATTGAACCAAATATTTATCCGTATTATGCCATTAAAAGCAATCCATGTATTATAACCAAATTAATTCATGATTATTTTGAAATAGATTACGAAACTATTTGGGAAACGGTGCAAACGGATATTCCACCATTGAAATTATTCATAGAAGAAATTATTCATAAATAAAAATGCGTCTCACAAAATGTAAGACGCATTTTTTCATAGCCTTTCAGTACTATTATTTTTTCTGACTTTTTGGATCCATCAGCGGATTCATTGCCATCATTTCTTTCATATTCAGCAAAATTTTATTATATTTACTGTATGATTTCCGCACAACAACAACAACAAATTATTCAAACTTTAGCTCCGTACAAACCGGAAAAGGTAGGTGTGTTTGGTTCGTATGCGCGTGGCGAACAAAATGAAAACAGCGATTTGGATTTGCTAGTAAAATTTAATTCAAAAATCAGCTTACTGCAATTAGTACAATTAGAACAATCTCTTTCTGATATATTAAACATCAAAACTGAATTGCTAACTGAAAATGCGCTTAAAAACCCAAAACTCATAAAATACATTCAAAAAGACTTGATTCCTATTTATCATGCTTAAAGATAATTCTATTTATTTAGAGCACATGCTTCAAGCTATTTACAAAATTGAAGCATACACTAAAGATGTACTATATATTGATTTTGTAAAAAATGAAGAAAAGCAAGATGCTGTCATTAGAAAAATAGAAATTATTGGCGAAGCATCTAAAAAAATCAGTAAAGAGTTTAAAATTGAATATTCAACTATTCCTTGGCGTGCTATTGCAGGTATGCGCGACAAATTAATTCATGATTATTTTGAAATAGATTACGAAACTATTTGGGAAACGGTGCAAACGGATATTCCACCATTGAAATTATTCTTAGAAGAAATTATTCATAAATAAAAATGCGTCTCACAAAATGTAAGACGCATTTTTTCATAGCCTTTCAGTACTATTATTTTTTCTGACTTTTTGGATCCATCAGCGTATTCATTGCCATCATTTCCTTCATTGTTTTCTGCATATTATCAGAAGAACCATCTAAGAAAATAACATTGCCTTTTCCATATTCAGCAAAATTTTTAATCGCTTCCGTCCACATCGAGAATAAAATTACCGATGTATCCAAATTAGCCTGCTCCATTTCTTTTGCTGCCTGGCTCATACCTTTCGCTACTTCTTCTCTAAATAACGCCACCCCTTGTCCGCGCAATTGTGCTGCGGTACGTTCTGCTTCTGCTGCAATTTTTATTGCATTACCATCTGCTTCTGCCGCTTTTGTTTTGGTAATTAATAAAGCCTGACCTTCATTTTCTGCAGCCGCTTTCAAGTTACTGGATGCCACTACTTGCGCCATCGATTTAATGATTGCTTCATCAAATGTAATGTCGTTTAATTGTAAATCTAACAAATGATACCCCCAAGTTTCCAAAGTTTGGTCAATTTGCCCTTTCACATCTTCTACAATTTCTTTTCTTAAAGAAAGTACTTCTGCTTGCTTTTTCGTTGCCACAAAACCACGAATAGAACCTTCGATAGTACGAACCAAAGCTTGCATTAAATTTCTTTCATCAATAAATTTAAATGCAACATTTTTAATTGTGTTCTCATCAGTATTCACAACAGCATATAATAACATCGCTTTAAAATAAACATTTGCTTGGTCAATCGTAATTGCTTGAAACTCCAATTCCACCGAACGATTTTGAATAGAAATGCGTTTATAAACTTGTTCTAAATATGGAATTTTCATATTTAATCCAGGTCCTAAAATTCGTTGATATTTTCCAAACATGGTAATGACTGCAATAGTGCCTTGTTGCACCGTTACAAAAGAAAGAAAGACACCTAATACAATTAAGCCTAATAATGCATACAACATAATTTATGATTTTTAATTAATGAACAATAAAAATACTCTAAAGAAAACAGATAAATGTTGTTTTAAGTTCCACCATTTAATATTTTTATTAAAAATAGAATTTAAATTCAATTTACACCATACTTTCGCACGTACATCCGTGTTAACACGTATTAAAGTATCCCATTTATCTTGTATTTATTTTCATTTGATATGTAATTATCTTGAGCAACATTTGAAATTATTCTTTTGGCATAAAAATTGTATTTCTTAAAAAAATATTTACTAAATTTACTAATTATTAAAAAAAACACTATGAAAAAATTACTGACTACATTATTTCTGGCTTTTGCTATGGTAGTAGCATTTGCTTCAGACAAAATTTTCTTACACTCTGGCAAAACTATTGACGGAAAAGTAGTAAGAGTGGATGACTTCAAAATCTATTACAAATACGATGGAGAAGATGCAGAACAAACCATTGGGAAAAAAGCAGTGGAAAAAATTCAATATTCTAGCGGAAGACTGGAGCCAATTTCTGAAAAAATTATCATCAACGGAAAAGAGGATTGGGAAAAAGTAGAAATACTTATGGATAACTCAGAAGTAGTAGGCTTAAAAAAAGCAGGTGAAGTAAAAGGGAAAAGCACGGGTGGTTTCAGCGGTTCTAAATCTGACAAAAAAGCCAACATGAAATTATTACAAGATGCTGCAGCAATTAATTGCCCTTTCATATTAATGGTAGCAGACCAAAAATCTAGTGGCGGTGGCTACAGTGGATGGGGTGGCGGAATTGCAAGTATTGCATCTGCTAACCAATCTTTGAAAAAAGGTATCGCATACACTTATGAAGATGCAGGCAAATAGATTTCGTTAAAAAAGAAAATTAAAAACACGGCTTATTGCCGTGTTTTTTATTTAATAGTATTTCAATTTTATATCCAATATATCTTGCCATTATAAATGTCAACTTGTCAGCCATTCTCCATTGGTATAACTTTTGCCTAAATCCCTATAAATATTTTATTTATCAAAATTTAAAATCTATATATTTATGTCAATGGAAACAGGAAAAATTAATGTACAGACAGAAAACATTTTCCCAATTATCAAAAAATTCTTGTATTCAGACCATGAAATTTTTCTACGAGAATTAATATCTAATGCAGTAGATGCCACCAAAAAATTGAAAGGCTTATCACAATTAGGCGAAGCAAAAGGCGAATTAGGTGATTTGACTATCGAAATCAGCATTGATAAAGATAAAAATATCCTAAAAATTTCTGATAAAGGGATTGGGATGACAGCTGAAGAAGTGAAAAAATACATCAATCAAATCGCTTTTTCATCCGCAGGAGAATTTGTAGAAAAATTAAAAAATACAGATTCTAATAATATTATTGGACATTTCGGCTTAGGATTTTACTCCGCTTTTATGGTGGCAGAAAAGGTAGAAATTAATACCAAATCTTATAAAGACGAACCTGCCGTAAAATGGACTTGCGACGGTTCTACAGAATTTACATTAGAAGAAACCGAAAAAATTCAACGGGGCACTGAAATTATTTTACACATCGCAGAAGACTCCCAAGAGTTTTTAGAAGAACATCGCATTAAATCATTATTGAATAAGTATTGTAAATTTTTACCAATTCCAATTCAATTTGGCCATAAATGGCAAAGTGAAGAAGACCAAAAAGCGGAAAAACCACAAGAGCCAGAAATTATTAATAATACTTCTCCTGCTTGGACTAAAACGCCTTCGTCTTTAACAGATGAAGACTATAAAAATTTCTACCGGGAGTTGTATCCAATGAATTTTGAGGAGCCTTTGTTTTGGATTCATCTAAATGTGGATTATCCGTTTAATCTTACTGGAATTTTGTATTTCCCAAAATTGAAAAAGAATTTTGAGGTTCAAAAAGATAAAATTCAATTATACAGCAACCAAGTATTTGTTACGGATAATGTTGGTGAAATTGTACCGGAATATTTAACCCTTTTGCACGGCGTTATTGACTCACCGGATATTCCACTAAATGTTTCCCGTTCTTATTTGCAAAGCGATTCTAATGTCAAAAAAATCAATCAACATATTTCCAAAAAAGTATCGGATAAATTGCAAGAAATATTTAATAACGATAGAAAACAATTTGAAGAAAAATGGAGTGATATAGGCTTGTTTGTAAAATACGGCATGATAAGCGATGAGAAATTTTATGAAAGAAGTAATACTTTTGCATTGTTTCCAACTACCGAAAATGCATTTTATACATTTGCAGAATTAAAAGAAAAAATCACCACTAACCAAACGGATAAAGACGGCAATTTAATTGTGTTATACACGTCTGACGAAGAGGAACAACACAGCTACATAGAGCAAGCCAAAGAACGTGGCTATGTGATTGTAAAATTAGATACAATGATTGACAATCATTTTATCCAACAAGTGGAAATGAAAAACGAAAAAACCCAATTCAAACGGGTAGATGCGGATATAGTTTCTAATTTAATTCCGAAAGAAGAGGATGCTGCTTCTGTTTTATCAAAAGAACAAGAAGAAAAATTAAAAACATTGTTTGAAACTACAATAGAAAAAAGCAAAGCCGATATTGAACTGAAAGCACTTTCGCCAACGGATGCCCCCATCGTAATAACTCGCAATGAGTTCATGCGCCGCATGATGGAAATGCAGAAAATGGGAGGTGGTTCGCCGTTTATGTTCGGCAGTATGGATGAAAAATTAAATTTGGTCATTAATACCAACCATCCTATCAATGGAAAATTATTGGAAGAAGAAACAGCACAGCAAGAAAAGCATATTAAACAATTATATGACTTGGCTTTATTGTCTCAAAATATGTTGAAAGGCGAAGCACTGACTAATTTCGTAAAAAGAAGTTTTGAACTGATTTGATGTATTACATCGTGCCACGATAATCGTGGCACGATAGGTTCTGAAACTATTTTCGCATATTTAACGTTATATGTAGAATTAAAAAACTAATTTTAAATCATGTTCAGACTTTTTAAATATATTGTATTATTTGTTTTGGGATACAAAGTATTAAAAACTCTTTTTGCAGAAAATAAACCCACTCCACAAAAGAGTACACCTCCACCGCCAAACCACCAGCAACACTTCCAATCAAAAGCAACTTCATCAACGCCTATTGATACAAAATACAATGATGCTGAATTGATTGATTATGAAGAGATAAAATAATTTTAGCCATTCATTGATGACTAACGCTTAATAGATTTTCTATTGACAAATTTTTATCTTTGCACCAATAACAAATAACGCTTAACCAATAACTTCTATCATGAGCTTAGATCAAAATATAAACAACGAACTTAAGGAAGCAATGCTTTCTAAAAATGAAGTAAAACTACGCACAATAAAAGCCATCAAAGCTGCTTTCTTAATTGCAAAAACGGAAAAAGGAGCGAGTGGAGAAATAACTTCAGAACAAGAAATAAAAATCTTACAAAAATTATTCAATCAGCGCAAAGAATCGTTTGAGATTTTTACAAAAGAAAACAGACCAGAATTAGCCATTCGCGAAAAAGAAGAAATGGAGGTTATTGCCGCTTATCTTCCACAGCAATTAGACGAAGTAGAATTAACAGCAATCGTGAAAGAAACGATTGCAGAAACAGGTGCTTCTTCTATAAAAGATATGGGAAAAGTGATAGGCTCTGTGTCTAAAAAAGTAGCCGGAAAAGCCGAAGGTGCTCGTATTTCTGCTCTTGTAAAAGAATTATTAGGCGCTTGATGCAACATTTCATTTTTGATTTAGACGGCACCATTACCTTTCCTCAACCCGGCATTTTAGGCGGTTATCGCTATGCTTTTGAGAAATTTGGCATTACCAATTTATCTGATGAAGCATTAATCCCATTAATAGGGCCACCTTTGCGGTATGTATTTTCCAAGATTTATCATTTTTCAGAAGCTGATACAGAAGCTGCTATTCAATATTATAAAGACTATTATTACGGACAAGGTGGAATGTATGATGCCATTCTCTTTGATGGAATGCGTGCATTATTCCAGTCTTTAAAAGAAGAGCAAAAAACAATGTATATTGCTACGCATAAAAGTGCGTATGTAGAAGAAATATTAGCACATTTCAATGTACTAAATTTCTTTTCTCAAATAGAACATTATGATGAATCCAAAAATATTCTTACCAAAGAAACCATGATTCAGAATATCATTCAACAACAAAACATTTCTAATCTTCAAAGTATTGTAATGATAGGCGACAGAGAACATGATTTGAGTGCTGCAAAAAACATGAATGTACGTGCTGTGGGTGTTTTGTATGGCTTTGGCACAAAAGAAGAACTAGAACAACAACATCCAGATTATTTGGTGGAGAATGTTTCGGAATTATCTGAAGTTTTACATCAAATGTAAATAAAACGCATGAAGCAATTAATTCAAAAAGCATTACATCCAATTACGCATCCGATTAAAGAACTTTCGGAAAGCGGAAAATTAGGAGGTTTACTATTAATTGCTGCTACTATTCTTTCTATTTCTATTACCAATAGCAGTTTAGGTAAAAATTATATCAACTTTTGGCATCAACATTTGGCAGTTTTTTCTTTTTCCTTGAGCATAGAGCAATGGGTAAATGATTTGCTAATGGCTGTTTTTTTCTTTTTAGTCGGATTGGAAATAAAACGCGAACTAATAATTGGTGAATTATCTTCTTTTAGAAAAGTACTATTGCCACTGCTTGCCGCAATAGGCGGTATGTTGTTTCCGGCACTTATTTTTATTGCCTTTAATGCTGGTACAGAAAATATTCATGGCTGGGCAATTCCAACAGCTACAGACATTGCTTTTTCATTAGGAGTTTTATCATTGCTTGGGAATCGAGTGCCATTGTCTTTAAAAATTTTCCTTACAGCTCTCGCAATTATTGATGATTTAGGGGGCATTATCATCATAGCATTATTTTACTCCAATGATATTCAATTAATATACTTAGCAATTGCTGCCGGGATTGTAGTTATTCTTTGGCTTCTAAATCAGTTTAAAATCCAAAAGTTCATTTTTTATTTTATACCAATGATTGCCTTGTGGTATTGCATTTTCCTTTCTGGTGTACATGCTACCATTGCCGGGGTATTGTCTGCCCTATTTATCCCAACCAAACAATTAGAACAATACGAACACCTATTGCACCGTCCGGTGAATTATATCATTTTGCCAATTTTTGCCTTAGCCAATACCACTATTTTACTCTCAGGAGATAGTATTCAACATTTATTATCCCCTTTAAGTATCGGAATTATTGCTGCTTTATTCGTCGGAAAAACACTGGGCATTTCTACTTTTGTTTTTATAAGTGTAAAAACGAAATTGTGTTCTTTACAAAAAAACACGACCATGCGTCAAATTGTAGGTTTGGCCATGCTTGCCGGAATTGGGTTTACGATGTCTTTATTTTTTACAGCATTGTCATTTACTCATCCTGAAAGTGCCAATATTGCACGTTTAGCCATTATCATAGGTTCTTCTTTATCGGCAGTGCTGGGCTTGCTTTTTTTATCTTTTTCTTTGAAAAAGTGAAAGCCGTATGTCGATAGAATAGCGTTTGTTTCTTACAAATTAGGAATTGTATTCCTAATTTGTAAGAAATGTTTTATATCTTTGTGTTATGATAAAACGACAAATATCATCTAAATTGCTTGAAATGGCAGCTAAGTTTCCTGTTATTACCATAACAGGACCACGACAATCCGGCAAGACAACTTTGTGCAGAAATTTGTTTAAAGGCTATCGCTATGTATCGCTTGAAGACCCTGATTTACGCCAGTTTGCCGAAAATGACCCAAAAGGTTTTTTGGAAGAATACAACTATCATGTCATTATTGATGAAGTACAAAACGTGCCGCATTTATTTTCGTATATACAAGGTATCGTAGATGAAAATAAACAAGCAGGGCAATTTATTCTGACAGGCTCGCAAAATTTTTTGCTCTTGGAAAAAATCAGTCAGTCGCTGGCAGGCAGAACCTATATCTTTCATTTGCTGCCGTTCAGTTATGCAGAATTGAAAAGCAAGTACAAACAAGATATGTTACATCATATTTTTAACGGCGGCTATCCAAGTATTTACGACAGGCAAATCCTTACCAATGATTTTTTTCCGTCGTATATTCAAACATATATTGAACGAGATGTGAGAAGTATTTTAAACATAAAAGACCTGAATACATTTTCTATTTTTCTAAAATATTGCGCAGGTCGCACCGGTCAGTTGTTTAATGCATCAGCCATTGCCGTAGAGCTTGGTATAGATTATAAAACTATTCAACGTTGGCTGTCCGTATTAGAGTCAAGTTTTATTGTTTACAGATTGTATCCTTGGCATGTTAATTTCAATAAACGCATTGTAAAAACGCCTAAGTTTTATTTTTACGATACTGGACTTGCTTGTTATCTGTTGGGCATACGTTCGGCAGAAGAGTTGAATTTGCATTATGCCAAAGGTGCATTGTTTGAAAATTATATTATTTCCGAATGTCTTAAAAACAAGCGTAATCAAGGGCAAAACGACACACTGTATTTTTGGCGCAACAACACAGGAAATGAAGTGGACTTGCTGTTTGACTTAGGGCAACGATTGAAAATTGTAGAAATAAAATCATCTAAAACGATAAACGACAATTTTTTCAAAGGATTGAATTATTTTGAAAAACATCAGGAGAATTATATTTTGGAAAAATACATTGTATATGGTGGCGATATTTCGCGCAGGCAATATGAAACACAAGTGTTGGCTTGGAACAAAACGGAGAATATTTAAGTATGCTACTTTTTATACAAGTACGCAATCACACGAAACTATACTACATTATCACTCTTCTCAAAGTTATTTTCTATATCGCCTTTGAGTTGGTCGTAGAATGATTTTGCCCAAAGGTAACGGTCTTTATCTCTAAGAAGGAAACCTTTGGTTGGCTCATAATTCCTGATACTTTCAATATAATCTTGATACTTTGTCCAAAGATTTTCAAAATTACTTGTATTATCTATTCCTTTAAATTTAAGAAATGTTTCGCAAACGCGAACATCATACACCGTAAAATCTTTTGGATATAAAACAGCCAAAATTGCAGATGACATTGGCAACAAGAATTTATACTTGATGAGTACTTCTAATTTTGATTTATTGTTTTTAGCGATATAAATTTTAGCGGTCAATGCTTTAACGGCTTGTTCTAAATTTTGATTGTTTGCTGTTAAACGTTTTGCAATCTTTGTTTTGGCTCGGTTGGCTTTCCAAATAACAATACAAAAGAAATCAAAAGCATCTAAAAAGCCGTTTTGTTCAAATTTTTCTCTTACATCATTCTTCCAGATAATAATATTTTCGATAGTCTGTACTCATTTTAGTTGTTTTTATTTACTGTCAATATCAGAATAGTAAACGTTGTCTTCCTTATTGCCTATAATCTTCGCCAAATTAGAGCCATCTAAATTACAGGTAAAAATATCTGAGGAATTTCCACTGCTTCTTAGCGAAAGCACCATTTTTTTGCCGTCTCCAGAAAGAATCATTTCGTCAACCCCAGTATAACCATACGGTATTGTGAAGTTTATTTTCTGTTGATTTGAGCCGTCTATATTAGCTACCCATAGCTCAAACTTACCAGCCACATTTCCGGATTTCACATAAAAAATCTTGTTTGCTGAAGTGGGATTGGCAAGCGCATTTTTTTGACAGCTTACTTGGAACATCATACTAGAAGCTGAAAATAAAAATAATGTAATGGCACTTAATAATAATTTTCTCATGAGATTTGATATTAGTTATTAAACGATAATTTTTTCAACTGTTAAAATAAAAATTCGCATTTATGATGTTTTATTATATGCGATAACATTTTAGCGGTTAATTCTTCATTTTTCCGTGAAATTTGTATGCCGAAAGAAGAGAATATTCACGATGAAAGAATTCTGAAAATTGCCGAAAAGATTAAACAACTTCGGCTTAAAAAGGATTTACCAGCCACGAGCAATTTGCGTGGCAATACAATATCAATCGTGTGCAGTATTGGCGAATAGAAAAAGGCAGCAATATCACCTTGACTTCTTTGCTCAAAATTTTGGACATTCACAAAATCACCCTGAGCGATTTTTTTAAGAATTTAGAGAGATAATGTGCGCCTTTTCCTGATAAAAAAGAAAAAATTGCCTGAAAAATATAAAATCAACCATTCAAAAGGTTTAATTAATAAAAGTTAATACATACTTTCAACCAATAATAATCGTATTTTTGCACTTTATTTATAAGACCTGCAATGGTTCTATTCAAACGAGAAAACGATTTATGCGCAAGACAGTTGTATTTTTTTTAGTAGCACTTTGTTCCACTACTTTCACTTTTGGGCAACAAGAAAACAATGCCAAACCTCCTAAAGGAATATCTGCACAGGTAAAGAAAAGAATTACCTCTGCCAATGACAGATTGGTGATAGACCTTTGTATGATGAATGCTATTGTAAAAAAAGATGGTGGAGTAACCGTTCCAAATGATTTTAAATTAGGTGCTTTTAATCGCGGTATCAATGTCTATTTCATGTATGATGTGGTATTGGGGAAAAAGAAAATTATCAAAAACTTTAGTATTGCCCCTGGTATTGGTGTAGGTTCTGAAAACTATTATTTTAAAAATTATAAACTAACTTGGCATTACGATACATTAACCCGCTTTCAGGCTTTCGGAGATTCTATTTCTTCCAAAAAATCTAAGTTAAATATGACTTATATCGACATTCCTATTGAATTTAGATATCGTTCGAATCCAAACAAGAAAACAGGCATGAGTTGGAAAATTGCTGTTGGATTTAAACTTGGTTTCTTAGTAGGAAGCAAATGGAAATATAAAGGCGAAGACCCAACAAGAGGCACAAACGGCGCACAAGTAACACTCAAAGATATTGGCGTAGCCAACATGAGTAAATTCAGATATGGACCTACTATCCGTGGAGGATATGGCCCTCTAAGTATCTTTGCTTATTATTCCATCGGCAGTGCATTTACCACCAAAGGTCCAAAAATGAACCCAATCGTATTTGGGATTTCTATAAATGGGTTATAGGGGTTAATAGACTTGAGCAGAAAGGATTGAGAAAATAAATTAAAAAAGTACTTCAGAATAAAAATGCATAGTATTTTGATAAATAATTCTCATTATCACGAATTTCATCTCTCATAATCAACATGAGTAATCCGTTTAAAAACATACAAGGAGAAATTGCATGGAAAGCACCTTCCAATATAGCATTAATAAAATATTGGGGAAAATACGGCAATCAATTGCCCCGCAATGCGTCCATCAGCTTTACGTTGGAGAATGCCTATACAGAAACATCTATAAAATATACTCCGAAAGAAAATAAGAACAAAGACATTGACCTACATTTTCTTTTTGAAGGAAAAGAAAACAAAAAGTTTGAAGAAAAAATACAAAAGTTTTTGGAAAGTATCATCATGCACTTTCCATTTCTGCCACATTTTTCCTTAGAAATACACTCTAAAAATTCATTCCCTCATTCAACCGGCATTGCAAGTTCGGCTTCTTCAATGGCGGCTTTGGCACTTTGCCTTACTTCTATCGAAAACGAATTAGACGGCGGCATGTATCCAGCCTTATTTTTTGAAAAATCCAGTATGATAGCACGTTTAGGCTCTGGCAGTGCCTGCCGTTCGGTGTATCCATATATGGTAGTTTGGGGCAAACACGAGGCGGTTCCATTTTCGAGCAATGAATATGCTGTTCCATTTTACAATGAAATTCATCCAGTTTTTAAAACATTTAAAGACGCCATTTTAATCGTTTCCTCCGATGAAAAAGCCGTGTCCAGCCGTGCAGGTCATGCGCTGATGGAGGGCAATCCTTTTGCGGAAAGCCGTTACAAACAAGCTGAAAATCATTTAACAGATTTGGTTTCGGTTTTAAAATCAGGAGATGTAGTGAGATTTGGAGAAATAATTGAAAATGAAGCACTTACGCTGCATGCACTAATGATGTGTTCTGCGCCCTCTTTTATGTTGATGCTTCCTAATACCTTGAAAATTATTGATTTAATAAAAACCTTCCGAACAGAAAAAGGTGTACCTTTGTATTTCACGTTGGATGCAGGACCCAATGTTCATGTATTATATCCAGAAGAGCATACAGCAGAAGTAGAGCGTTTTATCAATAATACATTAACGGATTACTGCGAGCAACGAAAAGTAATTTTTGATCAGGTCGGAAAAGGGCCGGTAAGGTTAAAATGAAAAACGAACAAACATTCAATTCAAAAATTCTTCTTTTCGGAGAATATAGCATCATCCAAGATTCTATGGGATTGACGTTGCCGTATGAAGTTTTTAAAGGCAAACTGACTTTTGATGCCAATGAAATGAATGAACAATTCATTACGGAGTCCAATGAGCATTTGGTAGAATTTGCAACATACCTTCAACAATTAATACAACAAAAAGAATTAAATATCGACTTCGATATCGAATCTTTCAAAAAAGATATTGAAAAAGGGATGTATTTTCAATCTTCCATACCACAAGGGTTTGGAGTAGGCAGCAGTGGTGCTTTGGTAGCAGCCGTTTACGGAAAATACACTCCAAACAAAATCAATTTAGAAAAAATTCCAAATAAAGACAGCATCTTAGAATTGAAATCTATTTTTGCTAAGATGGAATCTTTTTTTCACGGAAGCAGTTCTGGCGTTGATCCGTTGATTTGCTATTTGAATTTACCTTTATTGATAAATGGAAAACATGGCGTAGAACCGGTAAAAGTGGCAATGAATAATGCAGGCAAAGGGGCTATTTTCTTAATAGACACGGGCATTTCACGCAGTACGGAACCTTTGGTAAAATACTATATGCAAAAGATGGAAGAACCCACCTTCCGCGAATTTGTGGACAAGCAGTTAAAGCCTTTTGCCAATAATTGTATTCAGGCTTTTTTAGAGGGCGATAAAGAAACATTATTTGCCTATATAAAATTGCTGTCCAAGTTCCAATTGGACCATTTTAAGCCGATGATTCCAAAATTATTTAACAAAGTATGGAAACGCGGCTTAGACAGTGGTGAATATTATTTAAAACTTTGTGGCGCCGGTGGTGGTGGTTTCATTTTAGGATTTACTCAAAACTACGAATCCACTAAGAAAAAACTCAAAGGACAAAATTTGGAGTTGTTGTGTAATATATAATTACAAATTATTTGTTATTCACTTTCATCTCTATGTGTTTTAATCTTCTATGATACCCCTCTTGCTTTTTTGGTTTGTTTGTAGATAACTTAAAGACTAAAATCGTTCTTCATAAGTCTTCTTTAAAGATTCTGTCAACCTTTCTTTTTCTCCATTTTCAAAATGAATAGTTTCATTTGTTTCTACCATTTTATTTCTAATTTCATCTTACGTCAACTATAAAATTAATAAAAAATTTAGTGTAATAGATTT
>JBDKHK010000043.1:0-3942 GCA_039797705.1 Bacteroidota bacterium
AATGTTGGATTATTATAAATTTTACCTGAACTGTCTTTGTATGTATAATAAAAATCGTTCTTCAGGTTTTCTTTAGTGTTCAAATAGGAAATAGTAATCCAAGAATCTGCTCCTTTTATCATTTCTCCAAATAGACGCAAGTCAACACCGGTTGCATATCCTTTAGCATTATTTTGTGCAAAATATCGAATACGTACATCTTGTACTTCGTAAGGATTTAGATTGCGTAAATATTTATAATAAGCTTCTGCTGTAAATTTAAAATTTCGTTTTTTTATTTTGAAATTATAATCTGCGCCTAATACCACATGATAGGACTGCTGTGCTTTTACATTTCTATTGATGTTTCCATTAAAATCTCTCACTTCTCTATAAAATGGAGGTTGTACGTACATGCCTGCGGCTAAACGAAAAGTTACATCGTTTTTTAATTTTGGATGATAAAATAATTGTACCCGTGGGCTTACTAAAAATTCATGATTAACACTCCAATAATTATAGCGCAATCCTGCTATCAAAGTTAGTTGTGTCGAATCTTTATTGATGATATTCCAAGTGTCTTGAAAATATCCATACGTTCTAAATGAATTCAAATTATTTTTAGATTTCAAGCGATATGGAAATACAACAGAAGATCCGGAATAGGGGATAGCATATCCGGCAGAATCAATGCGTTGCCATTCACTTATTTCGTCGTTTATTTTTTCATATTGAAAAGTGGCACCCCATTCTAATAGATGTTTTTCTTTTTCTTTTTGTTTGTCTTTTATAATATATTTTCCAGAATGAGAAAAATTACTAACAATGGCATCTAATTTATTGCGCTCCCAATCTTGAAATGCGCCAATGCCTAAGTTAGCACGTACATTTCCAAAATTTTTATTAGAAGGGTCTATTTCTATTTCATCTAATGAATAGTACCCAGTAATATCAAAGGATTCAGCTTCTCGCATTTTCCAAAATGAAGATAAAAATTTTAGGCTCAATTTTGTATTTGGAATAAATTTATAAGATATTCCAATCATCGTGTTTTGAAAGCGGTCTTTTTCACCTCCATCAAAATCAACTAAGAAGCGAATCAGTTTGTCAAATGTTCCTGCACGCGTTTCTTCTGTTACTGGTTTAAATTTATAATCATTAAAAGAATGATTTGCTAAAATTTCAATATCATGTTTTATACTTGGTTTTATGTGAAAATCTGTTTGTATATCAAAAAAATTAGGATTGTATTCTCCTTTTTTATCCAAGCTTCCAAGTAAATATCCGTTTGATTTATATCTCATTCCTACTAAATAGGTAAATTTTGGATTGGTTTTTTCTTTATCTTTTTTGGTGTAAGCAGCCCCTTCTACATGTGCATTTACGCCCAGGATACTTGCCATTACGGAGCCATGAAATTTGGTGGGTGTTTTGTATTTTATATCTAATACGGAGGACATTTTATCTCCATATTTTGATTCGAAACCACCACCAGAAAACGTAAGTTTATCGGTTAAATCTAAATTTACAAAGCTTAGTCCTTCTTGCTGTCCGGTAGAAACTAAAAATGGTCGGTGGATTTCAAAATCATTTACATAAACAAGATTTTCGTCATAATTTCCTCCGCGTACATTGTATTGTCCTGACAGTTCATTGTTGGATTGAACTCCTTGTCCAAGTGTTTTTACAATCGTTCCTACATCGCCCGTTGGATTGGGAAAATATTCAGCACTCTTTGCCTGTAAAACAGATTCTCCTGCTTTTCCTTTTGCCGAAGTTATTTCAACCGTATCAATTAAATTTTCATTAGAAATTAGTTGTATGTCTTTAAATACAGTAACTCTATTGGTCGGATATAGAACGATTGTTTTTTTGATATATTCTAATCTTGAAAATTCAATAATGCAAGAATCTTCATACTCTACTTCTAATGCATAATAACCTTTGTTATTGGAAATGGCTCCTTTGCTGGTGCCTACTTGCGTTATGGACACATTGGAGATGGCATTGTTTTGAGTGTCGTATATTTTACCTTTTATTATAACATTGATTTGTGCGTATGTAGTAAAACAAGAGCATAAAGTGATAATAATTATTGGTAATCGGAGCATCATACCTTAAACGGAATATCTTAAACGATATTTTTTAATTGATGAATAACTTGAATTGGATTTTCGGAATTAAAAACTGTATTGCCTGCAACTAAAATATCTGCTCCAGCTGCTACTAATTGTCTTGCATTTTGAAGGGTTACTCCGCCATCTATTTCAATGCGAGTTTGTGCATTTTTTTTAAGAATCAAGTCTTTTAATCGAGCAACTTTATTATAGGTGTTTTCAATAAATTTTTGCCCACCAAATCCTGGATTTACACTCATAATACAAACTAAATCTATATCTTGAATAGTATCTTCTAATAATTTAATGGATGTATGCGGATTGATAGCCACACCAGCTTTCATACCTGTGGAGTGAATTTTCTGTAATGTTCTATGTAAATGAGTAGAAGCCTCAATATGTACCGATAAGTTATCAGCCCCAACAGCTTTAAATTGTTCGATGTATTTGTCAGGCTCAACAATCATTAGGTGTACATCAAAGGTTTTTGTACTTAATTTGCGCATGGCTTGTATGAGCGGAAATCCAAAGGAGATGTTTGGAACAAAGACGCCATCCATCACATCTATATGAATATATTCGGCTATGCTTTCATTAAGCATTATAAAATCTTGTTGCAAATTGGAAAAATTTGCTGATAAAACTGAGGGGGCAATAATAGGTTGATTCACGATTTAAAGATAGATAAAATTAAACAATTAGCAATAGATGATTAATTATGAACGGTGCCTAATAGCTAATAACAAGTATCCATTCTTTAATTCAAAAAATTCTTAAATTCTTTTGTGATAGCAAAGCGTCTTAGTTTTCTAATTGCTTTATCTTTTAGTTGTCTAACACGTTCGCGGGTAAGGCTTAATTTTAAACCAATTTCATCCAAACTATATGATTGGTTAAATTCGTTCATTCCATAATATAGTTTTATAATTTCTATTTCTCTATCAGCCAATGCTTGCAAGGCATGTTCTAATTCATCTCGCAACGATTCATCTATTAATTTTTCGTCTGGAGTTGTAAGCGTGCTATCTGTCATTAAATCTAAACTTGTAGTGTCATCATCATCACCTATTGGAGTATCTACAGACACATGAAAGGCGAGTGTAGCTCGTAGCATGGCAAGTTCATCGGGTTTCATTTCTAACAGTTCTGCTAATTCATCATTTGTTGGCTCTCGTTGGTTAAGTTGTTCAAACTCAATAATTGTACGTTGTATTTTATTGTAAATAGTTGCTTTATTCATGGGTAATCGCACCATACGTGGCTGTTCAATCAACGCTTGTAAAATAGATTGACGCACCCACCACACTGCATAAGAAATAAATTTAAATCCTTTCGTTTCATCAAATTTTCCAGCCGCTTTTATCAGTCCAATATTTCCTTCATTAATTAAGTCATTTAAAGATAATCCTTGGTTTTGGTATTGTTTGGCTACAGAAACAACGAACCGTAAATTGGAACGAACTAATTTTTCTAATGCAGTTGCATCTCCCGCACGAACACGTTTGGCCACCTGTGCTTCTTCCTCTTCAGATAGCATTGGCAATTTTGATATTTCATTTAAATACTTGTCAATAGAGAAGCTATCTCTGGAGGTTATTTTAGTGGTAATTTTTAATTGTTTCATGGGTATATTGGTTTTTTGGGATTGCAAATTACATACACTTATAAATAAATAATTATTTAATACTTTTTAATGATGAAAAGTGTCATGTACAATATATTAGTGTGTGACAAAATACAGCTTTGTTAAGGTAATGTTATACAAAAAGAGATAAAAAATTTAAAATAATTGTATTTTATAATTTCAAGCATACATTAGCGGTACGAAATTCTATTTTAATTTGAA
>JBDKHK010000044.1:0-18353 GCA_039797705.1 Bacteroidota bacterium
TATCATATCAATTTTTATGTAAAAAATAATTTACAATTTCTGCTAATTGATATTGTGCCGTTTTTAAATCATCGTTCATAATGGTAATATCAAAGAATTTGGCTTTGTCTGTTTCTATAGATGCTTTGTCTAGTCTTTTCTGTATTTTTTCTTCTGTATCTGCCCCGCGCGTTCTTAATCTTTCTTCTAAAATTTGGATACTTGGTACTTGAATAAAAATAGATAGCGGTTTAAATTTCAAATTCTTCATAATATTAATAGCGCCAAAAACATCAATAACCAATAACGGATATTTGTTTAAACTATTAATTCTATCCAACTCGGATTTGAGTGTGCCATAATACATGCCATCATATACTTCCTGCCATTCTAATAATGCATCTTCTTTGATTTTTCGTTCAAATTCTTCTGTGTCTAAATAATGATAATCTACACCATCTTGTTCGCCCTTGCGAATAGCGCGCGATGTAGCAGAAACAGAATAGGAAAGTTCAGGAAATTGTTGTAAAAGAAAATCACCTAAAGTGTTTTTTCCTGCACCGGAAGCACCGGAAAGTATGATGACTTTTTGCATGCGCAAAGATAATAAAAGTAATGAGTATTAAGATTTAAGATTTAAGAATTAAGATTTAAGAATTAAGATTTAAGAATTAAGATTTAAGAATTAAGATTTAAAAATTAAGATTTAAGAATTAAGATTTAAAAATTAAGATTTAAAAATTAAGATTTAAGAATTAAAAATTAAAAACTAAAAATTAATAACCAATAACTAATAACTAATAACCAATAACCAACAACTAATAACCAATAACTAAAAACTAATAACCAATAACTAACTATTCATTGTTTTCCATAAAGCATCCTTCAATTCTATAATATTTTTATTCGTCATAGAGGAGAAGAATACATGTGGGATTTTCTTTGGCAATTCTTTCTTGAGCATTGCAATCAATTCATCATCTAATAAATCGGATTTAGAAATACCAATAATTCTCGGCTTGTTGATGAGTTCTTTATTGTAGAGTTTTAATTCTTTTTCTAATATTTTATATTCTTTCTTGATGTCGTTGCTATCCGCAGGGATGACAAACAACAAACAACTATTGCGCTCTATGTGTCGTAAAAAACGAACACCCAATCCTTTTCCCTCATGCGCACCTTCTATTATTCCAGGAATATCTGCCATGATGAAAGATCGATTGTCGCGATAAGAAACAACGCCTAAATTAGGTACTAAAGTGGTAAACGGATAATTAGCTATTTCGGGTTTTGCTGCACTCACTACCGAAAGTAAAGTGGATTTTCCTGCATTTGGAAACCCAACTAATCCCACGTCTGCCAATACTTTTAATTCTAAAATCTTCCAGCCCTCTGCACCTGATTCTCCTGGTTGCGCATAGCGTGGGGCTTGGTTTACGGGCGTTTTAAAATGATTGTTTCCTTGGCCACCGCGCCCGCCAGCCAACCAAACGATTTCTTGACCGTCTTCTAGGATTTCAAATTCTTTTTGTTCTGTTTCGCCATCTTTCGCTATTGTTCCTAAAGGTACTTCAATAATAATGTCTTCTCCAGATTTTCCAGATCGAAGTCCACCTTCGCCATACGCACCATTGTCAGCATGTATATGCTTTTTATATTTTAGATGTAAGAGTGTCCACAATTGCTTATTGCCTCGCAAGATGATGTTGCCACCACGTCCGCCATCGCCGCCATCGGGACCACCTTTGGGTACATATTTTTCTCGTCTAAAATGCACAGAGCCCCCACCGCCATTGCCCGAACGTAAGAATAGTTTGACGTAGTCGATGAAGTTGCTTCCTTCCATAAAGTGAATGATTGTGACGATTGATTCATAGTTTTTTTTAGCTATGAACGGCAGTCAAATGGTTTATTATAATTTATTTATTTCAGCTTTTAAGCCTTCAAAGATTTCTTCAATGGTGCCGATTCCATTTAAAGCTACAAACTTATTTGATTTTTTATAATGATCGGCCACTTGCGCAGTTTCTTTCAAATACACTTGGAAACGATTGCGGATAATATTTTCATCCAAATCATCTTTGCGTGGATTGGCGGAAGCTTTCCCTCTTTCTAAAATACGATGTACAATTTCATCTTCTGCAACCTCTAAGGCGAGTACTAAAGAAATATCAGTTTTTTTCAAATCTAATAATTTGTCAAGTGCTTCTGCTTGTGGTTGGGTACGAGGGAAGCCATCAAAAATAAATCCTTTCACTTTGCCAGCATATTCATCTAATTTATTAGACAACATTCCAATAGTAACTTCATCAGGAACCAGTTCGCCTTTGTCCATATATTTTTTGGCTTCTAAGCCAAGTGGTGTTTCATTTTTTAATTCCGACCGAAATAAATCTCCGGTGGAGATGTGTAATAGGTTAAATGTTTCTGCCAGCTTTAATGCTTGCGTTCCTTTTCCACTTCCTGGAGGTCCAAACAAAATTAAATTTATCATACTAGTTAAAATTGTAAACAACAAAGATACAATGGATTTGGGATTTAAAATTTGAGATAGGATAATTAATTGTATTTAATTACTTTTTGGTAATGTTGGCATAAAATCCTATTTGACATGCAGCAATCTATTTTATAGAATCATGAGATAAATCATAAGCTAATGGAGCTATTATTTATTAAATTTGAAAAAAAGCAATTATGAAAACGATCTTAGTTCCAACCGATTTTTCTAAAGCGGCAGAAAATGCCTTAAATACTGCAAAAATAATAGCACGAAAGACCAATGCAACGATACATATTGCAAATTTTTATTCTATTCCTGTGGTAGATTACGCCTATCCAGATGTAAGTATGTCGGCAGAAATTTTAGAACAAACCAGAAAAGCAGCTATTTTAGGAACAGAACAAGTAGTAGCCCATTTAAAAGATTACGGTTATTCAGTAGCCTCTACAGTTGATATTGGACTTGTTTCAGAAGAAATTACGGCATTAGCCAGTAAAATAGAGGCAGATATGATAGTGATGGGCACTACCGGCGCAAATGGTATTGTAAATAAAATTATGGGAAGCAATGCTGCTCATGTAATGCAAAAAACGACCTGTCCTATTTTGCTGATACCAGAAAAAAGCAATATAGATAATATTAAAAATGTCATTTATTTAGCACAATTAGAAGAAGATGATATTGAAATATTGACTAAACTTTTCACATTGGGAGAGGATTTAGGTTTTGATAATATCAAGATTGTAAATGTGAGTACCGGTTTTTTCTTCAAGGAAATAAATGAGGATTTAATAGATTTAATGAAAAAAACTTTTGGTTCTTATAAAATAAAATTTGCAAATGTGGAAGGTGCCGATATGAAAGAAGGTGTAGATAAATATTTAGAAGAGCATAAAACGGATTTGGTGGTCATGTCCACCCATAAAAAAACATTTTTAGAACGGATTTTTGCTAAAAGTAATACACAAGAAATGGCACTTTATTCCAATATGCCATTATTAGTATATCATAAAGAGTAAAACATTTTATATAACATCACCCTTGCAAAAGCGAGCATTTTATTAAACGAGTATAAAAATCGAATAAAAATTAATAAAGAATGCGTGTTTTAATTGTATGCTTTACTTTCTTTAAATCTTCTATTAGTTCGAGATTTGCATTGGCATCCACATCTAATACAACATAACCAATGGTTTCATTGGTTTTTAAATATTGACCTAAAATATTAACGTTATGTTTAGATAGTGCAGAGTTTATTTCGCTTAAAACACCTGGTACATTTTGATGAATATGTAACACACGACGTGTATTGCGCTGTACGGATAAACTAATCTCAGGAACTGTTTTAGAACCTAATGTACTGCCGTTGTCTAAGTAGCTGGTTAATTTTACACTTACTTCCGTACCAATATTTTCTTGTGCTTCTTGTGTAGAGCCACCGATGTGAGGTGTAAGAATTACATTGTCCAAACCTACCAAAGGAGATTCAAATCCAGGGCCGTTTTGTTTCGGTTCTTTAGGGAAAACATCCACGGCAGCACCTCCTACTTTGCCACTTTTTACGGCTTCCACCAAGGCATCAATATCCACTACTGTACCGCGAGAAAGGTTTTGAAAAATTGCACCTTCTTTCATTAGTGCAAATTCTTTTGCGCCAAACATATTTTTTGTTTGAGGAGTAGCGGGAACGTGCAAGGTAACAATGTCAGATTTTTGTAGTAATTCTTCCAAAGTATCAACGACTACGGCATTTCCCAAAGGAAGTTTAGGCTCTACATCGTAATAAATTACTTTTAAACCCATGCTTTCTCCTAATACAGAAACTTGCGTTCCTATATGTCCATATCCAATAATTCCAATTGTTTTTCCACGCAATTCATAGCTTGCTTTTGCTGTTTTTTGCCAGTCACCTTCATGCATGTATTTATTTTTGAAAGGAATGCCTCGCAAGAGCATAATGGAATTTCCAATAATTAATTCTGCAACAGAACGAGTATTGGAGTAAGGAGAATTGAAAACAGGAATGCCTAATTCGGTAGCTTTTCCTAAATCCACTTGATTGGTACCGATACAGAAACAGCCAATAGTCATCAGTTTTTTAGCCTTTTCTAAAACGGGAGCCGTTAAATTTGTTTTGGAACGAAGACCAATAATATGATAGTTTTCAATACAGTCCAACAATTCTTGCTCCGTCATGGCTTCTTTGTAACTGTCTATGGAGGTGTATCCTTTTTTATTAAATTCATGGAGGGCCGATTGATGCAAGCCTTCTAATAATAAAATCTTGATTTTTTCTTTTGGATAGGAAACTTCTTTATTCATGATTTTCAAATGTAATAATTATCTGACAGAAATTTTTAACAGATAAGTAAATGGCAATATTAATTTAAGATTTTGATAAAAAACAAACCTTAATATGTAGCATGAAAATCAAACCAACTGATAGTGGATAACGCTTGGTTTTTTTCATATTGATGATAAGCATGGTATAATTCTACTATTTCTTCTGCTGTTTTCCATGTTCCATCTGTATCCTCACCAAAAGGACCGGAGGATTTTATCGGAAATTTCCAGTCTATAAATTTAGAAGTACGGTGTTGGATACCATTAATTAAATACCTTTTGTAATGGTGAAATGTTGATTTTTCTCTATCGATGATTAATTCTTTAAACCTATCACCTTGGTTGATGATTTTAAATTTAGTATATCCTAAATCTTTTAATGCATATAAGCAGTCTAAGCTCGATACTTCACAAGAAATATATTGTGGAATTTTATTCTTATTAATAGTTTTCAAACAAAAAATATCATAACCTTCTATATCAATTTTTAAATAATAAGGTATTCCATATTGATTAATAAGTTCTTCTGTTCGGATACATTCTACTTCTACTTTATGGCATTGAGTACCACCTCGACAACCAATTTCTTTATCAAAAGAACTCCATTCGGAGCAAAAGTCATTGATCCAAAACTCCAATTTACCGCTCACGTCAGCTATTCCAATATTCAATAAAATTAATTGCCCCGTGTCAATTTGTTTTTTAAATTTTTTCTTTCCGAAATCTGCTAATAGCGGATTCGCTTCTACTGCTATAACACGGTATCCTTGTTCTAAATAATATTTGGCATCTTCTCCTTTGTGAAATCCAATGTCAAATATTAGCTGGTTGGTATTTTTAGTCATAAAACACTAAATGTTTTTATTTTTATAATTTTTATTTAAACGATAATTTTCGTTGTTGATTTTCTGTTTTTTTGCATTGCAAAATACTGTTTTTTATTACATATTTAATTTTTATTATTAGTTAAACATTTCGCAAGAGATGCTGTTATTGACTAAATAAATCATTTAAAAATAAGATATGAAAAAAATAGGAATATTCGTCGGAAGTTTACGCAAAGATTCTTTCTCCAAAAAAATAGCGCAAAATTTAATTTCTCTTGCACCGGATGGGTTTAATTTTCAAATTATTTCGATTGGAGAATTGCCTTTATACAATCAAGATTATGATAGTGCGGACACGCCTGAATCTTATGCAGGATTTAGAAAACAAGTGCAAGAATTAGACGGATTTATTTTCATTACACCAGAATACAATCGTTCCGTTCCGGCAGCTTTAAAAAATGCTTTAGATGTGGCCTCCAGACCTTGGGGACAAAATGTTTGGTCAGGAAAACCTGGTGCTGTTATAAGTACTTCAATAGGGGGCATAGGTGGATTTGGGGCAAACCATCATTTGCGCCAGAGTTTATCTTTTTTAAATGTGCTTACAATGCAACAGCCAGAAGTCTATCTTGGTGGACTGAACCTGGAGTCGTTTGATGAAAATGGAACGTTTAAAAGCGCAGATACATTAGGATTTATACAGAAATTTGTAGAGGCTTATGTAGCATGGTTTAATCAATTAGCAAAATAATTTTCATTGTTTTTGACTTTTTATTGAGTAGAGTTTCTTGTCAGGAACTCTATTTTTTATTATGCTATACAAGATATATTTTTACTTTCGTTAACCAATAGATAAGTAGCATGAGTATAAGGTTAGAAAATATTTCAGTTAAGAAAAACGAGCAATGGATATTAAAAAATATCAATTTTATTGCTACAGATAAACAAAACTGGGCAATTATTGGTCATAATGGTTCTGGAAAGAGTACATTTTTAGATTTAATTGCAGGAAAAATATTTCCAACACAAGGAACATTAAGCATAGATTCTTCCAAGAAAATTGTACAAGTAAGCCGTGATTATTCCTTTAGTAAAATTATTGGAAATGCCCATCAATATTACCAGCAACGCTACAATGCCCATGATTCTGAAATAGGACCAACGGTTTATGAAGTTTTGCAAAATCAAGTTCTCCCAATAGGAACTATACATACAGAATCGGTAGAATTGCCGCCATTAGCACAAACAGAAGAAAAGCTGATTACTGTTGCTCAGGTATTTAGAATAGAACATTTATTACACAGAAAAATTACTTCATTATCCAATGGCGAAACCCGACGTTCTTTATTAGCATATTGGTTTTTACAAAATCCAGATGTTTTATTATTGGACAATCCATTTTCAGGATTGGATGCAACGAGTAGAAATGAATTAAGTATTGTGTTGGAAAATTTAGAAAATACCCAGATATTTTTAGTGGCAAATAAAAAAGATATTCCATTTAATTTTTCAAATGTTATTCAGTTTTCTGAAGGAGAAATTGCGTATTGCGGAGATATAAAAAATGTGTTGGATAATCTAATTCTCCCAACAGAAAATTGGGAAGAAAAACTGAAAAAAATAGCACAATATTCCTGTCAAATGAAGGATAATTCTGATTTTATAACTGCTTTAAAATTGATAAATGTAAATGTGGAATATGGAAATAAGAAAGTATTGGATACTATCAACTGGGAAGTAAAAACGGGTGAATGTTGGGCTGTTTTGGGTCCAAACGGCTCTGGGAAATCAACGCTGATGAGTCTTCTTACAGGCGATAACCCACAAGCGTACCGAAATGAAATTTATTTGTTCGATAAACGCCGAGGAACGGGAGAAAGTATATGGGAAATAAAACAACGTATTGGATTTGTTTCACCAGAATTGCATTTGTTTTTTGATAAGCAAATTGAGGTTAGAGATATGATTGGTTCCGGATTTTTTGACACGCTCAATCTCTTTAAAAAATTAAACGACCAACAAGAAAAAATAATAGATAATTACCTCCAGTTTTTTGGAATAGAAAAATTAAAAAACAAACAATTTATACAACTTTCTTCTGGGCAGCAAAGAGTCATTTTATTAGTTAGGGCATTAGTAAAAAATCCGTCTATGTTGATTTTGGATGAACCTTGCCAAGGATTAGATTACCATCAAATGATTTTCTTTCGAGATGCATTGAATGTTATTGTTCGAGCACAACAAAAAACACTGATTTATATCACCCATTATTTAGATGAAATTCCTGCTTGCGTAAATAAAACAATATATTTAGAGGAAGGTAAAATAGTAAAAATTAAAGCGTAATATATTTTTGCTTAAAGAACTTAAATATGCAATGGTTACAAATTTTTCATTTTCTTCTTAGTTGACTTTGCTTGATTTTTTTATGAATATTTCCTATAGAAAAAAATTATTTTCCATTTATTTTTTTCAATCGTTGTTCGTTTTTAATAATTACTTCCAAGGTATCTTTTTTTAAAAGTTCAACGGTTTCATTTCGAATAGCCATAAAAGCATGCCGAATACCGCAAGTAACCTCGTCTTCACACTCTTCACATTTCTCATAATATTTATGCGTAACGCAAGGAAGCAGTCCAATTGCGCCGTCAAAATAGCGAACTATTTCTGCCAAATTCACTTCAGATGGATGTTTTATTAAATAATAACCACCGCCTTTTCCTTTTTTAGAATTTAAAATACCCGCATTGCGCAAATCAAGTAAGATGGTTTCTAAAAATTTTTTGGGAATATTTTCATGGCTGGCTATTTCGCTAATTAAAACAGGCTCTTTAGCGGGCTTTTGAGCTAAATAAACTAATGCGTTGATAGCATATTTTGTTTTCTTGGATAACATAATTGCATTAAAACTCTAAGATACTCATTATATTAATTATTTTTTAAATTCCTATAGATTAAGTAGATTTTTGTTGATAGATTTTTTCTTGTGAATAAAAATTTAAAGCAAGATAGACGCAACTTAGTACCTTTGTAGCATGAGTTTTAAGTATAATAATACCACACTTTCTACTTTAGAATCTATTTTTAAAGAAAATCACTATGTGGTTCGCTATGAAAAAGGAAGATTCCAATCGGGTTACTGCATTTTGCAAGATAAAAAAGTGGTAGTGGTGAATAAATTTTATGAAACGGAAGCTCGCATAAATGCCTTAATTGATATTTTGCCTCAAATAGAATTGAACCTGAGTTTGTTGGATGAAAAACAATTGAAATTCTACGAACAAATAGCGCAACATAAACTAGAAATCTAATTTTCTTTCTACCTTTATTTCGATGAAATTTACTTTTTTAGGAACAGGTACTTCGCAAGGAGTTCCAGTGATTACTTGTAAATGTGAGGTTTGTACTTCATCCAATAGCAAAGATAATCGTACACGCACTTCTTTATTGGTGCAATCGGATGCCACCACTTTGGTGATAGACACTGGTCCTGATTTTCGTTCTCAACTGTTGCGCGAAAAAGTACAAGATTTAGATGCGGTACTTTTTACACACGGACACAAAGATCACGTTGCAGGATTGGATGATATTCGACCATTTAATTATTTATTGAAAAAAACAATTCAGGTATATGCAGAAACACGCGTGCAGGAAACATTGAAGCGCGAATTTGCTTATGCATTCGAAAAGCAGGAATATCCGGGTGCACCACAAATAACATTAAATACAATAGATGAAATACCTTTTAAAATTGGAGATATTGACATTGTTCCAATTCGATTAATGCATAAAGATTTGCCAGTGTTGGGTTTTCGTATGCAGGATTTTACCTATATCACCGATGCCAATTTTATTAGTAAAAAAGAATTAGAAAAAATAAAAGGAACAAAAATTTTAGTGTTAAATGCCTTGCGAAAAGAAAAACATTTTTCTCATTTTAATTTGCAAGAAGCAATGGAGATAGTAGAAATAATAAAACCTGAACGTGCTTATTTTACACATATTTCACACCATCTTGGGTTATATGAAACAGTTGAAAAAGAATTGCCAGCCAATGTCCATTTAGCTTATGATGGTTTGCAGATAGAATGTTGATGGATAAATTAAAATCTACCTGTAATTACTATTTTTTCGGTTTATACTTTGACGCAGTTAATAGTTTTTGACCATCTTTTAAATCAATTAATTGCTGTAAGGTAGTATTTGGATTTTCTCTCATATAGGCTTGAATAATTTGCCAGCCCAACCAAGCACCTACTCTTCCCGGACTTTCTTTTGGCATGCCATAAGTGGTAGGTCCATCTTTCACATATTTGAATTGCTCAAATTTAGTATCATATAATAAATTATGATTTAAAAAATATGCCCAAATTTGAGATTCACTTTGTACACAAAATTTCCATTGCTTATCATCATATTTTATCAGGTCATTGATTTTTTTATCAGGCAAAAAACTTTGAATGGCATATAAAATTTTCCCCTCTGCCAGCATTTTATCCAACAAAGTAGATTTGTCGTTTGGTGGTGTTACTAAATTTGCAGCTAACACATTGGCACAATCTATTGCCATATATTTTTTATCAAAAGTTGGAATCATATAAGTGTATTCTTGAAAAATAGATGGATAATAAATAAAATTTGGACCCAAATATTTATCCAAAGAAATGCCTATGATAGAATCTGTAGCGGTGAAAACAGAATAAGAAAATTCTGAAATGCAAGTGTAAATAATTGGTGTTACTTTTTTAGGAAAATAACTTTTGTAATTGGTAAATAATATTTGTAAATCATCTTGCAAAAAATCAAGATTACTATATTTTGCCATAATAGTATCGTATAAACTTTTCATGGCTTTTTTAGTAATAAAATCTTTCATAATGGTCAACTGCATTTCCTTGTTTCCCATTGAAGGAATATTCAATACTTGGTTGTAATAGACATTATAAAAGAGCGGATATTTTTGTTGTAATTTTTCTAAGTCGGTTCCCATATTATTGGGGTTGCAGGCAAATAATTCCTTTTCAAATCGGATTATATTTACTGGTATTTCTGATTTTTTTATTTCCACTTCTTTTTTTGGCAGCGTATTGGAACTACGGTTGCAAGTGCAGGAAGAATACGTTGCTATAATAGAAACTATAAATAGATATTGGACAACTTTGCGCATTTGATTTTATTAATTAGCACAAAAATAAGATAAAAACATTCATCATTACGGCTATCTTATTACTTTTATGCTATGAAGATAGGGATAGCACAGTTAAATTTTATGATTGGTGATTTTTTGGGTAATGTTGATAAAATGAAAATTGCCATAGAACAAGGAATTGCAGCAAACGCAGATTTGTTATTGTTCAGCGAGCTGTCTGTTTGCGGCTATCCACCACGCGATTTTTTGGAGTTTCATCATTTTATTAAGCAATGCGAACAAACGATACAAGATTTATGCAAATTAGCAGGAGATAAGATAGCCATTGTGGTGGGCGCACCATCTAAGAATCCGCAAAAAGACGGTAAGGAATTATATAATTCAGCCTATTTTATAGAACATGGAAAAATAAAACATATTACGCATAAAACATTATTACCAACGTATGATGTATTTGATGAATATCGTTATTTTGAATCGAATAAAACGTTTGATTTAATTTCTTTTAAAGGCAAAAAAATAGCCATCACTATTTGTGAAGATATTTGGGATACTGGCAAAGAAAACCCGATGTATCGTATCAATCCGGTAGCAGAATTAGCAAAATTACAACCAGATATTTTATTGAATTTATCAGCCTCGCCCTTTCATGCACATCAAGCAAAAGACAGAGTAAATGTAGTGCGCAAAAATGCCACAACTTTTCAATTACCGGTTTTTTATTGCAATACTGTAGGAGCGCAAACAGAATTAATTTTTGATGGTGGCAGTTTGGTGATGAATGCAAAAGGTGAGTTGATAGATGAAATGCCTTATTTTGAAGAATGTGTGAGATTTTATGATTTAGAATCTATCGAGCAGACTCCCATTTCTTTAAATAATGAACAAGATAAAAATTCAATTAAATTAATGCACGATGCGTTGGTTTGTGGCATCAAAGATTATTTTCAAAAATTAGGTTTAAAAAAGGCCATACTCGGATTGAGTGGAGGCGTTGATTCTGCGTTGGTATTAACATTGGCAGTACGTGCTTTAGGAAATAAAAATGTTTTAAGTGTATTAATGCCGTCACAATTTTCTTCGGCACATTCTATAGATGATAGTATAAAACTTGCAGAAAATTTAGATACACCTTATAAAATTATTCCTGTAAAAGAAGTATTTGAGATGTATGAAAAAACATTGAAACCCCATTTTGAAAATAAACCATTTGATGTAACAGAAGAAAATTTACAAGCAAGAATTAGAGGAAATTATTTAATGGCACTGTCTAATAAATTTGGTTTTATATTATTGAATACAACGAATAAAAGTGAAGCTGCCGTTGGATATGGAACTTTGTACGGCGATATGTGCGGCGGTTTGGCTGTATTGGCAGATGTTTACAAAACACAAGTGTATGATATTTGCCGATATATCAATCTTGAAAAAGAAATTATTCCGGAGCATATTCTTACTAAAGCTCCAAGTGCAGAGCTTCGCCCCAACCAAAAAGATTCAGATTCCTTGCCAGATTATGCTGTATTAGATAAAATTTTATATCAATACATTGAGCAACGTCTGGGACCAGATGAGATAGCTGCAGTAGGATTTGATGCTGATTTAGTGAAACGCATCCTGAGATTGGTCAATAGAAGCGAATTTAAACGACATCAAACACCGCCTATACTTAGAGTATCTACCAAAGCTTTCGGCAGTGGAAGGAGAATGCCAATTGTAGGGAAATATTTGGAAGACTAAAGTGAGTTTTAGATGGGTCAATGGTCAATAGACAATGGACAATTTCATCTCATATCTCACATCTTTGTCTAAAAATCCAACTTATTTTCCTTTGCGTTTGCGTTCGTTTTCGTCTAAATAGATTTTTCGCAAACGAATAGATTTTGGTGTTAATTCCACGTATTCATCGCCTTGGATATATTCTAAAGCTTCTTCTAAAGAAAATTTAGTTACCGGAATTAATTTTGCTTTATCATCTGTACCTGAAGCACGAACGTTTGTCAATTGTTTTTTGATAGTAACGTTCACCACCAAATCATCTTGTCGTGAATTTTCACCAATTACCATTCCACCGTAAACCTGATCGCCAGATTCTACGAAGAAACGACCTCTATCTTGTAATTTATCTAAAGAGTAGGCAATAGCTTCACCTGTTTCTTTAGAAATCATAGAACCATTGATACGACCTTTTATTTCTCCTTTGTGTCTATCATATTTTATAAATCGGTGCGCCATTACTGCTTGTCCGGAAGTAGCTGTAATCATCTCTGTTCGCAAGCCTATTAATCCACGAGAAGGAATTTCAAATTCCATGATAGAACGATTTCCTTTTAAAAGCATATTTTTCATATCGCCTTTTCTTTGGGTAATCATTTCAATCGCTGTCCCTGCTTTCTCTTCTGGTAAGTCAATCGTCAACTCTTCCATTGGCTCGCATTTGTGTCCGTCTATTTCTTTGAAAATTACTTGTGGCTGTCCTACTTGTAATTCATAACCCTCGCGGCGCATAGTTTCAATTAAAACAGATAAGTGTAAAACACCCCGCCCAAATACTAAAAATGAATCAGCTGTTTCACCTTGTTGAACGCGTAAAGCCAAGTTTTTTTCTAATTCTTTGTTTAATCTATCTTTAATATGTCTAGAGGTTACAAATTTTCCTTCTTTGCCAAAAAACGGGGAGTCGTTGATGGTAAATAACATACTCATGGTTGGCTCATCAATAGAAATGGCTGCCATTGCTTCTGGATTTTCTGCATCAGCAATCGTATCTCCAATTTCAAAACCTTCTATACCAACTATTGCGCAAATTTCACCGGCAGGCACTTCTTCTACCTTTATTTTCGCCATCCCTTCAAATAACATCAAGTCTTTGATACGTGATTTTGTAATGGTACCATCGCGTTTGATTAAAGCAACCGGCATATTTGTTTTTAGCGTTCCTCTAAATACACGACCAACTGCAATACGTCCAACAAATGAGGAAAAATCTAATGAAGTAATTTGCATTTGAGCAGTACCTTCTGCAATTTTTGGTGCGGGAATATGCTCGATAATACAATCTAATAAATCGACTACATTGGTAGTAGGTTTTTTGTAATCTGTGCTCATCCAGCCGTTTTTAGCAGAACCGTAAATAGTTGGGAAATCCAATTGTTCTTCGGTAGCATCTAACTGAAACATTAAATCAAAAACTTTTTCATGTACTTCGTCAGGGGTACAGTTTTCTTTATCTACTTTATTAATGACCACAATTGGCTTTAATCCTAATTGCAAAGCTTTTTGCAATACAAATCGAGTTTGTGGCATCGGTCCTTCAAAAGCATCTACTAACAATAACACGCCGTCTGCCATTTTTAAAACACGCTCTACCTCACCACCAAAGTCGGCGTGCCCAGGAGTGTCTATAATGTTGATTTTATAATCTTTATATTGTACCGCCGCATTTTTGGCAGTAATGGTAATACCACGTTCGCGTTCTAATTCATTATTATCCAAAATCAGAACACCTGTATTTTCGTGCTCTGAGAATGTTTTACATTCCCACAAAATTTTATCTACTAAAGTGGTTTTTCCGTGGTCAACGTGTGCGATAATCGCAATATTTCTGATTTTTTGCATATTCTTTTTTGTTATCTATATTGGTGGTTAATTACTGGCTATGGACAAATTATATCATTACTTTTATACTATTAATTTTAAACCTGTAATTAAAATAGGGTGCAAAGGTACATCTTATAGAACGTTTCTACTAATTTTACCACTATTCACAATAATTTTTTGACTTTTAGAATCGGAGTTTTAATATTATAGTAATGTGCGGTCGTTTTCGGCGTACTCTTTATCTGTTTATTTTTGATTTTTGGATAGATTTAAACCATATTTATAGAGAATATAAGTACATTTGAAACAATATATACCTCTAACGATAAATAAATAATATGACAACAAATCCTTGGCACGAAGTTGAAATTGGAAAACAACAACCCGACATTGTTCAATCCATCATTGAAATCCCAAAAGGCAGTAAAGCTAAATACGAATTAGATAAAGTAACTGGTATGTTGCGCTTAGACAGAGTGTTGTATTCCTCTGTATATTATCCTGCAAATTATGGCTTTATTCCGCAAACATTAGGAGATGACCACGATCCATTAGATATATTGGTACTTTCGCAAATTGATATTCAACCACTTTGTATTGTTAATGCAAAAGTGATTGGTGTGATGCGTATGATTGACAACAATGAAGGAGATGATAAAATAATTGCCGTTGCTGCAGATGATATTAGTTTTTCATATATCAATAAAATAGAAGATTTGCCACCGCATTTTGTAGTAGAGTTGAAAAACTTTTTTGAAGATTATAAAAAATTAGAAAACAAAACAGTATTGGTAGAAGATTTTCAAGATGCCACCGTTGCCAAACAAATTATCCAAAAGGCAATTAATGAATATCAGGATAAATATCATCCTAAATAATACTGTTTAATTGCGGATAATTTATCATAGTTTGACATCTTATCACTTATTACTATTTACACAGTATTATTAAGATAAATCTTGATAAACTTTCCTATGGTTATACTGTTTTTTCTCTATGTCTATTAAATCTTTACCCCCTATTTCAAATGAAGAAATTACTCATATCAATGTATATGGAGCAAAAGAACACAATTTAAAAAGTATTGATGTTCATATACCTCGAAATCAATTGGTGGTAATAACTGGTTTGAGCGGAAGTGGCAAGTCTTCTTTAGCCTTTGATACCATTTATGCAGAAGGACAACGCCGTTATATGGAGAGTTTTGGCTCGTATGCACGTCAGTTTTTGGGAAGCATGGAACGCCCAGATGTAGAAAAAATTTCAGGGCTCTCGCCAGTAATTTCTATTGAACAAAAAACAACCAATCGCAACCCGAGAAGTACCGTGGGTACCACTACAGAAATTTATGATTTCTTGCGTTTGTTGTATGCACGTATTGGAGAAGCCTATTCTTACAATACAGAAGAAAAGATGACCCGTTTTTCTGAAGAGCAAATCATCGAAGATATTTTACAAAAATTTCAAAATACAAAAATTTCCATTTTAGCACCATTGGTTCGTGGACGAAAAGGACATTATCGAGAATTGTTGGAAGATGTTAGAAAACAAGGCTATTTGCGGGTGCGGATAGATGGAGAAACAAAAGAGATACAACCTAAGATGCAATTGGATCGCTATAAGATTCATGATATAGAAGTAGTAATTGATAGAATAAAAGTAAACAAAGACGATGTTCAACGTTTGCGAGAATCTATCAATAAAGCACTGAAAGAAGGAAAAGGATTATTGTTTATTGAAAATTTAGAAAACAATAAAATTACTACATATAGTAAAACGTTGATGTGTCCTTCCACAGGAATTTCTTATGAAGAACCGTCTCCAAATTCATTTTCTTTCAATTCGCCGTATGGCGCTTGCCCGCATTGCAAAGGATTAGGCGTAATAAAAACAGCCGATTACACTAAAGTAATTCCCGATGATACTAAAACGATTTTGGAGCAAGGCATTGTACCACTTGGAGAATATCGCGACACTTACACCTATAAAATGGTGGAACAAATTCTAAAACAATATAAATACACTCTTAAAACTCCCATCCATCAACTATCTAAAGAATGTTTGGATGTTTTGTTATATGGCACAGATGAAACATTTAAAGTAGAAGCCAAAGACAACCCATCCCGCAAGTCTTCTAATACCCATTGGAAATTAACATTTGATGGCGTAATCCACCAAATCAATAAATCATTTACAGAAACATCCAGTGAGGCATTACGAAATTGGGCAGAAAATTTTATAAGTGAAGTAGATTGTCCGGAATGTAAGGGAGCACGACTTAAAAAAGAATCACTGTGGTTTAAATTAGACAATAAAAATATAAGTGATGTAGCACAATTTGATTTAAAAGAATTGAGTGAATGGGTCATCCAACTTCCTAAAAAAATAGCTAAAAATCAAAACACTATTGCCAAAGATATTATAAAAGAATTGACAGATAGAATCGGCTTTTTATTGAATGTAGGATTAGAATATTTATCGCTCAACAGACCAACCGGAACATTATCCGGCGGTGAATCTCAACGCATTCGATTGGCCACACAAATTGGATCAGAGTTGCAAGGAATCACCTATATTTTAGATGAACCAAGTATTGGGTTGCATCAGCGTGACAATCAAAAATTAATACAAGCTTTGCGCAATTTAGCAGATATTGGTAATACTGTTATTGTAGTAGAACACGATAAGGATATTATGTTGGCATCGGATTATTTAATAGACATGGGGCCGCATGCAGGTGTATATGGAGGCGAAATTGTAGCGCAAGGAATACCAAAAGATTTTTTAAAATTTAATACTACTACTGCCAAATATCTTTCAAATAAAATTTCTATAGAAATCCCTAAACAACGCAGGAAAGGAAACGGAGATTGGTTAAAAGTAAATGGTGCTTCGGGCAATAATTTAAAAAAAATAAATGTAGAAATTCCATTAGGTACTTTTACGTGTGTTACAGGAGTTTCCGGCTCAGGAAAATCTACTTTAATAAATGAAACATTATACCCTATTTTAAATCAACACCTCTATCGCTCTCCATTTAATCCAATGCCATACAAATCGGTGGAGGGATTAGGTTTTATTGATAAAGTCATTGAAATAGATCAATCGCCAATAGGCAGAACACCCCGCAGCAATCCTGCAACGTATATTAAACTGTTTGATGCCATTCGAAATTTATATGCCAATATTCCCGAAGCCAAAATAAGAGGATATAAACCGGGCAGATTTTCTTTTAATGTCATTGGTGGAAGGTGCGAAGAATGTCAAGGCGGAGGGATGAAACATATTGAAATGAATTTTTTGCCAGATGTATATGTGCAATGTCCTAAATGTTTGGGAAAGCGCTATAATCGCGAAACATTAGACATTAAATACAAAGGAAAAAATATTTACGATGTATTGGAAATGCCTATTTCTGAAGCGTTACATTTTTTCGAACATATTCCATTTATTTATAACAAAATAAAAACACTGAATGACGTAGGATTAGGATATGTCCGATTAGGACAATCTGCCACCACCTTAAGTGGCGGCGAAGCACAACGTGTAAAACTTTCAGAGGAATTAAGCAAACGAGATACCGGAAAAACAATTTATATTTTAGACGAACCCACCACGGGATTGCATTTTGAAGATATTCGTGTACTGTTAGAAGTGTTGCAAAAATTAGTGGACAAAGGGAATACCGTTATGGTGATAGAACACAATATGGATGTCATTAAAGTAGCAGATTATATTATAGATTTAGGCCTAGAAGGAGGCAGAGGTGGCGGACAAATCATTGCAACGGGCACTCCAGAACAAGTGTCTAAAAATAAGAAAAGTATCACCGGGCAATTTTTAAAAGAGGAATTGAAATAGAATGTCTGTATTGTCCACCTGCCCGCTTCCGCCCGTCTGCACAGGTAGGCGGGAAGGATGAATTAAAAATTAAAAGTTAAAAATTAAAAGTTAA
>JBDKHK010000045.1:0-3008 GCA_039797705.1 Bacteroidota bacterium
TAAACGCATAATTAATTCTTATATATAATCCATTGCATCTTTATATGATGGCATGTACATTTGCTGAATCGGCTTTTTATCAGTATTCACAAGACTATAAACATTTTTATCATAAAAAGAAAAAATGTCAGCCGCTCCTTTTAAAGATAAATTTTTCAAATCTTCAAAATCAGTCCAAGAAATCGGTGCATATTCAGCACTACCCTGAATCTCAACTATTCTATTACCTAACCTTGTAATAATAAAATTATAATCAGCATGAACAGTACTATCCTCAGCGAAATCCATATCAACTAATGGCCCATATGCACCCATTCCAACCGAAACTGATGCGATTTCATCAGTTAAAATAGGCCCACTAATAATACCATCGTTAATTAATCTTTGCTGAGCAGACTTTAATGCTAAATACGCAGCAGTAATACAAGCAGTACGAGTACCACCATCTGCCTGCAAAACATCACAATCTATAAAAATAGTATTTTCACCTAAAACAGATAAATTTGCGACAGAACGAAGAGCTCTGCCAATCAAACGAGATATCTCTATAGTTCTTCCATTTCTTTTATTAGCAGAAACTTCTCTTACTGTTCTAATTGGCGTTGCAGCTGGTAATAACGCATATTCAGCAGTCAACCAACCCTTTCTCTTTCCCCGCAAAAAATGCGGGACACTATTTTGTAAAGTCACAGAACAAAGAATTTTAGTATTCCCAATCTCAAATAAAACTGATCCCTGAGTATATGAATATATATCATACGTTACTTTTAAAGAACGTAATTCATTATATTCACGCTTACCTAATCTACTACCGCTACTAATACGAGAAAACATATTTAACCTCTTTTGATTTATATAATATTGTTTTTACTACTTAATTATTCTTAAACGAATACGATTATTAGATGAATCATAATCTAAAATGCTAACTTTAATTCGAGCACCCTCAGAATACAATGATTTTAAATTTCCTTGATCTACTCGTGGTAATGATGAAATATGAACCAATCCATCACAGTTAGGTGCAATTTCTACAAAATATCCAAATTCAGCAATTTTTTTTATTATTCCCTCGCATTCATCACCGGTTACAATTTGACCTGCAATCATTTTAATCCAAAAAATTGCTTTGTCAAAGTTTTCTCCAGGAGTCCCAAATATTTTAACAATTCCACTATCTTCAATATTAATCTGAGTATTAGTTTTTTCAGTTATTTCTTTTATTACCTTTCCACCACTGCCTATAACAGCACCGATTTTTTCTTTAGCAATTTGCAATAAAACACATCTTGGAATCAATGGGGACATTTCTTTAGGTTTATTAATAGCTAACTGCATTTTTTTTAAAATATGCAATCTTGCTTTTTTAGCTTTTTCAAAAATAATAGTAAATAAATCTTTTTTAAGACCACCCTTATGCTTAATATCCATTTGAATAGCCGTAATAAAATTTTCTGTTCCTGCTATCTTAAAATCCATTAAACCTAATTCGTCCTCTATACCAGCAATATCTGTCAAACAATAAAAATTTGATTCTCGATCTTGTATAATGCCCATCGCTATACCTGCAACCATATCTTTCAATGGAACACCTGCGTCCAACAAAGACATAGTGCCGCCGCAAATAGTAGCCATAGAAGAAGAACCATCACATTCTAATACATCAGCAACTAATCTAATTGAATAGGGAAAAGAATCATTAATAGGCAAAACAGCTTTAAGTGCATTATATGCTAAAAATCCATGTCCGATCTCTCTTCTTCCTGGATGCTTTAACGATCTAGCCTCTCCTACTGAAAAAGGTAAAAAATTATAATGCAACATAAATGGAATTACCGGTTCTTCTAATACAGCATCAATTTTTAAAACATCATCCGCCCCACCCAAAGTAGTAGTTACTAATAATTGAGTACGACCACGAGTGAAAACACCCGAACCATGACTAAACGGTAAAATACCAGTTAAACAATCAATCTCTCTAATCGAATCAAAATCACGACCATCAATTCTTTTTTTACCGTCAGCAATATCATACATAATCAAATATTTTAATGCTTCATTAAAAGCATGTAATATAATTGAATGAGAAATACCATCTTCACTTATTTTATCTTTATAAATCAACAAAAATTGATTTTCTAAATTTAATCTAATTTCCTGGCGATTAATTTTATTAGAAATAAACAAAGAACGCACTCTATCCAGAGTCAAATAATCCTGAGCTAAAAGAAACCAATTTTCAATTGTTTCCGCCAATTGTTTATCATCTTTTTGAACATAATTTAATATTTTTTTACCAAAATTTCCTATTATAGGCTTAACAACACCATCAATGAATTCCAAATACTCAGGTACATAATCATGCGCAACCTCTAACTGCCAATCAATCTGTTTTTTTATTTTTTCATGAGCTGAAAAGAAAATATCAACAAGCTGTTCCTCCGTTAACCCCTCAGAATATCCCTCAACCATATTAATGCCATCATAATTTCCTGCTACAATTATTCTCGTTTTTGTTGCCATTAATAAATCATGGGATGGATTAAAATGCCAATTATTTTGAATCTTTAAGACCTCTATACAGCCCACCGGCCCCATAAAAGGTATATCAGAAATCATTAAAGCTAATGACGTACCTATCAAAGACAATTCAATAGGCAATGCTTTTTTATCAATAGAATATGCAGTTATAATTACTGATACTTTATCAAAATACCTTTCTGGAAATAACGGTCGTAAAGCACGATCAATAATACGACTAATTAAGACTTCCTTATCAGTCGGCTTCCCTTCCCTCTTAAAATACCCACCTGGAATTTTTCCAGTTGCTGAATAAACTTCACGATAATCAACCGATAAAGGAAAAAAACCAGGAAATTCATTAGACTTCTCACTAGTTACCGTTGCTAAAATTACTGTACCTTCTTTTTCTAACCAAACAGAGCCATTAGCCTGTTGAGCAAAATAACCCAGTGTAGCTTTATACCCTAAATCTACATTATTATAAA
>JBDKHK010000046.1:0-19460 GCA_039797705.1 Bacteroidota bacterium
TAGTATCAATCGTTGCATTTTCTGCCATGGCACAATGGTATAAAACCTGTCCTGCACTCCAACCACTATTTTCCGGTAATTGATTTAATTGTTGGTGCGATACCTTTTCTGCTTTTTGTAAGAATCGGTTTTTTACTACATCTATTTCACTATATTCTTTTATTAAATCAGCACTCATAAAATTTTTTACACTAAACTTACAATTTATTTCAATGTACTTACTACTTTTATACTATGTTTTTAAATTTCTTTTTGTTGCTAAAAGAAGAAGGATTGCCAGTGAGTATCGGTGAATATCTGAATTTATTGGAAGCACTTCACAAACGGGTTACAAGATTTAGCGTAGAAGAATTTTATTTTTTATCCAAAACTATTTTAATTAAACACGAACAATTTTTAGATAGATATGATTTATTGTTTGGAAATTATTTCCATGGAACAGAATTGCCGGCAGATATATTAAAAGAAATTCCAAAGGATTGGTTGCAAAAAGAAATAGATCGTTTATTTACTCCGGAAGAAAAAGCCCTGATAGAAAAAATGGGTGGATTGGATAAATTGATGGAACGCCTGAAACAATTAATGGAAGAACAAAAAGAAAAACATCAAGGCGGCAATAAATGGATTGGAACAGGCGGTACATCTCCGTTTGGCAATAGTGGTTTCAATCCAGAAGGTATAAATATAGGCGGCAGTGGTGGCGGAAAAAGTGCCGTAAAAGTATGGGAAAAACGCCAATTTCAAAATTATTCTTCCGATATAGAATTAAATACACGCAATATAAAATTAGCGTTGAAACGCTTGCGCATTCTCACTCGTGAAGGCATTGAAGATGAATTAGATTTACATACAACCATTGAGAAAACAAGTAGAAATGGCGGCTATCTAGATATTGAAATGCACGCATCTAAAAAAAATAGAGTAAAAGTATTACTGTTTTTTGATGTGGGTGGCTCCATGGATTCGTATATAGAATTGTGCGAACAATTATTTTCTGCTGCCAAATCAGAATTGAAACATTTAGAGTTTTTCTATTTTCATAATTGCGTATATGAAAGTATTTGGAAAGATAATACCATGCGATATAATGACAGAATTCCAACGTTTGATGTGTTGCATAAATTCAATCAAGATTATAGAGTAATATTTGTAGGTGATGCCACGATGTCGCCTTATGAATTAACCTCTTTGGGCGGCAGTGTAGAGCATTATAACGATGAATCTGGCATTACTTGGCTACAACGGTTTGTTGAGAAATTTCCCAATACCGTTTGGTTAAATCCGACGAATGAATATTATTGGGAGGGCGTGCCAACCATAAAAGCCATCAAAGAAATCTTTAAAGAACGTATGTATCCTATGACTTTAGACGGCTTGGCAAAAGCCATGAAAACATTGAAAGGAAAGAAATCAATACATTAAAAATAACTACTAATAATATGAACGAATTTAAAGGAACAGAAAATTATATTGCCACCGAAGAGTTGCAAATAGCTGTAAATGCCTCCATCGCATTGGAAAAACCTTTATTGATAAAAGGAGAACCTGGCACCGGCAAAACATTATTAGCATTCGAAGTAGCTAAATCCTTAAATAAACCAATTTATACATGGCATATAAAATCTACCACACAAGCACAACAAGGCTTGTATGAATACGATGCCGTAGCGCGCTTACGCGACTCTCAATTTGGTGATGCAAATGTGAATGATATTTCACATTATATCATCAAAGGCAAAATGTGGCAGGCATTTGAAAGCGAGGAACAAGCCGTTTTATTGATAGATGAAATAGATAAAGCAGATATCGAGTTTCCAAATGACTTATTGTTGGAATTGGATAAAATGGAATTTTATTGTTATGAATTACAAAAGACGATAAAAGCAAAAACGCGTCCTATCATTATTATCACTTCCAATAATGAAAAAGAATTGCCAGATGCATTTTTGCGCCGATGTTTTTTCCATTACATCCGTTTCCCCGAGCGCAATACTATGATAGATATTATCAATGTACATTTTCCGCATTTAGAAGAAGATTTAATGGAAGAAGCGTTGAAAGTATTTTATGGCTTGCGCGAAATTCACGGCATAAAGAAAAAACCTTCTACTTCTGAATTGATAGATTGGATTCGCTTATTAAAATTGGGAAAAAATACCAAAGATGATTTGGAAAAGATAGACTACTTAACAACATTGCCTCCTTACTTTGGTTCTTTGATGAAGAATGAACAGGATTATGAGCACATCAATAAAGTAAAACGTGCTTCTCAGAATACCTTTAGAAGGTTCTGATAAACAAAGCTTTATATATTTAGAGTGTATTTATTTCAAAATATTAAACCTTGAAAAATTCAAATACAATTTGAATTTTTCAAGGTTGTTGTTTATATTTGCACTATGATAGCAAGAGCAATAGAGCATCAAATTGTCAAAGCATTGACTGTTTTTCCAGCTGTAGCCATTTTAGGCCCAAGGCAGGTTGGAAAAACTACATTAGCTAAATCTATTTCTAATAACATGAAAAAAAAGGTCATGTACGTGGACTTGGAAAGAAAAAGCCAATATGATAATTTGCTATTAAACGCAGAACAATATTTAGAAGCCTATCAGGATAATTGTGTAATATTAGACGAAATACAACGGATTCCAGAATTATTTCCCTTGCTACGTTCACTGATAGATGAGAAACGCGTGCCTGCACGTTTTATTATTACCGGTTCTGCATCACCAGATTTAATACGTGGCGCATCCGAAAGTTTGGCAGGAAGAATTTCATACTACTATTTGCAACCAATAGGCTTACACGAGTTGCCAGGTACCATTTCTTTGCAACAACATTGGTTGCGTGGAGGTTTTCCACAGCATCTTACCTTGCGCAATAATACTATACGTGCCGAATGGATGAACGCATTTATTACTACTTATATTGAAAGAGATTTACCTTTCTTGTTTGATGTAAAATTTTCGTCTGTTACCATGCGCAAGCTGTGGACGATGCTCGCTCATTTGCAAGGAACTATTTTAAATGCAGAGAATTTGGGACGTTCTTTAGATATTACCGGCACAACACTGAAACGCTATTTAGATTATCTTGAAGGTGCATTTATTATTACGAGATTACAACCATTTTATGTAAATCTCGGTAAGCGTTTAGTAAAATCCCCGAAGTTATATATTAATGATACAGGTGTGTTACATTTTTTATTAAACATCTTTGATAAGAAGGAATTGGTTAGTCATCCTGTGCTGGGTGCGTCATGGGAGACCTATGTTTTAAGTCAAATTAACTATGCTAAAAACAATCGTATAGATACTTATTTTTATCGTACACAAGTAGGCGCAGAATGTGATGTAGTGTTAAGTAGAGGGCATGTGGTAAAGGCATGTATTGAAATAAAATATAGTTCTTCTCCCACGTTGTCAAAAGGATTTTATCAAAGCATCAGCGACTTGCAATGCACGCATAATTTTGTCATTATACCCGATGAAGTGGATTACCTTTTTACTAAAAATATTCGTATCGTAGGCTTGAAAAACTTCATTGATAAGTATTTATCTAAAATTAAGTAACCTTGAAAAATTCAAATGCAATTTGAATTTTTCAAGGTTCAGGTTTAAGCGTTGCTTATCTTTTATATTTAAAATAGGAATTTTTTTTATCAAACAAAAACTACTATTTACAGAAAGAAATATTTACCCTCTTTCATCATGCAGTACTGCACGTTTCACCAATGGATTTGCACGCATTTCGGTATAATTTTGTCGTTTGTTATAAATATCTATTGCCGTGAAAATTGCCTGCCGGAAAGAAGTTTCATCGGCAAATCCTTTTCCCGCAATGTCTTCTGCTGTACCATGGTCAGGTGAAGTGCGAACAATATCCAGTCCTGCTGTAAAATTAATGCCGTCTTCTCCAGCAATATATTTAAAAGGAATCAATCCTTGGTCGTGGTACATGGCCAATACTGCATCAAATTTTTTATAATTACAAGAACCAAAAAATCCATCAGTCGGGTATGGACCAAAAACTACCATTCCTTTATCTCTGGCTTCTTTTACTACTGGTAAAATAATATTGACATCTTCATTTCCAATAACGCCCCCATCTCCAGCATGTGGATTTAAAGACATTACAGCAATGCGAGGCTGGTCGATTCCGAAATCTTTGATTAAAGATTCATGCATCATTTGCAGTTTATGTGCAATTTTTTCTTTGGTAATTTTTGATGCTACCTCTTTTATAGGGGAGTGGTTCGTAACTAATCCTACACGAAGATTTTCGGAAACCATAAACATCAAATTCTCTTTTGCTCCAAAATAATCCATTAAATATTCTGTGTGTCCTGCATAAGGAAATTCATCAGATTTCATCACTTTTTTATTGATGGGTGCTGTAACTAATACATCAATTTTTTTATTTTTCAATGCTTCACAGGCTGCCTGCAAAGATTTTAATGCATAACTACCCGTGATTTCTGTAGGTGTTCCAGGTGTAATTTGAAATTCCTCTTCCCAAACTGGAATAATATTAAGTGAATTGTGACTTAAATTATTATATCCTTTTATGGAGGTATATTGAAATTTTTCAATATCTATTATTTTTTTATAATAAGATAAAACCCTCGGATTGCCATATAGTATAGGCGTAAATTGTTTAAAAATCAATTCATTAGAGAATGTTTTCATAATTACTTCTGGTCCAATTCCCGCTACATCACCGAGTGATATTCCTACTTTTATTTTTTCATCTGTTGACATGCTCACATTTATTTTGTACAAATTTAAACAATAATCTCACACCATACGCCGTTGCCCATTTTCCACGATAATTATATGCACCTGAAACATAGGCTGGTCCTGCTATATCAAAATGCATCCAAGGATAATCGGTAAAATGTTCTAAAAATTTTCCGGCAGTAATGGAGCCAGCATCAACAGGGCCTAAGTTTTTTAAATCTGCAATATCACTTTTCATATATTCTGCATATTCTTCCCAAAGTGGAAATTCTACCACACGTTCTCCTGTTGCATTGGCAGCATCTGTAATTTCTTTTTTAGTATTGTCATCAGCCGTTCCCATAATTACGCTGGCTTCTTTTCCAATCGCACGCATAGCAGAACCAGTAAGTGTAGCAAAATCTAATACTAATTCGGGTTTTAGGCGTTTTGCATAATGTAATGCATCTGCTAAAATTAATCTACCTTCTGCATCGGTATCCATTACCTCTACTGTTGTACCGCTGTACATAGTAATAATATCACCCGGGCAAGTAGCTTCGTATCCAGGGCGATTTTCGACAGCAGGAATCAGTCCAATAATATGATATGGCAATTTAGCTTTAGCAATAGCAAACATAGCGCCTACAACCGCTGCGGAGCCCGCCATGTCGCATTTCATCATATCCATGCTGTTTTTAGTGGGTTTTAAAGAAAGACCGCCCGTGTCATACACTACTCCTTTGCCTACTAAAACTAAGGGTTTTTTATTGATAGATTTTGTTGGCTTATATTCCAAAATGATAAAAGCTGCCGGTGCAGAACTGCCACGATTGACCGCAATCAGTCCGCCCATTTTTTCTTGTTCAATTTTCTTTTGATTCCAAACGGTCACTTTAAATCCTGCATTTTTTCCTAATTGTTGAATATCTTTAGCGTATTGAGTTGCTGTTAAATAAGAAACAGGCTCATTTACTAAATCTTTAGTTAGGTGTACACTTTCGGAAAGAAGATTTATTTCGTCAATAGTATTTTTGTCGATAATTGTTGATGAAATAAAAACATCCAATTGATACGATTTCTTTTTGCTCAAATATTTATTGAATTCGTAATTAGATAATTCAATTCCGAGCAAAATAGCTGCAATGGCTGCTTTGTTAACCCCCTCGGTTGCTTCTAATTGAATGGCGGATTCTTTAAAATTCTTACAAGTATTATAAATAGCATTTCCTTGAATTCGTAAATTTTCTTGTTGTTGATTTAAGTTGTTGGATTCATCTATTGCTAAGAAAATATAGGTTTTATAATCCTTTTGTAGTTGGATAATTTTTAAATCTTCTTTTAATTTTGATTGAATTATTTTTTTTTCTTCATTATTTAGAATTGTCAGCGCTTGTAAGTTTGATTTAGAAAATAAAACTAGTATTGCGTTTTTTGTTGCTTTGTTTGAATTGTGTAGCATATTATATATATCTTTAGAACTCAAAAGTATTTAGTTATTTCCTAAAATTAAAATATAAAATGTCAAATTTTGTGACAGCCTTAAAATCGTTTGGACAGCATTTTTTAACAGATAAAAATGTGTTGGAAAATATTACAGACGTTATAAAAAGAAATTATAATCAAGAAACGCTTATAGAAATAGGTCCAGGAACTGGAGCATTAACAGATTATCTCTTGAAAAATTTCCCAACGGTGACATGTATCGAGGTAGATCATCGCTGTGTGGAATTATTGAAAAATAAATATGCCCTCAATAACAAATTTTCTATTGTAGAAGCTGATTTTTTACGATTTGATTTAAAATCTTTTCTACAAACACCAACCGCCGTTGTTGGAAATTTTCCGTATAATATTTCTTCTCAAATTGTATTTAAAGTATTGGAATATTGTGACTCAATTCCGTTTATGGTGGGCATGTTTCAAAAGGAAATGGCAGAGCGCATTGCTTCGCCTCATGGTTCTAAAGAGTATGGTGTAATTAGTGTATTAACTCAATTATTGTATGAGGTAAAATTGGAATTTGATATTGCACCCAATAGTTTTTCGCCCCCACCCAAAGTAATGAGTAGTGTTATTTCAATGCGAAGAAGAGAAAATATAAATTTTGATTTTGACTATAAATTATTTAGAAATATGGTGAAAGCAGGATTTAATCAGCGTAGAAAAATGTTGAGAAATGGATTAAGTAGTATCGTTCCAAAAGAATTATTACAAGATGAAATCTTTACAAAACGGGCAGAACAATTGAGTGTGCAAGATTTTATTGAATTGACAAAAATGATTGAAAAAAGTAAATTAAACCGATGAGCTTGCTTTCATAAATAGAACAATAAATCGCACCTTGTTTTCCAAAAATTAGAAAACTCAAATTTAAAAACTAAAATGAGTAAAAGAGTTTTAATAACCGCCAATATTCATCCTTATCTTCAAAATAAATTTGAAACATTAGGCTATGCCGTAGATGTAAAAGAAGAAATAGAACGCAGCGAACTATTAGCAATCATTGATACTTACAACATTTTAATTATTACCACTTACACCAAAGTGGATAAAGAATTAATAAACAAAGCTCGTAATTTAAAAATCGTTGGACGTGTAGGCAGTGGTATGGAAAATGTGGACATTGCTTATTGTGAATCAAAAAATATTGTCTGTGTAAACTCTCCCGAAGGCAATGGAAATGCAGTGGGCGAACATTGTTTGGCGATGCTGCTAAATTTATTAAACAATATTACCAAAGCAAACAATGAATTGAGACAAAATGTTTTTTTGAGAGAAGAAAATAGAGGAGCAGAATTAGATGGTAAAACCGTTGGTATTATTGGATATGGTTATACCGGCAGTTCATTTTCAAAAAAATTACGTGGTTTTGATGCAGAAATTTTAGTATATGATAAATATAAAAAATTAAAGGACGATTTTGTGAAAAATGTATCCTTAGAAGAATTAAAACAACGAAGTGATGTAATCAGTTTTCACGTTCCTTACAACGAAGAAACACACTATTATTGCGATGGTAATTTTTTAAATGATTGCTCCAAACAACCAATAATCATTAATACTTCGCGCGGTGCAATTCTTAATACTTTGGATATTGTTAAAGCAATAGAACAGCATAAAATAAAAGGATTATGTATAGATGTTTTTGAAGATGAGCCAATTACAAAAGGTAAAATTCATGCTAAAGAAATTTATCAGAAATTAATAGCGTTCGATAATGTTGTTGCCACTCCACACATTGCCGGCTGGACGGTAGAATCGAAATACAAATTAGTGAAAATTTTGATGGATAAGATAGAATTAGTTATTGGTTGCTAGTTGCACAAATCCTACTACTCAATTACTTACCACCACCATTTTTGTTTCAAAAAAATCTTCTTCAAAAAAATCTTTTAATTCAATTAGTTGAATATGTTTTTTGATAAGTGCAAGTTCTTCTTTTAAATCTCCGCCCTTTAGTGCTATTATTTTTTTGGGATGTTTGTTCTTGCTCCAATAAATTAAGTCACTCATTTTTGCCACCGCCCGTGTAACAATATAATCAATCGGTTGCTGAATGTTTTCAGCCCGCTCTGCTATTGCGGTAATGTTTTTTAAATCCAATGCTTTCACTACTTCATTCACCACTGTTATTTTTTTTTGAATAGAATCTACCAAAATAAAATTCGTGTCAGGAAATAAAATAGCCAAAGGGATACCCGGAAAACCACCACCAGTACCGATGTCTAAAACAGTTTCTCCCGATTGAAAAGAAATAACTTTTGCTATAGATAAAGAATGTAAAACATGTCGTTCATAAAAATTATCTAAATCCTTTCGAGAGATGACATTTATTTTCTCATTCCAGAAAGTATATAATGGAAGCAATTGTGCAAATTGATTTTTTTGTTCCTCTGTCAGGTTTGAAAAGTAATGTGTGATAAGTTCCATGTTCCAATTTATTTTACATAAACCATTGCATTATAATTAGCCGTAATAAAATCTTGATAACAGCGTATTAGTTCTGCTTTGCATTGTTCAACCATGTCAAGCGTATTGGGAAAGGGAGCAGGAAGGTATTTGAGCTTGCTAATTGTATTTGCACTCAAGGCATCTTTATTGCCATTAATTTGAAAATAAGAATAATTAAAAATTGCATTTCCAATACATTTTTGATTTTTCAAATAATCCTTTGTAGTAGCATCATAAATCGTTACATCACCCAACACTCGTGTAGATTTCTCCATGCGTGTTTCTTTCACTTGGCAAGTTATTTTTACATACTTAGGTTTTTTAATATCATTCCCTAAAGAATCTTTCTTTACATTGCCCTTATTATCTAATTCATATTGCCAGCCATCTTGAATGGATTTTTCTTCCGTTGTATAAATCTCTTTCAATGCATCTGGAGAAACTTGAATATCATACAAATTTAGTTTTACTAAAAAATCATAATTTATAGCATCTTTTCTTCTGTAATCAATACTTAACCACTCCGCATTTTTGGTCAATTTAATATTTTCTAAAATGCTTTGTTCAAAGTACGATGGAACCATCAAATTCGGATTCTTTTCTACCAGCAGTAATGCGTAATTTTTCCCTTTTATCTGAGCCTCCTCCATGAGTTCATTTACATCCTTATAGTTGATATAAAATTTCTTTGATGCCGCAAAATAATCTAATGATTGCCGAATAGAATTTTTATTTTTTGAATTTAATAACTTTAAACCCTGGTCGTAATATGCTTGTGCAGCATTTTGCCTTGATTCTTCCAAAACGGCCGAAAAATCAAAAGTTTCAATAGAGGCTTTCCGACCATCAGAATAATAAAGAGGCAATACCCTCAAAACATTATTTTGTCTAGTATTTATTTTTGAATATAAATTGAATATTTCCTCCCATCGATTTCCGCTGTTTGCAGATTTTAATAATACAATTTGTTCTTTATCCCGTTCTAAAGCCACATTATATGCTTTTTCAAAATAAGAAATCTCCTCCTCACTTACTTTTTTCTTTTGTAAAAACAATGAAACGACTCTATCGTAATCCCGATTTTCAAAACTTTTTTTAATCGTTTGACACGAAATCAATATTAAGGTGAATAAAAAAATAAATAATGCTTTTTGTTTAATCATCATAAATTCATCAAATTTTTATAGAGAATAAAACGAATCGCCAAAATAAATAAAAAGGAAATGAAACTGAAAATTCTTTTATAAAGTTCCATAAAATTCACATAAAACGTGAATAAGTGTTAAGCGTTTATTAAATTCTTTTTTATAAATTAACAAGTTTAGAAATTCATATACTGATAATCAATACAATGCAGTCTATTTAAACTCAATCTAAATAGTAATTTATCAACACTTTATGCTATTTAGATACTGAATACTATATTTGTAACCGAGAAAATCAAAAGTATAATGTATTCTTGTAAATCACTCCAAAAAATCCTCACTTTAATAGTATTTACTTTATTTCTTTCCATGTCCAGTTCATCTGTCGCAGCGGTAGCAATACCGGATGTTGACGCTTCAGATGCAGCAGGCGTAGCGAAAGTAAAAGAGGGGATGACCTTATTTAAGGCAAATTGTGCTGCTTGCCACGCATTAGACAAAAAACTAATTGGCCCCGGATTGACTGGTGTTTGGGACAATTGGGAAAGCGAAGCAAAACTTGTTGAATGGGTACACAACTCTACAAAAGTTATCGAAAGCGGTCATGCTCATGCAAATAAAATTTTTGCAGAGTTTAATAAAATGATTATGCCAGGCTTTCCGCAATTATCGCCGGAACAGGTAATGGACATCTTTACGTATGTTAAAAACCCAACAGCAGCTGAACCACCAAAAACAGCAGCAGCACAGGGCGCACCAGGTGATGGAATTGGCGCTGGACCAGCGGCTGGAAAATCATCCACTTGGTATGTATGGGCATTGGTAACCTTCATGGCAGTATTATCTATATTATTATGGTCAATCACCTCAAAATTAGATAGAGCTGTAAGAGAAAAAGCAGGCGAAGTAGTGGGAGACGAAGATGTTTTCTCAAAATTGCTAAGCAAAAAAACATTAAAAGTAATATTGCTGATAGGATCTATATTATTAGTATTCAATATTTTTAATGGAGCTATTGATTTAGGTCGCTCTCAAGGCTATGCCCCCGAGCAACCCATTAGATTCTCACATGCCTTACACGTAGGACAAAACCAAATCGAATGTCAATACTGCCATACAGGAGTAGAAAAAAGCCGTCATGCAAGCATACCGGGAACTCAAATCTGTATGAACTGTCATAAATACGTTCAAGAAGGACCGAAATACGGAAAAGACGAAATTGCAAAAATTTACGATTATTCAGGATGGGATGCTGATAAAGGTAAATTTGTCAGAGAACCTAAGAACATAGAATGGGTTAAAATTCATAACCTACCCGATCACGTTTATTTCAATCACTCTCAACACGTAAAAGTAGGGGGAATTGACTGTAAAACTTGCCACGGAAAAGTAGATGAATATGAAGTTATGAAGCAATTTGCACCACTTTCTATGGGCTGGTGTATCAACTGTCACAGACAAACAGAAGTGAAATTTGCAGACAATAAATACTATTCCGTATTCCAAAAATATCAAGAAGAACTGAAAAAAGGCACAAAAGCTAAAGTAACAGTAGAAGATATTGGCGGTACAGAATGTCAAAAATGTCATTATTAATATATCAATTGTAGAACTCAATTAATCTCTCTATAAATGAGTAACAAAAAATATTGGACAAGCTTGGATGAGTTAAATGAAACTCCTCGATACAAAGAACAAGCAAATAAAGAATTTAATTTCGAAATTGATTCCACAGAAACAACAGAAGAAAACGAAGGAACTAGCCGGCGTGATTTTTTGAAAACAATGGGATTCAGTGTTTCAGTTGCAGCATTAGCTTCTGCGTGTAAAATACCTACCAATAAAGCTATTCCCTATACAATAGACACCAGAAAAGCAGTACCGGAAGTAGTTCCCGGCGTAGCAGATTACTTTGCTTCTACTTTTTATGATGGAAATGATTGTATTAGTGTTTTAGTAAAAACACGCGAAGGCCGCCCTATTAAAATAGAAGGAAATAATGAATCTCCTCTTACAATAGGTGGAACAACAGCAAGAGCACAAGCTTCTGTTTTGAGTTTGTACGATGTTACCCGTTTGGCTACTCCTACAATCAGCAACAAAAAAGCAGACTGGAAAAAAGTAGATGGTGAAATAACCAAACAATTAGATACCATAGCGCAAGCAAATGGAAAAATTGCATTGGTAACAGGTACAGTAGCTTCTCCAATAATGAAAAAAGCTATTGAGAAATTTGTTGCTAAATACCCATCTACAACGGTAGTTAGTTATGATGCCATTTCAAGCTATGCAACCCGTAAAGCCAACCAAACTAGTTTAGGAGCTGCTATTATTCCAACAATTAACTACGACAAAGCAGATGTAATTGTAGGGTTTAATGCTGATTTCTTAGGTACAGGCATATCTTCTGTAGAAAATACTAAGAAATATATTGCCAACAGAATTCCTACTAAAGAAAATCCAAAAATGTCTCGCCATCACCAGTTTCAGTCCACAATGACTATAACAGGTGCAACTGCAGACTATAGATATCCTATCAATCCTTCTGAAGAAAAACAAGCATTAATCAACTTGTTGGCAGCAGTAGGTGGTTCTATCAGTGGTACAAAAGAACTTTCTGGTAAAGATGCTAATGAAGGAATTACTAAAGTAGCTAAAGAATTAGTTGCTGTAAAAGGTAAATCAATTGTTGTTTCTGGTACAAATGATGTAGATATCCAATTATTAGTAAATGCAATTAATAGCGTTTTAGGAAATTATGGTACTGTAATTGATACCGCAAACGGATATAACTTAAAGTCTGGTAATGATGAAGCATTAGCCACTTTAGCAAATGATTTGAAATCAGGTACTTATAAAGGTATCATCTTATTAGGCACTAACCCAGTATATAATACACCTTATGCTGATGTTTTTAAAGATGCCATCAAAGCAGCAGAATTATCAGTATCTACAGCAGAAAGACAAGACGAATCAGCACAATTTTGTAAATACGTATGTCCTGATTCCAACTATTTAGAATCTTGGGATATTATCAATCCTAAGCCAGGCTTCTATGCTACCGTACAGCCTACAATAAATCCACTTTTTGATACTCGCCAAGCTCAAGAATCATTATTAACTTGGGCTGGAGATACTACACCGATAGCACAAGTTGTTCAAAATGAAATAGCTTCCATATCTAGTGCAAACTATCAAACAGCTACACAATTAGGCTTTTTCGGAACTCCAACTTCAGGAAGTGGTGCATCTGCAAATACAGCCGCAACAACTGCAGCCGTAAACACTAGCACCGCCGCTTCAAAAGGAATGGAAGTTATCTTTTACGAAAAAGTTGGTTTAGGAGATGGACGTTACGCTAATAACCCATTTTTACAAGAATTACCGGATCCAATTGCAAAAGTAACTTGGGATAACTACGTATGTATTCCTTATTCTTATGCAAAAGCAAAAGGTATTGATCCACAACCAGCCTTAAAGGTAGTTCCAATTGCAAAAGTTACCATTAATGGAAAATCAATAGAATTACCAGTCGTAGTTCAATTTGGTCAAGCAGCAAATACTATTGCAATAGCATTAGGATATGGTCGTGAAAAAGCAGGAAGAGCAGGTGATATGGTAGGTAAGAGTGTTTATCCATTTATAAAAAATGTAAATGGCGCAACTTCATATAACCTTGATGGCGCAACTATTGAAATGACAGGAAAAACGTATGAATTAGGATTAAATCAAACATACCATACCTTAATGGAAGATAACAGCCTTCCATTACGTCAGAAAAAATATAGAAGCGAGATTGTAAAAGAAACAACATTATCCGCATTTCAAAAAAATGACCATGCTGGTAACGAAGATAGAGAAAAAATAAAAGAAGAATTCGGTCACTCATTATATGATGGATACAAACCATTCGATTACAAACAAGGACACCATTGGGGTATGACTGTTGACTTGAATGCATGTATCGGTTGTGGATCTTGTGTGGTTTCTTGTAGCATTGAAAACAACGTTCCTGTAGTAGGAAAACGCCAAGTATTCCGTTCTCAAGAAATGCATTGGATGCGTATTGACCGTTATTATAATGGAGATCCAGACAATCCAGATGTATCGTTCCAACCAATGATGTGTCAACATTGTAATAATGCACCTTGTGAGAACGTTTGTCCGGTTAATGCAACGAATCACAGTTCTGATGGTTTGAACCAAATGGCTTATAACAGATGTATTGGAACAAGATATTGTGCCAATAACTGCCCTTATAAAGTTCGTCGTTTCAACTGGTTAGATTATCAAGGAAATGATAGCTTTGGTAAGTTTAATGATGGTAAAATGTCATTCACAGATACAGAAGCACAATCATATATGTTTGAAGATTTAACCAGAATGGTATTAAATCCGGATGTAGTTACACGTACACGTGGGGTAATTGAAAAATGTTCTTTCTGTGTACAACGTATTCAAGAAGGAAAATTAAATGCCAAGAAACAAGGTCGTCCTGTAAAAGATGGTGAAATTAAATCAGCCTGTCAAACAGCGTGTCCTACTAATGCGATTACTTTTGGCGACCAAAACAACAAAGAAGGTGTGGTAGCTAAAACATTTGATAAAGGAGGAAGAAACTACTTCGTATTAGAAGAAATGCACTTTATTCCAGCAGTAGGCTATCAAGTAAAAGTTAGAAATAAAGACGAAGAACCGGCAAAGTATTTCATTTATAAAACGCAAGCATAATTCATTAAATTAATTCGTAAAGTAAGATATAATGGCAAGTCATTTTGAATCACCACTACGCGAACCGTTAATACTCGGTAATAAAACGTATAAGCAAATTACGAATGATATCGTTAAACCTACTACAGGCAAAATACAACCTAAATGGTTATTTTGGACAATGATATCAGCCACCGTTGCAGGATTATTTGTATTCTGTATCGCCTGGGAGGTAAGTTTTGGAATCGGTACTTGGGGCGCCAATAAAACTGTAGGTTGGGCTTGGGATATTACCAATTTCGTTTGGTGGATTGGTATTGGTCACGCTGGTACGTTAATTTCTGCAATTTTATTATTATTCCGTCAAAAATGGCGTACAGGTGTAAACCGTGCAGCAGAAGCAATGACTATATTTGCAGTTGTCTGCGCAGGTCAGTTTCCTGTATTCCACATGGGACGTGTTTGGGATGCATTTTTTATCTTCCCTTACCCTAATACAAGAGGTCCTTTATGGTTGAATTTTAACTCACCATTATTATGGGACGTATTTGCAATTTCTACCTATTTCACGGTTTCATTATTATTTTGGTACACTGGTTTAGTACCAGATTTTGCAACCATTCGCGATAAATCTAAAACACCTGGAAGATGGAAATTTTATAACTTCTTGAGTTTTGGATGGATTGGTAGTGCAAAACATTGGGAACGATGGGAATCATTATCTTTAATTTTGGCTGGTTTATCTACTCCATTAGTATTATCAGTTCACACGATAGTATCCTTTGACTTTGCAACTTCCATTGTGCCAGGTTGGCATACAACGATTATGCCGCCGTACTTTGTAGCGGGTGCAATTTTCTCAGGATTTGCAATGGTGTTAACACTAATGTTAGTAGCACGTCATGTGTTAAATTTACAAGAATACATCACATTAGCACATATTGAATCCATGAATAAAGTAATGTTGTTAACTGGTACCATGGTAGGTATAGCATATTTAACAGAATTATTTACGGCATGGTATTCAGGAAATATGTTTGAAAGTTATGCATTTGCCAATAGAGCTTCAGGTCCTTATTGGTGGGCATATTGGTCTATGATGTTTTGTAACTTAGTATCTCCGCAAGTATTTTGGTTTAGAAAACTAAGAAGAAATATTTATGTAACTTTCTTCATGTCTATATTGATAAACATAGGTATGTGGTTCGAACGATTTGTAATTATCGTAATTTCTTTACACCGTGATTACTTACCATCAAGTTGGGTTTATTATTCTCCAACGTGGGTAGAAGTAGGAATCTTTGTAGGTACAATAGGTGTATTTATGACCTTATTCTTGATGTTCTGTAGATTCTTCCCGGTAATTGCTATTGCAGAGGTTAAGTCTATTTTGAAAATTTCAGGTAACCAATACAGAGCTAAACAATTAGAAGAAGTAAAAGACCAAGTAGTATATAAAGATACTAAAGTATCAGAAGGAGCTTGGGATTAATATAAACGTTTAATTAGATATTGCATAATTCTAAAAATATGAGTGATACAAAAAAATATTTAGTAGGTATGTTCGAAGATGACGATGTGTTAATACACGCCGTAAAAGACATACGAAAATCCGGATATGAAATTACGGATGTGTTTACTCCATTTCCTGTTCATGGCTTAGAGCATGCTATGGGATTGCAACCAACCCGTTTGCATACTGCCGGTTTTTTCTTTGGTGCAACGGGACTAACCGTGGCATTAAGTATGATTGGATTTATAAACATATTTAATTATCCGACAAACTTTGGTGGTAAACCATTTTTTGGATTATTAGCTTATGTACCAATTTCATTTGAACATACCGTTTTGTATGCAGCTATCGGTATGACCGTTTCTTTCTATTACTTATGTAAATTATGGCCAGGTAAGCAGCCAAAAATTATCGATGAAAGAACAACAGACCATTTATTTGCTATGACATTTGAGTTAGATGAAACAAAAGATGCTAGTTATATAAATGCAGTAACTGAAATATTAAAAAAAGAAGGTGCAATTGAAGTTTATCAAAAAGAAGTATAACATTATGTTGAAGCAATATAATATCATTTTAATAGTTTTAGTGTTCGGATTGACATCTTGTATCCGTGATGCTAAAAAACCAGGAAGAGAATATATGCCTGATATGGCACATTCAGTTGCTTATGATGCAGGCTCTCCCAATCCAAACTTTAAAGATGGAAAAACAGACCAGTTAGCACCAGCAGGAAGTATCGCAAGAGGGAAATATTTATACCCTTTATCTGATACAGATTATGCAAAAGCAGCTACAGTAATTACCGATCCATTCATCTTTACAAAAGATGAAATTGAGGGCGAAGGTAAACACTTATATAAAGTGAATTGCGCAATATGCCATGGTGATAAAGGAGATGGACAAGGACATTTACCAGGAATTAATAAATTCCCGCCACCACCTTCTTACTTAATGGAACCATTATTGTCAAAACCGGAAGGACAAAGATACCATACCTTAATGTATGGAAAAGGTTTGATGGGATCTTACGCAAGCCAATTAGACCACAGAGAAAGATGGTTAGTATTGAGCTATGTAAAAGAGTTACAAGCAGCCGCTAAACCAGCAGCAACTGAAACAAAAGCAAACTAATCTATTTAAAACTAAATAATAAAATTAAACAGACACTCGCAATGAATACATACGTTTTTGATTCGAGCACTAAGAAAAACATCTTTATCTCCTTTGGTATTGGATTAGTATTCTTTATATTAGGTGTATTATTTTTTGGAAATGGTAATACCGATAATAGCCATGCACATGGACACGCAACAAATATTGAAGCACAATCCCATGCTGAAAATGGAGGACATCACGGTGAAGCACCTACTGTTAAAACAGCAATCGTTGCTAACGTATATAATATCTTTTATTTTGGATTCTATATTGCTTTAGCTTCATTGTTTATTTTGTCTGCTACCAATATTGCTTGGGGTGGGTGGCAAATTCAAATCCAAAAAATTCCATTAGCAATGGGCGCAACTATTGGAGTGTTTTTAGTATGCTTGTTAGCGATGTTTTTATTATTCAGACACGATATTTTCCATTGGACGCATGAAGAGCTATACATTGTAGGTAGTAAAACATTTGACGAAGTATTAAATACCAAAAGCGATTTCTTAAATATGAAAACATTTTGGACTTTCTACGTATTGATAGCTGGTTCTTGTATTTTTATTGCTTATAAATGGTGGAAAACTTTAAATGAAATGGACGTTAATCCATCTAGAAAATTATTCTCTTCTAGCCGTGTAACAGCAGCCGTTTCTATTGTATTAATTTCATTTTTGATTAATACATTTGCAACATGGTTATGGTCTATGTCAATTCAACCACACTGGTATAGTACGATGTTTACTTGGAATACAATGGCCGGAGCAGCTGTAACTGCATTATCTATTATAATGTTATTTATTCACTATTTTAAAGGTAAAGGATACCTACCACGTGTAAACGATAACCACATTCATAATGTAGCTATATTGATGTTCGCCGTTAGTATATTTTGGACTTACACTTGGTTCTCTCAGTATATGTTGATTTGGTATGCAAATATCCCAGAGGAAACTGAATATTTTGTATTAAGAAGAAATATAGATAATTATGGTATTTTATTCCATGGTTCATTTGTATTCAATTTCGTTTTACCATTCTTTATTTTAATGACAAGAAATTCTAAAAGAAGCAAAACTATTACGACTATTTCTGCTATCATCATTATATTCGGTCAATTTGCAGCATTCTACCTAATGAATTGCCCAGCATTATTACCCAAAGGTGGATTCGGATTAATAAGCATAGGTTTGCTATTCATGGTAGGAAGCATCTTTGTTTATATGACTTTAGCCCTATTGTCTAAAGTAAAAGACTTAGCCTCTACAACACATCCTTATGTGCACGAGAGCTACAATAATCATATTTAAGAATTAAAAAAACGAACAATAAAAAACTCACGATTTTTCGTGAGTTTTTATTATTATATTCGCATATCCTCGCCCTCGCACGGTGTTTTCACTGCTGCGACTGTCACATCGTATTATCATACTATTCAAAAAACAAAGATACTATTTTTACTGCCTCTTGTGAGTATTATTAAGGTTCACATTCGATCAGATTATAAGACTAACGTGGACGTGGATCGTTTTCTGACTTGGGTGTCCCATCGCACAAAACAGGAGGATATGGCAGTATGTTGAAAAAAAATCACTATTTTTTTACAAAAAACTTGCGCATTTTATAAATAATATTTAATTTTATTTTAAAGTAAAAATATTTAGACAATTTTACCAACCTTATAAATTACTAAACTATGAAAAACATTCTACAATCTACAAAAAACAAGTTATCTTTTAATATATATATATATATATATTGTTATTATTGCCAAAAATCTCACAGGCGACCACACAAGCTTGCACCTCCGGCAGCAACAGCCTACCGTTCTATGATCCGTTAAACTCGAGTTTGACGAGAAAACTCATCAATCTGAAATGGATTATGATGTTTTTTGTTATCACCTTTTCAGTGATGCCTATTTTTAGTCAAAATAGAAATGTAATCGGACTCTTAAATCTTTACAATTATCCGGGTTGTGGAGATAATGACCCTGTATTTAGTGTCGCAGCAAAACTGGGTTCTGGCAGTTATAATTCTGATCAATACTTTTATGGGGGATATACTGGTTGGATAGTTCCTTACTATACAGGTGGCTCCGATGGCTGTGGAAGTATCTTGATGTTTAACTCATGCAGTACTACAGAGACTCAGGCAACATATCAATGGAAGAGTAGTGATGAGGATGCTGCGATATACTTTTGTAATCATAATAGTAACTCTTGTAATTCAGGCGTAAGAACTGATGTATTTACTTTCACTAAT
>JBDKHK010000047.1:0-4486 GCA_039797705.1 Bacteroidota bacterium
TGTTTGGCGGGTATCGATATTAAAATTGGCCAAACGATAACAAGCACCAAGAGTGATTATGAATCCTAAATACGGTAAATAGCCTTGTATTGGTGCATGCGCATATTCGCCTGCTATCATATAAACCATCACAAAACCAGGAACAACTCCGCTAGTAACCATATCGGCTAATGAATCTAATTGCAATCCTAATGGAGAAGAAACTTTAAATAATCGAGCAAAGAAACCGTCAAAGAAATCAAAGAAAATGCCCAAACAAACAAAATAAAAAGCCATCTCAAAATTCATATCCACAGCAAAAACCAAAGCGATACAACCACAAAAAAGGTTTAATAATGTAATTATATTAGGGATGTGTTTTTTAATATTCATTTTTTTGATACTTAAATTATTTCTGCGCAAATTTAGTACAATAAATTTATACATTGATACGTTTATTATATCAGATTTTTATTTAATCTTTGTAAATAAATTAATTTTCCTTGAAAAAACTTATTCTATTCCTATTTTTAGTATCCTGTAGCTATGTCAAAGCACAAACAGTTCGTAAATACTCAAATGAATTTATGAATATTGGTGTTGATGCTCGGGCTTTTGGGATGGCAAATGCAATGGTTGCTCACACAGGCGATGTAAATTCAGGCTACTGGAATCCTACTGGATTACTAAAAATTAAAGATGGCGAAGCTTCGCTCATGCACGCCAATTACTTTGCTAATATTGCCAAATATGATTATGCGGCCTATGCCAAAAAGATTGACGACAGAAGCGCTTGGGGAGTTTCTATTATCCGTTTTGGAGTAGACGACATCCTTAATACTACCGAATTAATTGATGCCACTGGAAACATCAACTACAACCGAATTAGCTTATTTTCCACTGCCGATTATGGAGTGACTTTTTCGTATGCTCGAAAATTACCACTTCAATACATTCAATACGGTGTTAATGCGAAAGTTATCCGAAGAATTATTGGGGATTTTGCTAGTTCGTGGGGATTTGGTTTCGATTTAGGATTGCAATACGAAAAAAACGACTGGCAAATAGGAATAATGGTTCGTGATATCACCACCACCTATAACATTTGGAATATTAATGAAACTGAATTTAATAAAATAAAGAATGCCCAAACTATAAATCCGCTTCAAAATCAAGATTTGCCAGAAAGTAGCGAAATAACTTTGCCAAAAGCACAATTGGGTGTTGCTAAAAAATATAATTTTCATAACGACATGAGTTTGCTAGCTTCTGCTAATTTGAATATGCAATTTCAACAAACAAACGATATTATTTCGAGCCGTTTTGTGAGTATTGATCCTGCTTTAGGCTTTGAATGCGGATACAATAATCTGGCTTTTTTGAGAGCTGGATTTGGTAATTTTCAAAAAATACAACAAATAGACGGAAGTAAAAAAGTGGGCTTTCAGCCTAATATAGGTCTCGGTTTTCAATACAAAGGAATCGCTATCGATTATGCTTTGACCGATTTAGGAAACCAAAGTGCAGCGCTCTATTCGAATGTATTTTCACTGAAAGTAGATTTAAGTATTTTTAGGTAAAATTCACCAATGACAAAAAAAATATTTTCGCTATTATTCCTTATCCAATTTTCGGTAAGTTATTGTCAACAATTGACTGTTTCAGAAAATACAAAAATTAGCGTTATCACTGTAGGTCTTGCTGACGAGGTACATTCTTTATACGGACATACTGCCTTGAGAATTCAAGATTCCAAATTAAATTTTGATTTAGTGTATAACTACGGAATGTTCGATTTTAGAACCGAAAATTTTGTAGCTAAATTTGCAAAAGGTGATTTACAATACTATGCAGCGGCTTATCCTTACACCGATTTTGAATATAGCTACAGAGAAGACAATCGTTCGATTTATGAGCAAGTTTTAAACTTATCTGTTACCGAAAAACAAACGTTATTTGATAAATTAAACACATCACTTTTACCTGAAAACACATTTTATACTTATAAATTTATCGATCGGAATTGTACCACAAAAGTCATTGATATTGTAAACGAGGTATTAGAAAACAAACCTATTGTTAAAAAAAACAGTGACGCAGCAACCTACCGAGAAGTGCTAAATCCGTACACCGAGAATCATTTTTACGAGCAATTAGGCATCAATGTTATTTTCGGACAAAAAACAGACCGTCAAGCAACTACTCTATTTTTACCATTAGACTTGTACCATAATTTAAAAAATTGCAGGTATAAAAACAAGCCTTTGGTTTCTGAAACAAATATTATTTTCGAAGCCAATAGAACCTCTCCTAAATCATATTTAGATAGTATTTATTCCTTAATTGCTATTTTATTTTTATTTGTAATAGCAAACAAAAAGGTAACAAATTGCATTTATTTTTCGGTTTTAGGAGGTATTGGTAGCTTATTTTTGTTTATGAGTGTGTATTCTTTTCACCAAGAACTGTATTGGAATTATAATATTTTAGTACTAAATCCATTGTTTTTACCTCTTGTTTTCTTTATCATCAAAAACAATACAACTTGGATAAAAAGAGTGAGCCTACTCTGCTTGCTTTTTCTGGGAATTTACACCTTGTTTGTGGTAGGGAAAATCTATTTTTGGTCGGTTTTACCTATTATAATGGCAACCTCTATTATTCTTTTCCGATTGGCTCTAAAAAAACAAAAGTAGTAATTATTGCCCTTTATAAAAAAGCACGGTACTTATTGTTTTTACGATAATATTCAAATCTAGGAAAACACTCCTGTGCTTTATGTAATACAAATCGTATTGCAACTTTATAAGGCTGTCTTCAATAGTTTCGCCGTAAGAATAATTTACCTGTGCCCAACCCGTAAGTCCTGGTTTTATAACATGGCGTGTTTCGTAAAAAGGCATTATTGCTGCAATTTCTTTTACAAAAACAGGCCTTTCAGGCCTTGGCCCTATTACTGACATATCGCCTTTTAGTATGTTTATAAATTGTGGCACCTCGTCCAATCGCGATTTTCTAAGAAATTTCCCAAAAGGAGTTATTCGAACATCGTTTGCCGTAGCAAAAACAGCACCTCCCGTTTCGGCATTTTTTATCATCGATCGAAGTTTGTATATCTTAAAAATAGCACCGTTCTTTCCTACTCGTTCTTGAATATAAAAAATAGATCCTTTATTCCCAATGACATTTCCTATTAAAATAATAGGAGAAATAAGTACCCCGCAAAAAAGTCCGAATATAGAGAAGATAATTTCAAAAAAACGAATTAAGATGAGATAGAATTTATTGTGATTGCTTCTGGAAAACGGAAAGTATTTATAAAAATCTCTAGCAACATACTGAACCGGAATTCGTTGCGTAATACTCTCATAGACTTGCGTATATTCTCTAATAACAAAACCGTTTTCTAAGAGTTGTATCAGTTTGTTGTATAATTCAACTGTAATAGCTTCTGTTTTTTGAGAAGCCACTACAATTTCAGATATTTTTTTTTCAATAATAAATTTTTCAACTTCTTCTAATGCAACTTGTTTTACAAAATCATACTGAAATCCTTTCACTTCCTGTGTGTCAGAATTGATATATCCTACAATTTTATAATGTGGATCTACGCTTTCCAAACCTTTAACTAACGATTCTAATTCTTCACTATCACAAATTAAAATTACTTTTTTACCAAATCGTGTTGATGCAAAAAATTTCACATAAAGGATTCTCCAAAAAAGTAACGCTACTACTACAGCTGCATAAAAAAGCACTATTTGCAATCTATTTTCTGGCAATGCAGGTGTAATAATTGGTGTCAACAAATAAAACAAAACCGTAGTCGAGCTGGTTAAAACAATGCTTTTTATTATTTGAAATTGATTGCTCGCTACTTGCAAATTATACATTTCGAAAACAGATCCAAAAAACAGGATATAAACCGATAAAAAGAAGGCCCAATAAAAATTAGTTTCTGAAATTTTAAAATAATGGAAATCGAAAATAAGTCCTAATAGATGTAAAATTCCTAAAACAAATACGATATCAAAAACCCGAAGAAGGATTTTTCGCTCCGATATCTCGAAATGCATTTTAGATTGGGATGTCATTATAAGTAGGTTTTTACAAATATCTAAAAAAAATCTTTATGTAGCATCATCTGTTTGCACTTCAATTATAGGATTTGGTTTTTCGATACTGTAAATATGCAATAAAGAAAGGGCATACACAAATGCCGGAGCCGCTAATCGCATGGCAGCGTGGTTTATCGTTAGCAACCAAAACAAGAGAAGTGGTAGTAAATAAATATGTTGCCTATTGTTTATGTATAACAGCAACGGGGTTAATCCTAATATGAGCAGTGCTAAAACGCCAAACGAACCGTGTTCTGCTAACATTCGCGATATTTCATTGTGTGTAGCACCAACAATTTCTTGTGCTTCTTCTTGCCGGTTTTCTTTCCCTTTACCCACACCAATCCCCATGATGGGATTTTCTAGAAACATCTGAAACTCATTCCCTA
>JBDKHK010000048.1:0-43990 GCA_039797705.1 Bacteroidota bacterium
AAAAACCATGTTATACATACCACACAGCTGACGTAAAATTCATAAATAAAACAACAAGAGATGTTTATATATATTATTCCATAACAGCATATAAGGGAAATATTAAATCGACAAAAATACAACATGGAGATAGTGTGATTGTAGAAAGTTTGGAAACCAAGGGCAACTATTACGGTAGCGGTAATGAGGTACAATATAAATATGGCTGGGTGGCAAGTTATGAGTATTATAGTAATTTAAACATAGATTATAATTTTGATCAATTAAAAGAGATTAAGGGCTTTAATAGCAATGAGTTTACGCTTGAAGATTGTGTACCAAAAGTAATCAATATCAAAGATTAAAAACTTTCTCGTCCACTTCCTTAAAAATAGTTTGTGTTTCGCGCATGGTTTTAATATTGCTTTCTTTCCGAGCAGCGTTTCTGAGCGTTAGGTAAAAGCGAGGCAGCACTCTGTGTAAACTTAAGACAGTACTAAGCAATTTCGCAGCGTCCACGTTGTGAGACTCTGCCTGGAAAGAAAAATACTTTGCGCTTGATGCATCGTTTGTTTATTGTATTTTTCACAACTTTATAGTATCTTGCATATACAATGAGCAAATTAGTTTTAGATATTCCTAACCAATCTGCATTAGATGAAATAATTGCACTAACAAAAAAGTTAGAAATTACAGTTATTGATATTGAAAAAACTACAAATAATTCACCATTTGCTTATCTAAAAAAAATAGCTGATAATGGTGGCGTTGCTACTATTAAAAATGCATCTGATTGGCAAAAAGAAATAAGACAAGAAAGAGATTTGTACAACAGAGATTAGTTTTCAATGTTATTAGATAGCAATATTATAATTTATACTGCACAACCGGAATATAAAAAACTACTAGACTTTCTGTCAACCGAAGAAGGAATCACAATTTCTATTATTTCTAAAATTGAGGTGTTAGGTTATCACAAATTGACAGATTTTGAGAAAGAGAATTTTGAATTATTTTTCAATGCAATATCAACAATAAGATTAAGCGACGAAATAGTAGATGAAGCTATCAAGCTACGTCAAAATAAAAAAATGACTTTAAGCACATTGAAAAGTTAAAATTAATAGCAATAGATGATATCATTGGTGGAAAAGAGGAAAGGTCGTTTCCTATGGAATAAAACTCACCCAAAAACTTTCTCATCCACTTCCCTAAAAATAGCTTGTGTTTCGCGCATGGTTTTGATGTTGTCATATACTAAAATCAAACTGTTGCCGCTTTGTTTCATGACACATTTCTTTTTAGCATTTTGTATATGCGCCATCACTTTCGGAAAATATGGACTATCGTAATACGGAGATTTTGGGTTGTCTAAGAAATAACAACGTAGTTTTCCATTTTTTAAAATGATGCGTTCAAATCCTATTTTTTTAGCAATCCAACGAATACGTAAACCATCAAATAATTCGTTGATTTGTTTTGGTAATTTTCCAAATCGGTCTTCTAATTTTTGGGCAAATTTTTGTAAATCTTTTTCGTTATCAATCGCATCTAATTCTGTGTATAAACGCAAGCGTTCTTCTGTGTTTTGAACATATTCCAGCGGAATCAGCATTTCTACATCAGTATCTATGGTGCAATCATATACAAACTGTTTTTGTTCCTCTATTTGTTCTTTAAATACTTCTTTAAAATCGGTATATTTTAATTCTTGAATGGCTTCATCCAAAATTTTGTGATACATCTCAAAACCAATGTCGGCAATGAAACCGCTTTGCTCGCCACCTAATAAATTTCCGGCACCACGAATATCCATATCACGCAAAGCAATCTGAAAACCAGAACCTAAATCAGAAAATTCTTCTAAGGTTTGCAAGCGTTTTCGTGCTTCATCCGTTAATGTTGACTTTGGCGGCGATAATAAATAACAAAATGCTTTTTTATTAGAACGACCCACACGTCCACGTAATTGATGCAAATCGCTCAAGCCAAAATGATGCGCATTATTGATGATAATCGTATTTGCATTCGGAATATCCAATCCGCTTTCTACAATATTGGTACTGAGTAATACATCAAATTCCCCATTGATAAATTCCAACATAATATCTTCTAATTGGTCACCTTCCAATTGTCCATGTGCAGATTTTATCGTTACATCAGGAATCAATCTTCGCAACATCACTTCCATATCTATCAAGTCTTTCACACGGTTATGCACAAAATAAACCTGTCCGCCACGAAACACTTCAAACTCAATAATTTCTTTAATATTTTTTACATCAAAAACTTGTACTTCAGTGGTGATTGGAATTCTGTTAGTTGGTGGCGTCATGATGTTCGATAAATCGCGCGCACCCATCATGGAAAATTTTAAAGTACGCGGAATCGGCGTTGCTGTCAAGGTCAGTGTGTCCACACCAGTTGAAAGATGGCGCAATTTTTCTTTTGCTGAAACACCGAATTTTTGTTCCTCATCAATAATTAATAAACCTAAATCTTTAAATATTAATTCTTTGTTTAGCAAAGCATGTGTGCCAATCAAAATATCAACTTTACCTTCTTTTGTTTTTTCTAAAGTTTCCCTTTTTTCCTTTGCAGATTTAAATCGATTTAAAAAGTCAACCGCCACACCAAATTCTTTTAAACGGTTAGAAAATGTTTTAAAATGCTGCCATGCCAAAATGGTAGTAGGTACTAAAATAGCCACTTGCTTTCTGTCTGTAACCGCCTTAAATGCTGCACGAATCGCTATTTCTGTTTTACCAAAACCAACATCACCACAAATCAATCTATCCATTGGGTGTGGTTTTTCCATATCCGCTTTCACATCTATTGTAGCCTTCGTTTGGTCGGGCGTATCTTCATACATGAAACTTGCCTCCAATTCATCTTGCAAGTATGTGTCATTGTTAAAAGCAAAACCTTTGGCAACTTTTCGCTGTGCATATAATTTTATCAATTCCGCGGCAATGTCTTTAATTTTTTTCTTGGTCTTGTTTTTTAGATTTGTCCAAGCGTCGCTGCCCAATTTATTTATCTTGGGTTCGTGCCCTTCTTTGCCAGTATATTTTGAAATTTTATGTAACGAATTTATGTTGACATACAACAAGTCGTTGTCTTTGTATATCAGGCGCACCATCTCTTGCGACTGACCATTAATTGTTATTTTTTCTAAGCCTGAAAATTTTCCAACACCATGATCGATATGCGTAACATAATCACCCGGATTTAAGTCTTTAAGCTGTCTGATGGTAATGGCTTTGTTACGATTGTAGCCAACATTGGTTTTGTATTTATGGTATCTATCAAAAATCTGATGATCGGTATAACAGACAATTTGTAAATCTTTATCTATAAATCCTTGAGCTAAATCCACATAACAAGGATGGAATTTTAAGTTGGCTTTTTTATCTTCAAAAATATGCTGGAAACGCTCGATTTGACGGGTGTTTTCAGCGAAAATAAATGTATTGAAATGGTTTTTTTGATGTTGTTGTAAATCTTGAATTAATAAATCAAAATTGCGATTAAAAGAAGGTTGCGGATTTTGATGGTATATAATTTCATTGATATTATTTGAGTCGAAACCAAATAATTTATTTGCTTCATTTTTCAGTGTTACAATTCGAAAGTTTGACAATTCATGTATTAAGTTGCTTGGCGTAATAAAGAGCTGTTCTATTGTTTTTTCTAAAAAAGAATGTTCTTTTATTTTTTTTGATTGCAGAAAGTCAAATTCTGCTACTGCTTTGTTGTATTGCTTCTCTATTAATTCTTGAAAAAATGCAATGTCTCTAAACCAAATAATGGTTTCTTTTGGTAAGAAATCAAACAATGTGGCAACGGTTTCTTTTATAAAATGCGCATTGATATTTGGTATAATAGTAAGTTCAGAAATTTTACGTTCTGAGAGCTGTGTTTCAGGATCAAAAATGCGCAAACTTTCTACCTCATCGTCAAATAATTCAATGCGATATGGCAATTCATTTCCAAAAGAAAATACATCAACAATACCGCCACGAATAGAAAACTCACCAGGTTCATATACAAAATCGGTTCTATTAAATCCATATTCAATCAATAAATCCAACATGAAGTCCACATTGATTTTTTCCCCAGTTTTTAGGAACAATGTATTTTCTATTAGCTTTTCTTTTTGAACCAATAGTTCTTGCAATGCTTCGGGAAAAGTAACAATGATTTCTCCTCCTTTTTTTGCATTCAACAAAGCATTGATAGTTTGTGCACGCAATAAAATATTATGATTGTTTTGCGCTGAAAATTCTCCTGTTTTTTTGTAAGAAGAGGGTAAAAAGAGAATTTCTTTTTTCTCTAAAAGATTTTGTAAATCATTCTGAATGTATTGGGCTTCATCAGCATTATTAGCAATGATAAGTTGTGAAAAATTAGATTGTAAGAAAACGGCAGATGAAATAAAATTTACAGTAGAGCCAATAGTTCCCTGCAACAAGACGCGTGCTTGCGGAGATTGAATGTGTTGTAGAAGTTCTTGCGTGCGAGTGTCATCACGAAACAAGAACAAGAGTTGCTGCAAATCCATGCTTCACAAAATCAGGTTACAAAGATACGAGTTTACAATAAAAAAATTGGTTGTACGAATTAGGGATTCGTTATGAATTTTCAATAACAGTAAAACTGACGGGAATACAATTCAGATTTATTTTATTGACAGAGGGCACAAATTCTTCTATATAAATCTCATCACCTTCTCCTGCATATTCTAAAATTTCAGTAATATCTAAAGAGCGTTGTTTGATAAATCGAAGATAAACAGGAGGTTCGTCTTTTTTTCCAATATTAGATTTCAGTGTGATATTGAAATAAATATTTTTTGATTTATTGTTTGAAACAGTAATAATGCCCTTGCTTTTTTTAGATATAAAAGAACCAAAATTTAAAGGTTTAGTATTCAAATAAGCTTGAACACAAGGAACGGCATTGCTCTTTTGAATAAAATTTTCCATTCCTTTACTTGATTGAAAAGAAAACCCAAAAGACTTAAAAGACATAGAAATTAATATAGCAAGAATAAGCCGCATTATATAAAGTTATATAAATTTTTCAATATGTAAATAGAAAAGTTAAACAACGGAGATAAAACGCAAATTATAATCCATTTATTGTAAAAAAGCCCCATTATTTTTCGGGGCTTTTTATAACTTTTTTTGATGATTGAAATATTTATTATTTTTTGCAACATGCTTTCTTTTCTGCCTTAGTAGAAGAACAGTGGCTTTCTTTTTTGCAGCATTCTTTTTCACATGTAGTCGCATCGCATTTTCCTGGTGTTTCGCATCCTGCTTTTTTGCAAGCTGTTTCATCACAAGCGGTAGTTTTATTCATGATAAATTTTTTATCTACTATCGTGTGTCCTTCTGCATCTGTATAAGTGGTATCAGATAGAATAGTGCAGTTCTTATCTGACTCACCAGCAGTTTTGTTCATATCAGAACATGCTGCCTCTTTCATTTCTTTTTGACAACAAGCATCTCCGCCTGAAGCGCCACCAACATGAACGACTCCATTAGTAGGAAGATAAGGTGCGATAACCAAAGAAACGATAGACATTAATTTGATTAAAATATTCATAGATGGACCAGAAGTGTCTTTAAATGGATCACCAACAGTATCACCGGTTACGGCTGCTTTGTGTGGTTCAGATTTTTTGTAATAAATTTGACCATTTATATCTACTCCTTTTTCAAAAGATTTTTTTGCATTATCCCAAGCGCCACCGGCATTAGATTGGAACATTCCCATCAACACCCCTGAAACGGTAACACCCGCTAATAAACCTCCTAATACTTCGGGACCAAATATAAAACCAATAATAATTGGAGTTGTTAAAGCGATAGCACCTGGCAACATCATTTCACGAATAGATGCTTTGGTTGAAATTGCCACACATTTCTCATATTCAGGTTTTGCTTTATATTCCATAATACCTGGAATCTCACGGAATTGACGACGAACTTCGTTCACCATATCCATCGCAGCACGACCTACCGCAGCAATAGCTAAAGCGGAGAAAATAAATGGAATCATACCACCAATGAATAAACCGGCTAATACCGGAGCTTTATAAATGTCGATAGCATCGATTCCAGATACACCAACAAAGGCTGCGAATAATGCTAAGGAGGTTAATGCGGCTGAAGCAATTGCAAACCCTTTTCCTGTTGCAGCGGTAGTATTTCCTACTGCATCTAAGATGTCTGTTCTTCCACGTACTTCTTCTGGCAGTTGGCTCATTTCGGCAATACCGCCTGCATTGTCTGCAATCGGCCCGAAAGCATCAATAGCTAATTGCATAGCTGTAGTCGCCATCATACCTGCTGCTGCGATTGCAACACCATATAATCCTGCAAAGAAATAAGAACCCATAATACCAGCAGCTAAAACAATAATTGGCAATACGGTACTTTCCATACCAACAGCCAAACCACCGATGATGTTAGTAGCGTGTCCTGTAGAAGATTGACGAACGATAGACAATACCGGACGTTTTCCCATGGCAGTATAATATTCAGTAATGATAGACATTAAAGCACCTACTACTAAACCTACCATAATGGCACCAAATACTCCCATTGCTGTAAATTCATAACCACGCAAAGTCATAGTTTCTGGTAAAATATATTTTACTAAGAAGAAAGAAGCGATACCTGTTAAAACAATAGCCCCCCAGTTTCCTAAATTTAAAGCACCTTGAACGTTTCCTTTGTCATCTTTTATAGACACGAAGAATGTTCCTATCCAAGAAAATATAATTCCAGTTCCTGCAATCACCATTGGTAATAAAATAGGTGCTAATCCACCAAAATTATCTTGAGAAACAGTTTCTTGACCTAATACCATAGTTGCTAAAACCGTAGCCACATAAGAGCCAAATAAGTCGGCACCCATTCCCGCTACGTCTCCTACGTTATCACCTACATTGTCGGCAATGGTTGCAGGATTACGAACGTCATCTTCAGGAATTCCTGCTTCTACTTTACCCACTAAGTCAGCACCTACGTCAGCAGCTTTGGTGTAGATACCACCACCCACACGAGCAAATAATGCAATGGATTCGGCACCTAAAGAGAAACCGGTTAATACTTCAATGGCTCTTTTTACATTTATTGGGTCAACATTGCCATCAAAAATGGTATAAAAAACGATAAACAATCCACCTAATCCGAATACGGCTAAACCAGCAACACCTAATCCCATTACGGTACCACCTGTAAAAGAAACTTTTAAAGCACTTGCCAAACTGCTACGAGCTGCCTGTGTAGTGCGAACATTTGCCAAAGTAGCTACTTTCATTCCTACATATCCTGCGAATGCAGAAAAAACAGCACCTATAATAAAGGCAACTGCGATAATAGGAGAAGATTCTTCGCCACCTTTCCATCCTAAGAATGCTAATAAAATAGCAGCAATTACTCCAAAATAGCTTAAAACCTTCCATTCTGCCTTTAAGAAAGCGATGGCACCATTGGCAATATATCCTGCCAGTTCTTGCATATTAGCATCACCGGCATCTTGTTTTTTTACCCAAGCATATTTTATTGCTGTGATAACCAATCCAAAAATTCCTAAAAATGGAATTAAATAAAATAGTGTATTCATATAATAATTTGATTTTAAAAGCGGTGCAAAATTACAATAACTTTTATAATTATTAACATTTCGGATGATTGTTAACATAAAAAAAAGGCTTGAAAAGGGTTTTTACCCTTTCAAACCTTATTAATAACGCCCAAGTCGGACTGTATTTTTAATTAAATAATGTTATTTTTTTGTGCAATTTGTTTTTTCTTTAGCACTGCAATTTGCCTTTTTCTTGCTTTTAGAGCAACAAGCATCTGCTGGTTTGCTGGCGGTATTGTTGTTGAATGCAGCAACCGTATATCCTGTTTTATTTGCTAAAGTAGCAATTAATTCTTCAGATGAAATTGTTTTTTCATCATAAACGATGGTGGCATTGTTGTCAGAAGCACTGACAGCATTTACTTCAACTACCCCTTTGATGGTTTTTGCTGTAGATTTGAATTTAGTTTCGCAACTGCCACAATGCATTCCTTTTACAGAAAGAGCTAAAGTGGTATTGGCAAATAATTGCCCAGAAATGGTAATACTAACTATTACTAATAATAAGCGTAGTGTTTTCATAAAAATAGATTTATTGATAATGCATTAATCCGATAATAAGCGCAATAACGAAGAAGGTTAAAGAAACTACCACCATTGCTTTGTTTTCTTTCTTAAATCCAATAATACCAATGGGAATACCTAAAAGAGCAAGTGCAATTTTGGGATCTAACCAATGTTGGTAAGAATTTGTTTTGATTCGAAAAATCATAGCCCAAATACCAAAAACTAAGAAAGCTACAGAGAATAATGTCTCTATTAAAAGCGTTTTCTTTTTATAAGAAAGGAATGCTTCTTGTTTTCCTGTGAGAAATAGAGATGATTTAATGGCAAAAGATACTATGAAAAGTATCGCAAATCCCATGTGTAGATGTAATAAAAGACGAAAATCCATACCTAATTTTTGTACAAATATACGCAGTTTTAAACTTTTACCTACCAATATAGTGCATTTACCAATAAATTAAGTTATTTTAGCATCAAAATCAGCTTTGAAACCCACCAATAGAAGTAGTAGCCGTTACAACTAAAGGAATGAAACACTTATTAAAAAGATTTTTTGTAAGCACCCTGCTTCTTTTTGCGGTTCTTAGTATATCTAAAGCGCAAGACCCAACCTTTGCTCAATTTTACCAATTTAGAACCTATTTGAATCCGGCAGCAACTGGTTCTGAAAAAGGATTGAACGTGGCAATGATTTATAAAAATCAATGGAACTATGTACCCGGAGGATTCAATACTTATGGTATTGCCGTTGATGTACAATCGGCGCGTATCTCTTCGGGAATTGGCGTAACTGCTTATAGAGATGTGGAGGCAAAGATATTACAATCAAATTATGTCGGACTTTCTTATGCCTATATTGCTCGAATTTCTAAAAATATAAACTTACATATTGGTATTAATGGCGCTTTCATCAATAAATCATTAGATAGAAGTCGATTGATTTTTACAGACCAATTGGATCCAGAAGTAGGTGTAGTACCAGGTGGTTCTAGTGCAAATGTTGTTCTTAGGAAAGTTAATTTATTTGACTTAGATGCCGGACTTTTATTGCGTTTTCGATACGATATAAATAAACATCCAGTACACAATTCTTTAGGATTTGCCGTACATCATCTGACGCGTCCAGACGAATCTTTTCAGAATATTTCTACAAAAATTCCGATGCGTTTTACCGTAACGTACGGAGCCATGTTTCCTGTTTCAAGAGGGAAGTATAAACGCAATATTGATTTTTATATTTCTCCAGTTTTCAAATTTGATTATCAAGGAAAACTACAAGTATATAATGCGGGAATGTTCAGTACATTCAAGCCCGTTTATGCCGGTGTGATGTATCAGTTAAATAAATTTAGTAACAATAGTACACATGGTTTAATTTTTGTCGGTGGGGTAGATTGGGATTTAGGTCCAGATAACTTTATGACTTTAAATGTTGGGTATAGTTATCAATTAGATTTTACAGGAGTTACCTCAAAAAGTAAAGGACAACATGAGGTTACCATACGCATGAATTTTAATAAAGTTGCAATCGGTATGCCAAAGAAGAAAAAACCTAAAGCCGTAGATTGTTATGATTTTCCAGGTAAGAATGCCGTAAAATTGTTTTAAATTTAAGTGTAATGAAGCGAATACTACAGATATTAATACTTGCACTATCTCTATTTAGTGCAAAATATACCAAAGCTATATGTAGCTTTACAGTAGATAAAACATCCGTTTGTGCCGGTGAGGTAGTAACCATACAATTGTCTCAGCCTTATGCCAAATACCATAATATAATTGTTTATAAAGGTGTATATCCCATGGGTTCGGTGGCAACTTCTCCTGCAGATTACAAAGTATTGTTACCGTATAATCCAACAAAGGATAATATTATTAAAATCACTTTTCGTGGTTCCGCTTCTGGACAACAATATAGAATATTACTAGCGGAAAGTAATTCTGATTTAGTTCCAATTCCAAATGTACCATGTGATGGTGGAAAACTAATTACGGTAAACCCATCACCCGATCCAGAGTTAAAGGAATCCAATAATTTTATTTTTTGTGGCGCTACTACTCCACAAACAGTGAGTGTTACAAATGGCTCTAATACTATTGGAAGTAATACCAATTATTCGATTGACTGGGGAGATGGAAGCCCTTTAGTAAATATGGCTTCTTTTAGTTCAACTCTTACACATACTTATAGCCCTGGAAGTTATAAAATCACCTATAAAGTTACCGGAAGTGGATCTGGATCTTGTAATGTCGCCACAAAAACATATAATGTGTTAATTGGTAAAGCTCCTACTATTTCTATCTCAGCATCCTCTCCAACGGTATGTATTCCGGCAAATTATGAATTGCCTATTAATTTAGCAGAAACAACCGGAAAAAATCCATCCAGTACTTTATATAAGGTATTTGTAAATGGAGAATTAGATACTATTTATGATAATACTAATTTACCCTCTTCTTTAAAATATACTTTTGTAAAAGGTAGCTGCGGCACTGTTTCAAAAGACTGTAATTCAGACGACAAATTTTCTGTTCGTATTTTTGCCGTAAATGAATGTGATGTGACAGACATTAGCCAATGCATCATGGTATTGGATAGCATCCATCCTGAAATTGGAGGGCCCGATACTGTTTGTATAGATGAACCTGTCCAATATCGAAATATTGACCATAATAGCCGAGATGAACTTTGTCACGCTCCAGCAATGATTTGGACAGTAACCCCCAATGCAGGATTTGTCTCTAGCACTCCACTAGGTACGCTTACCTATAATAATCTAAATATTACGTTTAAACAAAAAGGAAATTATCAAATAAAATTAAGAGTAAAAGGTGCTTGTAATGAAAAAGATACCATATTAAATATATTGGTAGTGGATAGGGTAAATGCAGACGCTGCTTTTGTCGCTCCATCCTGTATTCCCGCAAGTGGATATATAGATGTTCCAATTTTAAATAAATCGTATGATTCTACCAGTATTACCAAATATGTTTGGACTATTACTCCAGCGGCAGGCGTTTCTTTTTCTTCAGGAAATGAAAACAGCAGACATGTAACCGTTCGTTTTACAAAATCTGGTAATTATAATATTAATTTACTAGCTATCGGTGGCTGTAATTCTGATACTTGGAACAGCACCTTAGTAATAAAAGGAAAACCAGCCATTGACACCTTGAAAATTCCACAAGGATGTTATGTGCCATATTCCATCAATCCTAAAAATTATTTTAATTATACGAATGGGGGAGATAATAATGCCATATTTGACTGGACATTTACAGGTGCTTCCCCTTCAAGTGCCTCCACAGAAAATCCAGGAAATATAACTTATAACACACCAGGAACTTATCCAATTCAATTAAAAATATCAGCACAGTGTGGAGACTCCACCCTTACCAATTTTATTAAAGTAAATAATAATATTAAACCCTTTATAGGAAATGACTTTGGATTATGTGTATTCGACCCACCCATTCAATTAAACGCCAATCCACCGGGAGGTATTTGGCGAGGAAAAGGTATTACTGATTCTATTGTTGGAATCTTTACCCCTTCCTCTGTGCCGGCAGGAGATTATGATATTATTTATGCATTAAACCCCAATGGAAGTTGTCCAACTTATGATACAGTAAGAATTAAAGTGGCTGAAATAGTTGGACTAACTGCGGGACCTGAGCAAACTATTTGTAAAGGAACAGGTTATCTGCAGTTGGTAGGCAACCCTTTATTCCCAGGGGGCAATTGGATAGGAACTGGTGTTGTTAATACCAGTGTAGGTATCTTTAATCCAGCAGGATTAGCACCAGGATTTTATCAAGTAGGGTATGTTTATAAAGACCCAACTGGATCTTGTAAAGATACTGCCTATAAAAAAATTACTGTGTTTGATAGTGTTCATGTTAAAACACCAGTACCCGATTTATGTGTGAATCAATCTTATAATTTTGGAAATATTGTAGGAAATATTTTCAATGGAGAATGGGATTTCGGAGATGGAACACCACATGCTTTTGTTAGCAATCCATTTCATGCCTATATACGCCCAGGTAATTTTACTATTACTCTTTACGCACAAACCATAGATGGCTGTATGGATACTATAAAAATTCCTATTTTAGTTAAATCCAATCCGCCATTATCCTTTAATGTTGCACCGGATTCTACTTGCACCGGAAACAATGTAACCTTTACTTTTCCATCAAGTCATGTTCCTGCTTCTAATTATGTTTGGGATTTTGGAATTGGTTCTACTCAAACCAGCACTCCTATTAATCAACAATACTCCTTCCCTCCGCCAATTTTAGCAGATACTTTTTATTATGTGACCCTCAAAGCAGATTATTTCTGTGGCCCCTCCTTCTTTACAGATACAGTAAAGGTAAAAGCATCTCCTAAAGCTGATTTTGGTATTCAGAACATAGGTTGCACGCCATTTACACCCATTCTGGCAAATACATCATTTGGTTCCCCAACTGGTTATGTTTGGGATTTTGGAAATGGACAAACCAGCACGCTTCAATTTCCTCCGTCCCCCACTTATATCAATAAAACACGCAGAGACTCTGTCTTCACCATTAAATTAAAAGCTATAAATAGTTGTGGAGCAGATAGTATTAGAAAAAATATTACAGTAAAAGGAAACGATGTACACGCAAAATTTTTCACAAATATTCCGCAAGGTTGTGAGCCGTTAAAGGTAGATTTTTTCAATATTTCATCACCAGGAGCACAAATTATATGGAATTTTGGTGATGGTACTTCCGCTCTTGCAGACCAAGTTAGTCATGAATACGATACATCCGGAATATTTAAAGTAAGCTTACTAGCCATTGGTGCCTGTGGAAGAGATTCATTTAGTATGAATATCAATGTATTCGCCAAACCAAAACCAAATTTTGATGTATTAACACCTTGTGTAAACAATAACGCACAATTTGTCAATAAAACAACCAATGGCAGTAGTTATATTTGGTATTTTGGTGATGGAGACAGTTCCATTTCCACGAACCCAAATCCTAAACATATTTATAAGAATACAGGAGTATATGATGTAAAATTAGTGACAGCAAACAGTCATCCTTGTGTAGATTCTATCGTAAAACAAATACGAGTATCAGAAAAACCAACTGCACAATTTAATGTAGCAAATCCTAAGGTTTGTGAACAAGAAGCTAATGTTTTCTTGAATACCTCGACAAATGCCTCCAACTATTTATGGTATTTAGGAAATGGAGAAACCTCTACAGATGGTGGGTTGACCTATGTTTACCCAAAACCAGGATTATATAATGTTACCTTAACGGCTGTAAATGGAGATTGTAGAGATAGTGTAACCAAAGTAGCAGCAGTAGAAATTTACCCCAAACCGATTGCTGGATTTATTTACGATTTTACAGGAAATGGATTTAATGCACCGATTATTTTTACTAATACCACTGCCAATGGAAAAGATTATGTGTGGACGTTTGGCGACGGAGATTCAACCTCTGGAAAAGACCCATCGCACCAATACAATGGAGAAGGTCCTTATAGAGTGACTTTATTTGTAAAAAGCAACCATGATTGTTTAGATACCGTTTCGCATGTTCTTGGAGTAGATTACGCCGGACAAGTGTACGTGCCCAATGTGTTTGCGCCAGAAACAGGATTGGGTGAAGCAGCATTTTGGAAACCAAAAGGATTAAGCATGAAAGAATATCATGCACAAATATTTTCTACTTATGGGCAATTATTGTGGGAATCTACCGCACTGGAAAATGGACAACCTTCAGAAGGATGGGACGGTAAGTTAAAAGGAACAATATTACCACAAGATGTTTATGTTTGGAAAATCAGAGCCATCTTTACAGATGGCAAAGCTTGGGACGGAATGAAAGATCCAAAAACCGGTAAAAAATCGGTGATGGGCAGCGTGATGTTGTTGAGATAATCTCCTGATTGTGCGAACTAAATTTATTCTAACGAATTACTTTCAGAGAATTCGTTAGAATAAATTTTTATCATCAATAAAAAGAAAGAAACCAACAAAGGGCCAAAAATTAACCCTAGGAACCCGAATAATTTCAAGCCTGTTATTACGCCAAATAAAGTAATCAATGGGTGAATATTGGCAAATGCTTTTAACAAAAATAATCGTAATAGATTATCTACGTTTAATACCACTACAGCGCAATAAATAGCTAAAGCAATTGCTCCAGAAGAATTTCCACCAACATACATATATACTACTAGTGGAATCCAAATAAGGCCTGAGCCTACGAATGGAATAACAGAAGAAACACAAGTAACAAACCCCCATAACATGGGGTCTTTTAATCCAAAAATAGAATAACCGATATAGGCACAAAAACCTTGTGCAAGTGCCAAAAATGGAATACCTATTGCATAAGAGGTTACAATGTTTTTTACTTCAGCCACTACTGCTTTTTTATTTTCATCTTTTAGCGGAATATAATTAAATAAAATACTTTCGAGTTTTTGCGCATTGAGCAACATGAAAAATAACACAAAAAATAAAGTGCTGAGATTGATAAATATATTAAAGGCAGAATTTAAAAAATCGGGTAAATAGGATGAAACAATAGATGGAATGTTTTTTAAATTATCAGGAGAAAGTATTTCGATACCGGTAATGGCAGATATTTTTTCTATAATTTCTTTTATACCTTGGAAAAGATCATGCGCATTATCTGTGAAGTTTTGCAGCTTAGGAACTACAAAAATGGTTGCCAATCCAAATGGTATGGACAGCAAAATAACGTCGATAAGAATCAATACAGATGTTGCAATGTATTGATTCCATTTTTTGTGAGATACTAAACTAAATAATAATTTTCGGTTTAATACATATAAAGTAATAGCTCCGAGTAAACCTGGAATTAGGAATTTTATTTGAAAAAAAATAAGACCACCTAAAGCCAGAAGTAATAAAAACAATACGATTTGACGAAATCGTTCGTTGAAAGATAATTGCATAACAAAGGAAAGTTATACTAAAAAATTATAATTCAAAAGAAATAAAACAAATTTTTTCAGATAAAATGCAAACAACTTATTTTCTGATAAAAAGTGGTTTGTAATAAGGTAGTATGTATTTCACTTTTTTAGGTTTTCCGCCATCTTTAGCTGGAATAAATGCTGGCATTTTCTTTATAGCTTCTAATACAAGTTCTTCACATACTTTACAGTTTGATTTTACTAAACTGATTTCAGAAATTTTTCCTTCTTCATCTACAAAAAAAGAATAGAAAACGCGTAATATTTTTGCAGAATCATTCGGAAGTGCTGATTTAGGGAGTTCTAAATTTTTATCAAAAAAACTTTTTAGTGCAATAGCGCCTCCTGGAAAATCTACTCCGCTATACCCTTTTCCGGTTTTATCAAAATCCATCATTATGGAATCTGCTTTTCTGAAAAAATCGCATTTAAATAAGGAGTCTAATTTTGATTGGAATGCTTTGTTAAAGCATCTTTTGTATTCATTGCTGGTGTCTAGTGGATGTGCGACGTCTGAGCTTTTATCGTATATTGCTTTTAGTATTTTATTTTTGGATATTTTAGAAGTATCGTTTGCGCTTAGTGAAATACGCACTGGTGTTCTTTTGTATCGTTCGTTATTTATTTGAATAAAATTATACAAATTGGCATTTACTTTTGATTGGTAATAAAATGCAAAATCATTTCTTTTGGAATGTGCTTCTGCGCTATCGGTAGCCGCTTTGCATATATCATCCGCTGCTTTTGTTAAGTTAGTAACTAAAAACAAACCGATGAAAACCAAAAATAATTTTTTATTCATATACTCTTTTAAAATCTAAATTTCTTATCGAACTGCGATACAAGAAATTTCCACATTTGCATTTTTAGGCAAAATACTTACTTCTACGGTTTCTCTTGCTGGCGGATTGGATTTGAAATATTTTCCATATACTTCATTTACCAAAGGAAAATCTTGCATATCCGTAATAAAAATAGAGCATTTTACTACATTGGAAAAATCCATTTCTGCGGCCTGTAAAATGGCTTTTATATTTTCCATCACTTGTGCTGTTTCTTCTTTTATTCCACTTTGTATCATTACACCTGAAAACGGATCTAAAGGTATTTGTCCGGATACAAAAAGCATACCATTGATGGAAACTGCTTGAGAATATGGTCCTATAGGTTCAGGAGCATCGTCTGTATATATAATTTTACGAGCCATAACAACTATCAAAAATAATAAAAATGAGGAATATTGAAATGCTAAAGTTTCTTAATTAACGCCTGAGGGTATTTTATTTTTCTTCCTTTTTTTTGTAAACATAATCTATATACCACATTTCATTTTTATAGATAATATCTACTATTATTTTCCTGGTGCTTTCATCATATTTAGAAAATAAATCATATCCAGATTTTAATAACTCTTTACCCAGTTTAATGCCATCTACTTCTTTTTGGGGAAATACATCTGGTTTGCTTTCCATTGTGTGGATGACGTGGTCTAATATGCCAAGTGTTTTGGCGAGTAATGCTATATTTATCATTGCTCCAAAAAGACTTTTTACATCGTCTATAAAATGCTCCACGTCTTCCCGAGGTAATTGGTATAATGTGTCTTCAAATTCTTCGTCATTCATAGGTGGCACAATGCCGTTCTTGTTGGCAATGGCTGCCATGTTTTCTTCAAAATTTTTGGCCCCTAAAAAGGAGTCTAATGAATCCATTCCGGCCTTTAAAGCAGCTATAAAATGTCTCCCAAATTTAAACACCGCACGTGCCATGTCTCCAAATAAACCCCACAGTTTGCGCGGTTGTTTTACATAAGCCGCCAAATCTCTAAAAGCTTCTTCTAGTTCTTTTCGCTCTTGTGCCGGCGGATAGATGGTGCTTAAAAAATATCGTTTTACTTCGGCAATGACTTCGGGAGTAATGACAGGTGGCAATTCAAAACGCTCGCTCAGCTCTTTATAGTCATAGCGTTTTTCTACCATTTCCCGAAATTTTTCTATAATATGATAGTCTTTAGTTTCTGACATGGAGATTGTTTGTTCAAATGTAATAAATCAATATTATAATTTCAACACTACACCATTTAATCCTTCTAAAATCCCCTTAAAAGTAGGGTTAGAATTAATGGAGAAAAGTACCTCTTTTATTGGAGTACTTATGTGGTTGGTAATTTTAGAATTGCTGAAGTTTAAAAGCACTAATAATTTCTCCCCTCCTAAGGTTCTTGTATATGCCAAAATTTGTTTATTGCCTGTTGGAATGATTTCTAAACTGCCACTTTGCAAAGCTGGATTTATTTTTCGTATTTGTAATAAATGCTTAAATACATTTAATAAAGAATGTTCGTCTTTTTGTTGAATGGCAACATTTCTTTCTGAAATATCTGTATTTACTGGCAGCCATGTTTTATCGGCTGTAGAAAACCCTGCATTTTTATTGGTGTTCCACTGCATGGGTGTTCGGCAGTTATCTCGGTTGATTCCAACAGGTAATAGATTGACGATGAATTGTGGTATCCAATTATACACTTTTGCGAGTGGGTCTTTTCCTTTTTTTAATGGAATATTTCCATTGGTCATTCCAATTTCTTCGCCACTATAAATACAAGGCACTGCCCGAATGGTCAATTGTAATAAAGCTAAGAGCTTTGCTTTTTCTAAATTATTTCCAATTCTATGAATGCTGCGAATGGCATCGTGATTACTGAAAACAATAGTAGGCATATTGGGAAATGGATAATGATGCTCGTATTCTAAAATCTTTTTTCTAAAAAAAGAGGCGCTGAATTTGTAAAATAAAATATCAAACAGAAAAATTAAATGAAGTCCATCTTGTTGTTTGCCTAAATATTTTTTTATGGTATCGTGTCCGCCAAAAACTTCTCCCAACAACAAGCGTGGAGGATTGCTAAATTCATCAATTACACTTCTTAATTCTTGTGCTAATGCAAAGTTTTCGTCTTGATTTAAAGAGTATTTTCGAAGTTGAAAATTTCCACCTGGATATTCTTGACTTGGAATCGCCTGCATGATAGAAAATGGATTGTCTTTAAAATCTTTGTCTTTGATGATGCAATTAAAAATATCCAATCGAAATCCGTCCACTCCTTTCTCTAACCAAAACCGGCAAGTATCAAACATTGTTTGCTTTACTTCCGGATTGCGATAGTTTAAATCGGGTTGAAAGGGCAAAAATCCGGCATAATAATATTGATTTCTTTCTTCGCAATAATGCCATGCTTTGGGGCCTACAATGCTTTTCCAATTATTGGGCTTGTCTTTCCAAATATACCAATCTGCTTTAGGGTTATTTTTAGATGCTTTAGATTCTACAAACCAAGGATGTTGTGCTGAAGTGTGATTCATCACCATGTCGAATAAAATTTTCATTCCTCGCTGATGGACTGCTTCAATGAGTTGCACTGCATCTTGCATCGTTCCATATTCTGGAGCAATATTCTTATAATCAGCAATGTCATATCCAAAATCTTGTTGTGGTGAACTGTAAAATGGAGAAAACCAAATAGTTTCAAAACCAAGTTCTTTGATGTAATCTAATTTTTGAATAATTCCTTGCAAATCGCCTATGCCGTCGCCGTTGCTGTCATAATAAGAGCGCGGATATATTTGATAAATTGAAGTAGTATGATACCATGCCATGAAATAAAAATAAGAAAATTATATGGCTTGGCTAAATTTTGGAATATTTTGATTTTTAGAAGCGTTATCGTCGTTCATTTTTTTATCAAATACAGCACAAATATTTCTAAGAAAACTCCAGCCTAAATCGGTTACTTCTAATTGCGTGTCTTGCCAAAAAATTAAACCATCTTGTTGCAAAGAATTTAGTTGTTGTTCCATAAACGGCGTAAGTACTATTTCATTTTGCCAATTGGTTTTTCCTTTGCAAGCAATATTTAAAATGTGTTTTCGATGAATGATGTCTTCTTCGCTTACGTTAATTCCTTTTTGAATTGGAATAATTCCTTTGTCTATTATTTCGTAGTATTCTTCTACGGTTTTACAATTTTGTCTGAATCCATAGAAAACATCGCTGATGGCAGAAACACCTAATCCAATTAATACTTCTGTGTTGGTGGTGGTATATCCCATAAAGTTGCGATGCAGCACTCCTTTTTCTTTACTAATTAATAATCCATCCTTCGGCAAAGCATAATGATCCATGCCCACATCTTGGTATCCTGCTTGCACAAAAAGCTCTTTGCCCAATTCGTATAAAGCATATTTGTCTTTCCCTTTCGGCAAATCATTTTCATCATACGCCCGTTGAGATTTTTTTGTCCAAGGAACATGCGCATAACTGTAAAATGCAATACGATCAGGTTTTAAAGAAATCACCGAGTCAATCGTTTTTCGAACACTATCTAAAGTTTGAAAAGGCAACCCATAAATTAAATCAAAATTGACAGACTCATATCCAATTTCTCTTGCCCATTCCGTTGCTTGTTTTGTTTTTTCAAAAGGCTGAATTCTGTTGATAGCCGTTTGCACTTTTAAATCCAAATCTTGCACTCCATAACTTACCCTTCGAAATCCGAGATTATATAATGCTTGCAAATGTTCTTTTGTAGTATTGTTGGGGTGTCCTTCAAAACTAAATTCTCTTTGAGGATGTATGGATATGTCTTTAAATAAATTTTCTAATAAATAGATTAAATTTTTTGGACTGAAAAAGGTAGGCGTACCTCCGCCCAGATGCAACTCCCGAATCACTAAATTATCTCCAAAAATTTTCTTGTAAAATTCCCATTCTTCCAAAATAGCATCCATGTAAATTTCTTCCACCGCATGGTTTTTGGTGATGCGTTTATTGCACCCACAATAGGTACACAGTTGCTCACAAAAAGGCAAGTGCATATATAAGCTGATACCTTCTTTAGTTTTTCCGGCAGTTATTGCTTTTTGTATTTGTTGTGCCCAATCTTCATTGTCCGTCATTCCATCTTTCCAATATGGAACAGTAGGATAACTGGTGTATCGAGGAATGGGAACGTTATATTTATCTACTAAAGAATAAAAATTCAACCTAATAATTTTAAATACAAAAGTAGTATAAACTAACTTGTTCTTTTATGATATTAATCAACTTTAAGTTTTTTTATTATCGAGAAATAGACAAGTTGGAAAATTAAAAATAATATATTACATGTATTTGCCAACATCACTTTTGGCGGAATCATTGCTATTGATAAGGTGTTCTTTTATGGTTTGCCTGTCTTTATGAGATTTGTTTTGCGACAACTTTGCTTTGGATTGTAAATCAGTAACCGTTATTTCAAAAGCAACAATACCACTCATTAAATCTGCTACATATTTTTTGTCTAAGGAGTTAAACTGTTTCAAATAACTTTCCTCAAAAGAATGCATTTGCTTCAAAAGAATTTCCATCTTTTTTTCTTCTGTTTCTGCTAATTTTATTTTCCCATAAGCATGCACTGCCAAGTAATTCCAAGTAGGAACATTTTGAGTGTGCTCATATAAGGATGGAGAAATATAAGCATGTGGCTCAGAAAAAATAACTAATACTTCTTTGTCTATAAAAGTATTCCATTGAGGATTTGCTTTGCTGATATGTGAAAGCAAAAGAATTTCTGAATTTTTTTCTTCGACGATAAAAGGTAAATGAGTTGCTATTGGTATTTCATTTTGTGTTGATACAATAATTGCAAAATTATAGGCATTCATAAAAGCAATGCTTTTTTCTAAATCTTGCTGCTCAAATGGTTTTGGAATGTACATCGAATGGTATTTGAAATAAAGAAAATTAACTACCAAGTAGAAATAGTTTTCACAATGATAGTATCTCTATTGTCTGTGGTTTTATCTAAAGCACGAATCTTTATATTTCCACTTCCAGCAAATTCAATCAAATGTTGTCTTGCCGAAAACACTTCGTCTGCGGCGGCTTTGAATCTCACCAATTCCAGCCATTTTCCGCGTTTTAAACTATATAAAATCACATCACCAATATCGCCATTTGGTTTTTTTATTACTACAGAAAAATCATCTGCACCATCTCCATCCACATCATTTTCATTCAATACATTTACACCGATACAATTAGGTATCGTAATCTCTGGCAAGTCCATATTGGTAAATGAAATTTTTGTTTCAGTAGATAAATATTTTCCACTTGTATCTTGCTTTGGCTTAATAACAATCAACTCTTCTTTTTCGCCATCACCATTAAAATCACCAGAAGAAGTGTTGTCGCTTTCTTCAAATTTTTCGAACAAAGAAACCATTTCCGGTCGCATGTCTGCTTCTTTATCACTTTCTATAATGATCCGCCAAGTGCTGTCGGCTTGTTTTTTGAAAACAAGATAAGAGTGAAACACATTAGGCTTGTCGTTTACAGTGACCAGTTTTAAAAACTCACATTTATAATCGCCCGTATCAGAAGGGTAAATTCCAATCCGACCAATGATTCGTTCTCGATACGATTTAGCATGTGTAATTTTATATTTTTTAGCAGCAATAACCGTTTGTCGGGGTAAGTTTTTTTTAAAGAATAAAACAGGATCGCTATAAAAATTATTTAAACTATCTATTTTGGTAGAGTCATGCGCAGCATTCCATTTATACACTACATCAATTACAGATTGTTGCTCTGATGGTAGCATTTCATAGGGTTCTGTTGTGTCACCTGCTTCATCCGCTTTTTTATTTCCATCTCTATTGCAAGAAGAACAAGCATAAAATAAAATACTTACACTTGCAATCATCCATAAAATAATATACTTTTTCACTTGCTATAATTTCACACGAAAGATAACAAAATGTATGTCGTTATAAGTGCAATCAATTATTATTTTTTGAAAAATAAAAATTGTGTGTAATAGACAGCAAAAAATGAAAACTAAAATAAACACGCAACAGAACGAATAAATTACAGTGTCTATGAGTGTGAAATGAATAAAAAATTATCCACTACAATTTTTTTTTATTTACTTTTTTTGCTTAATTTTTTTATGATTATGAAGCATTTTTTTTGAAAGAAAATTATTGACAAACAAAAAAACTTTTTTTTAAAAAATAAAATTAATAATAATTATTCGCCTCAAACACTTAGTGTTTATTAATACTTCAAGCCATGACACAAATTAAGAACGAAAAAATTATTTTATTTTTTTCTAGAATAATGTAAAAATTAAATAGTGTAAATACAAAATGATTTTACATTTATTGAAGCACTACACAACTTTGTGTTATCCACAATTATCAACATTTATGAATAAGTCAAATAGTGATTGAAATAATTATTGTGTTACTTTTATATTGCAGAAAAGTTAAAGGAGAATTTTAATCTGCTAAAAAAATAAATTTCTTCAACAGAGATGTTTCGACTGTAAAAAAATGGAACACAAAAAAAACTTAACAGCAATGGCAAAGAAAACAGCAAGCGCAAAGCCAGCAGCAAAAAAAGTAGCAGCTCCAGCAAAAAAAGCAGCTCCAGCAAAAAAAGCGGCAGCTCCAGCTAAGAAAGCAGCAGCTCCAGCAAAAAAAGCAGCTCCAGTAAAAAAAGCAGCAGCTCCAGCTAAGAAAGCAGCAGCTCCAAAAAAAGCAGCAGCTCCAAAAAAAGCGGCAGCTCCAAAAAAAGCGGCAGCTCCAGCAAAAAAAGCAGCAGCTCCAGCTAAGAAAGCAGCAGCTCCAGCTAAGAAAGCAGCAGCTCCAAAAAAAGCAGCAGCTCCAAAAAAAGCAGCAGCTCCAAAAAAAGCGGCAGCTCCAAAAAAAGCAGCAGCTCCAGCTAAAAAAGCAGCAGCTCCAAAAAAAGCAGCAGCAAAAAAGTAATCGTATTTAAAACGATGAAAAAATAAACCCGATGCAAGTAGCATCGGGTTTTGCTTTTTGTTTCATTTTGATAAATTCTTTAAAATTTCTAAATTCCACTATTTAAACAGATATTTACATTTTCGTATAAATGTTTCAAACAAACTACTTCAACCTTTAAGAAATAGTAAATAATTTTGATACTTAGAAAAATATAGATATATTTGTACCACGATTTGAGAAGAGGACTTGACAAAGTCCTCTTTTTTATTCTTATAGTAATGGAAAAATTGATACAATTAAAAGGAATTATTGAAACAGAAATACTGCGGTATTTTGAAGGGAAAGATCTTTTTCTTGTAGATATAAAAGTTCTTTCAAATGGTAAAATTGAAATATTTGCCGATAGTTTTGCAAATATTACGATAGATGAATGTGTTCAAATTAGCAGACATATTTATCATTTTTTAGAAGAAAATAATTTAATGAATGATAATCTGTCCTTAGATGTTTCTTCCCCTGGAATGGATGAATCACTAAAGGTGCCACAACAATTTCAAAAACAGTTGAACAAACAAGTAGAGGTGGTATTGAAAAATGGACTTAAAATTACAGGTGAATTATTGAAGGTGGATGAGCAAGAGATAAAAGTAAAAGAAATAATAAAAGTAAAAAAATCAGAAAGTATAGAAGAACATACCTTCGGTTTCGATGAAATAAAATCAGTAAAAAAACATTTTAATTTTAAACTATAATTGTCATGAATAGTGCAGAATTAGTAGACTCGTTCTCGGAGTTTAAAGACTTTAAAAACATTGACCGACCAACCATGATGCGTGTGTTGGAAGATGTTTTCAAAACCTTATTGAGAAAAAAATACGGCTCAGACCAAAATTTTGACATTATCGTAAATACAGATAAAGGAGATTTGGAAATATGGCGTCATCGTCTTATTGTAGAAGACGGAGTAGTAGAAGATAGATTAGCAGAAGTAGAAATTACAGCTGCCAAAAAAATAGAACCAGATATGGAGGTAGGCGAAGAATTATACGAACCTATCACTATCGAATCCTTTGGCAGACGCGCCATTTTAGCAGCCCGACAAACACTTATTTCCAGAATTTTGGATTTAGAAAAAGACGAAGTCTATAAAAAATACAAAGATAGAGTGGGTGAAATTATTTCCGCAGAAGTCTATCAAGTATGGAAAAAAGAAATATTATTATTAGACGATGAAAATAATGAATTAATCTTGCCAAAAAATGAGCAAATTAAATCAGATTTTTATAAAAAAGGAGATAGCATTCGTGCCGTAATCAAAAATGTAGAATTACGCGGAAATACCCCTATTGTAATTCTTTCCCGTACAGATGGTTCTTTCTTGGCTAAATTATTAGAACAAGAAGTACCAGAAATAATGGACGGATTAATTGTAATTAGAAAAATAGTACGCGAACCAGGCGAGAGAGCAAAAGTAGCAGTAGAATCTTATGACGACAGAATAGATCCTGTTGGTGCTTGCGTAGGTATGAAAGGCTCACGTATTCATGGCATCGTACGAGAATTGAGAAATGAAAATATTGACATCATAAACTATACTAATAATATCAATTTATTATTGCAAAGATCGTTAACTCCTGCAAAAATAGAAGGTATAGCCTTGGATGACGTTAAAAAACGTGCATCAGTTTATCTAAAACCAGATCAAGTTTCATTAGCCATCGGTAAGGGCGGATTTAATATCAAATTAGCAAGCAAACTGACAGGATATGAAATAGATGTATTTAGAGATACCGATACCGAAATAGAAGATGATGTGGATTTAGATGAATTTTCTGATGAAATCGATGGATGGATTATTGATTTATTAAAAGGTATAGGTTGTGATACGGCAAAATCCGTATTAGACCTTGACAGAGATGAATTGGTGCGTAGAACAGATTTAGAGGAAGAAACCATTGACGACGTCATCAGAATTTTACAAAAAGAATTTGAATAACATGAGTAGTCATTAGCCTCTGGCATGAGTCATAATTTTATCTTGGCTTATGACTCAAGACTTGCGACTTACGACTAAAAATAAGATATGTCCGAAGTTAAAACACACAGATTAGCGAGCGTAGCAAAAGAACTAAATGTTGGTAGTTCCACTATTGTAGAACTCCTCCATACCAAAGGATTTAATGACGTTGCCAGTTCACCCAATACCAAACTGACAGAGGAGCAGTTTGGCATTCTTTTGCGAGAATTTAGGCTGGATAAAGATGAAAAAGACAGAGCAGAGCAAATCAATATCGGTAAGCGAAAAGAAGAAGAACTAACCATAAAAGAAGCACTGAAAGAAACTCCTAAAGAAACTCCTAAAGAAACTTCCAAAGAAACTCCCAAAGAAACACTGAAAGAAACTCCTAAAGAAGAAGAAGAGATAATTACTGTAAAGCGTGAAGTAGAAGGACCTAAGATTGTTGGAAAAATAGATTTAGATAAACCTAAAGCAAAAAAACCGACAGAAATAAAAGAAGAAATACCACAAAAGGAAACTCCAGTAGTAGTAATACAAGAAGAAACTATTCCAATTCCAGAAGTAGCTCCAATTCCAGAAGTAGTTCCAAAGGAAGAACCTGCTCCTGAAAAAATTGAAACACCGGCATTAGACACCACTCAACGTGAAGAGTTTGTAGAAAGAAAAAAAGAAACCCTTTCTGGTCCTAAGATATTAGGAAAAATAGTATTACCTATTAAACAAGAAAGACGCCCAGAGGATATTTTTAGAGACGAAGAAAAAGCGAAGAAAGAAAAAGAACGCGAAAAACAAAAAGAGTCAAGAGATGCCAGTATCAAGAGAGCACGTATTACTCAAAACAGAGTAGATATAAAGAAATTTACCCCAACACAAAATGACCGTCCAGCAGCTAGACCTGGTGGTGGCGGCGGCGGTGGCAGAAACGACAGAAGAGGGCCTAAGCCAGTAATAGACACTAAAGAAGGGGTTTCACAAAAAGATATTCAAGATAAGATTCGATCTACCATGGCAAAAATGCAAGGTACGAAAGCAAAATCTGATCGCTCTAAATATAGAAAAACCAAACGAGATGAACACGCAGCACGTGCAGAAGGAGAAGATGGACAAGATAATATCCTACAACTTACAGAATTTATAACAGTAAGTGAATTAGCAGGTTTGATGGACGTTTCCGCTACACAGGTCATCAGTTCTTGTATGGGATTGGGTGTCTTTGTTTCCATTAACCAACGCTTAGATGCAGAGGTTATCGAATTGGTAGCCGGAGAATTTGGATATGAAGTACAATTCATCAACTTGGCAGATGAAGAAGCTGACGAAGAAGAGTATGAAGACAACGAAGAAGATTTAGTAAAACGTTCGCCTATTGTAACCATCATGGGACACGTTGACCACGGTAAAACTTCATTAATTGACTATATTAGAAATGCAAACGTAGTAGCTGGTGAAATGGGTGGTATTACTCAGCACATCGGTGCCTATGAAGTGGTAACTCAAAAAGGTGAAAAAATTACCTTTTTAGATACACCAGGTCACGAAGCATTTACTGCTATGCGGGCACGCGGTGCAAAATTGACAGACATAGCCGTTATCGTAATTGCTGCAGATGATGCTATCATGCCTCAAACAAGAGAAGCCATTTCACATGCCCAAGCTGCAGAGGTTCCTATGATTTTTGCTATCAATAAAATAGATAAAGAAGGCGCCAATCCAGATAACATTAGAAACCAATTATCTCAAATGAATATCCTGGTGGAAGAATGGGGTGGAAAATTTCAATGCCAAGAAATATCTGCCAAAAAAGGAATCAATATTGATAAGTTGCTTGATAAAATTGTATTAGAAGCAGAAATGCTTGATTTAAAAGCAAATCCTAATAAAGCCGCCATTGGCTCCGTAATAGAAGCTCAATTGGATAAAGGTCGTGGATATGTTACGACTATTATGATTCAAGAAGGCACCTTGAAAATAGGAGACTTTATTGTCGCAGGACAGTATTTCGGTAAAGTAAAAGCGATGACCAACGAACGTGGTACTCGAATAGAATATGCAGGACCTTCAGTTCCTGTACAAGTGTTAGGCTTGGTGGGTGCACCTACAGCAGGAGATAAAGTGAAAGTGTATGAGAATGAAGATGAAGGAAAAGAATTAGCAAATAGACGTGCTACCATCATTCGTGAGCAAGGCATGCGTGCTAAAAAACATATTACTTTAGATGAAATCGGAAGACGTTTAGCCTTAGGAAACTTTAAAGAATTAAACTTAATCATCAAAGGAGATGTGGACGGCTCTGTGGAGGCATTAAGCGACTCCTTGCAACGCCTATCCACAGAAGAGGTACAAGTGAATGTGATACACAAAGGGGTTGGTGCCATCAGCGAGTCAGATGTACTCTTGGCTTCTGCTTCAGATGCCATTATCTGTGCATTCCAAGTACGCCCTTCTATGAATGCAAAAGCATTAGCTGAAAAAGAAGATATTCAAATCAAGTACTATAACATCATTTATGATGCCATTGACGAAATTAAAGCTGCAATGGAAGGATTATTAGAACCTAAATTTGAAGAAAAAATAGTTGGAAATATTGAAATACGTGAAGTATTTAAAGTTAGTAAAGTAGGCACCATTGCTGGTTGTTATGTATTAGACGGAAAAGTAGCCCGCTCTAATAGTATTCGTATTATTCGCGATGGAATTGTAATCCACTCAGGAGAATTAGACTCTTTAAAACGCTTCAAAGACGACGTAAAAGATGTTACTAAAGGATACGAATGTGGCTTGAAAATTAAAAACTACAACGAAATTCAAGTAGGCGATATTGTTGAAGCATTTGAACAAGTAGAGGTAAAAAGAAAACTGTAAAATTTTCTACCAATAATAATTTAAAACGCACTTCCTAAAGAGGTGCGTTTTTTTTATCTTTATAGATATCATTTATGAGAAAACTCTTTTCGATATTAGTATTAATTGTAATTATAATTTTCTCAGTTCCGTTGTGGCGTGCAAAAATTATGTATTCACTGTTTGGCTCTAAACCGATTAAAGGTGTTTCTATTGATTCGTCCACCTATATTCATAAAAACCCGATCGCCTCTTTTTCTTCAGAAAATATAAAAGTGAATATCTATTCCACTTCTTCATTTATTCCTAAAATGGATGCATTTAAATTAAAAAATGAAAACCAACATTACTTATTGGTAGAAACTTCTTTAGAAAATATTTCAGATACTCTTATAGACCCGAGTTGGTTTAGCACTACCTATTTTATAAAAGATAATAAAGGAAATTTTTCACATGGATATTTAGATAAATTAAGTGGATATTATCAAGAAAAACATATCACCATGAACGACTCCATTATTAATAGTTATTATAAAAATTCCTTAGCCCCTAAAAATGCCCTAAAAAGAAAATACTTCTTCTTTCCGATGGATAAAGACGCTACACCCGTTAGTATATATTTTGATGATCCAGTAACCAAGAAAAGTTTTGAATTTGCTTTTCCTTAAAATATAATTTAATTCGAATTTTTAGCTAAAGCATTTTTGAAAAAAGTATGTTTATACTAAATTTTTATAGGTACTTGCGTTCATGTTTTTGATTGTAAATGTATTTTAATTTAAATCTACTATCTGTGGAGCCTTTTAAAATACTTCATTTTTTTTACTTATAAATTTATTAAACTTTCAGTAATAATTGAAAGTATATTGTAACAATTCACCAACTATTTAATAAGTATTCAGGTACTTAATCTTAAAACCTATATAATTTATTTAACAAAAAAAAGTTTCAATTTTGTTTGAAAGTTTTGAATAAACAATTTTTACGCACTATAAAATTAAATGGTACTAAAAATTGGTTTCAATTCAAATAACATACAAATTTTAAAATATTAACCACTTAAATAAATTAATCAACATGAAAAAGACATTTTTAATCGCCGCAACTTTATTAATTGGATTTGCTGCCAATGCAGAAACAACCAACACGGAAACAACTTCAGAAACCATGGTAACAAGCTCAATAGTACCAGAAACAACGGAGGCAACAGAATTAGCAACCGATGGTTTTAAGTACAATGAAAGTCGATTTTCTACTATAACAGAAGTAGGAAGTACATTTGCTTACCATAAAGCATATTTTAATGTGTATCAAGTGCTGGGAATACGCGTGAACCCCTATTTTTTTATTGGTCAAGGTTTAGGAGTGCAAGTGTCTAATAATAAAATATATCAATTTCAAGCTACTATTGATATGAGAGCGTATGCATTAGATAAAAAAATAACACCTATGTTTACCTTGCAAGCAGGCTTAAACAAAGTAGGGAATGCCCCTTATGATAATTATGAATCTCCAAAAAAATTAGGAAATACACAATTTATATTAAATGCAGGAACGGGTATTTTAATTTACGCAAAACCTAATGCCTCTTTTACCATTAACGGTGGCTATACACTCTTTACGGATTTTAAAAATAATGCAAACGGTGGATTTGTAAAAGTTGGATATGTATTCTAATTCAATCATCTAATTTTTCCCTTAAACAGAAAAAGCTCTCGAATGGTACGAGAGCTTTTTTATAATATTGCTTCTATTTTTGAGAGATAGAAACGCCACAGTTTTATCCGATAATTAAAGTTTTATTCTTTTATTTTTCCCAAACAACGGTCTTTGCATCTTGATACCATTTTTCGTAATGTGGTGCTTTTGCTTTTTCTAAAATATTGCGTTTTACTTTTAAGGTTGGTGTCAGCAAATTATTATCTACCGTCCATTCGTCTGACATGATAATCACCTTTTTCATTCTTTCGTGTTTCTCCAATATTCGGTTTACCTCTTGCAGGGTTGTTTCCAAATTATTTTCAAGTGTATCTTTATTTTCTTCTTTTCCTTCTGCCGATAATACGACCAATGCCATTGTTTGCGGTAAATTTGCTCCCACTACACATACTTGTTCAATAAAAGTATTTTTAGATAATTCTAATTCTATCGGAGCGGGTGCTACATATTTTCCTTTGTCCGTTTTAAAAATATCTTTGATGCGACCAGTAATTTTTAAGAAACCATTTTTATCAATTTCACCTTGATCGCCAGTACAAAGGAAACCATCTTCAGTTATGGTTTCTTTGGTTTTTTCTGGTTCTTTTAGATACCCCAACATGGTAGATTCGTTCTTCACCTGTATCTCTCCCTCTTCGGACAAACGGACTTCACAATTGGGCATCGGTGTGCCCACATAGCCTAGTTTTCTATTCTCTCTTCTGGTAAGATGTGAGTAGGCACAATTTTCTGTCATGGCATACGCTTCACAGATAGTGAACCCAATCTTATCAAACCATTCTAAGGCTGATATTGGCATAGGCGCAGCACCCGTTAATAAATATTTAGTGTATTCCAATCCTAATCCTTCTTTTATTTTCTTTTTGATAATAGTATTCAGGATAGGTATTTTCAACAATATATTTAAACGAGTAGGGGGCATTTTTGCTAATATTCCCATTTGAAATTTAGTCCAAATACGTGGTACTGCCAAGAAAACAGTAGGCTTTGTGTCTTTTAAATTGACAGCAAAAGTGTCTAAAGATTCTGCGAATGAAATGGTACCACCCACATATATTGCACCCATTTCTACTAACATACGCTCAGCAATGTGTGACAAGGGAAGATAAGAGAAAAAACGCTCGCTGTCGGTCAAATCGTCTAATTGAGTAAGTGCCCAACTTGCCGCATAAGAAAATGCATGTACACTATGCACCACTCCTTTGGGCAATCCCGTAGTACCAGAAGTGTAAATAATCGTTCCGATAGATTTTTCGTCCGGAATAAAATTTTCGAGATAGGGTTCATTTTGAGCAATGATATCGTCCCAGTTTTCATAACCTTCTTCCGTCCAAAATGGATAGGAAATGCCTTTCACATTATCAGGAAGACCAGAACGTTGCTTGTCCCACGTATCTAATTTACCAATAAAAGCAACTTTTGCCTCACAGTGTTCTAAGCAATAACGAATCAACTCCGCAGGAATTGTAGGATACAAAGGCACCGAAACATGTCCCGCCATCATAATCGCCAAATCACTCATAATCCAATGGGCACAGTTTTTTGAAATTATGGCAATTTTACTTTCTGGTGGTAAATTAAGCGAACGTAAATACGATGCCATTCTTCTAATTTCATCCTCTGCTTTCTTCCACGAATAATGCAACCATTCACCATTATACGGCTGACGTAAAAATGTTTTGTCAGGACGCTGTGCTGTCCAATGATATAATTTTTCTAAAGGAGTTTGTATAACCATGATTTTTCTTTTTACCTATTTTACGATACGCTTTTATAAATATAATGATATGTCATTAAATATTTTAGAAAACGGAGATATTATAATGAAATGAAACGAAATTGAATTTTTAGAAATAACAGCATATCATAATTTTTATTACTTTTAAACTTAAATAATCCTCTATTAAAATTCTAAATCATTTGTATGAAAACCATCTCACTTTTCTTTTATAGTTTCTTTTTTCTTACTATAAATGTATTTGCACAAGCAAATACTGAAAAATCATATTTAGAAAATGCACAAACCGCAGAAGGTAAATCAGAATATGTGGAGGCAATTTCTTGGTACAAGAAAGCAACAGAAATCAACCCCAAAAATATAAAAACTTACGAAGCGCTTGTGTGGTGTCAAAATGAAGAAAAATTATATAAAGAGGCTACACAAACGGCTGAAAAAGGAATCAAAATCCAATCCACAGAAAAACTCTTTACGGAATATGGCTATGCATTGTATATGCAAAATAATTTTACTAAAGCCATAGAAAAATATAAACAAGCAATACAATTAAACGCCAATAATACAGATGCTTTAATGGGGCTGGCAGATTCTTACATAGAGTTAAAAGATTATACAAATGCTGAAATTTATTATAATAAATATCTTGTAAATGGTAAAAACAGCAAGAAGGCATACTATAATTTAGGATATATTATGAACGAATCAAAAAGATATCAAAAGGCAGTAGAATATGAGTCATTAGCAATAAATGAAGATGATAAATATGCTAATGCATACGCAGAATTGGCTTTTGCTTATAATAATCTAAATCAATTACCATTAGCCGTTGAAAATTATTTACAAGCCTATAATTTAAATCCCAAGAACTTTAATTATTTAACCAATATCGCCGACATTTATTATGATATGAAAGAAGACGATAAAGCATTAGATTATTATAAAATGTGTCTTGCTGTAAATAACAATGATTTTGTTTCTAACTTTAGAGTAGGCTGGATTTTAAATGAGAAAGAAAAATACGATGATGCAAAACCATACTTAAATAAAGCAGTAGAACTAGACCCCAAAAGCCCTGATGCATGGATAGAGTTAGGATGGATAGAATATGTAAAAGGAAATAATAGCGCAGCAGAAAATGCTTTTAAAAAAGCAATTCAATACAATCCAAAATCAGAATTGGGCAAATACTATTTAGGCTTAGCGTATGTGGAACAAGGCAAAAAAAATGAAGCAACCAAATTGCAGGAAGAATTAAACGCTATGAATTCTCAATACGCTATTAAATTAAAAGAAAAATTACAAAAATAAAAAACCTGAGATTGCTCTCAGGTTCACCATACTAAACTACTAAACTTAAGAAACTGCCACTGTTTTTGGCTTTTTCTCCACTACTTCAATTTTCTTTTTTGGAACAAGGATATTTAATACACCATTTTCGTATTTACCCTCTATCTTTTCGGTATCTACAGTGTCTTCATCTACCGTAAAACTTCTTTTGAAAGAATTGTAGCTAAATTCTCTTCGAGTGTATTTGCCATCTTTGCTTTTTTCCTCTGTCTCCTGTTTTTCTTCAGAAGAAATAGTCAATAAACCATCTTCCACCTCTACCTTAAAATCTTCTTTCTTTAAACCCGGAACAGCCACTTCGATTCTAAATGCTTGCTCGTTTTCTATAATATTTACCGCTGGTGTTGTTTTAGCAAAATTACTAAACGATTTTGACGGAGCAGAATCGAAAAAATCTTTAGTAAAAAAATCTTCGAATAATGCCGGAAAACTGTTGTTTACGCCTGAATGTCTTTTAATGAATGTCATAATATTTAATTTTTAAAGTTTATAATTAATTTATTTTACCCTAAAATTACAAACAACATACCATTCTAATTTTCAATCATTATTAGCACAATCTTCATTCAAAATAAGACATATTGTCAAATTCATACAAATATATACGACAAATTGTCTTAATCTTGAATTGTTTTAATAAAATTGAATCATCATTCTATTTCAATTTCTCATTATTTTTATGTCTTTCACTATCTCTACTTGTTTTTTTCTCTAAATTTTTTTTAAGTGCAGTAGTCAAATCCACGCCAGTTTGATTGGCAATACAGATTAAAACAAACAATACATCCGCCAATTCATCCGAAAGTTCTTTGTCTTTATCAGATGATTTAAACGACTGTTCCCCATATTGACGAGCAATAATGCGAGCCACTTCACCCACTTCTTCGGTGAGAATGGCCATATTGGTCAATTCATTAAAATAACGTACACCCGTAGTGTTAATCCATTGGTCAATAACTGCTTGAGCCTCCTTTATAGTCATATAATAATAGTTTGAACTAAAAATAGTAAGTTAATTTGTACTTTTGCTTCAAATGAGTACAATTTTTATCACCGGTGCTACCGCTGGATTTGGAGAGGCAGCAGCCGAATTGTTTGCAAAAAATGGTTGGAATATTATTATTTCAGGCAGAAGAAAAGAACGTTTAGAAAAATTACAAACAGCTCTTTCTTCAAAATATAATGTACAAATACTTCCTTTAAGTTTTGATGTAAGAAATTTAAAAGAAGTGCAAAATGCCATTGGCTCTTTACAAGGGCAATGGAAAGAAATAGATGTTTTACTAAACAATGCAGGATTAGCAGCCGGCCGCGGTCCAATTCAAGATGGTTTATATGAAGACTGGGAACAAATGATAGATACCAATGTGAAAGGCTTGTTGTATATGACCAAAGAAATTGCCCCATTAATGATTACTCGAAATAAAGGACACATTATTAACGTAGCATCCTTAGCAGGCTGGGAATCCTATGGTGGTGGTAATATTTATTGCGGAACAAAACACGCAGTGCGTGCCATATCTCGGAGTGCAAGGATAGATTTATTGCCACATCATATAAAAGTATCCGTCATAAGTCCCGGAGCTGCAGATACAGAATTCTCCTTAGTAAGATTTAGAGGTGATGAAAAAAAAGCCAATGCTGTTTATGAAGGATTTCAACCGCTAAAAGCAGAAGACGTAGCCAATAGTATTTATTTTATGGCAACGCAACCACCGCATGTCAATATTGAAGAAATTTTTATTCTTCCTACCGCACAAGCTACTTCAAATATTATAAAAAGAAATTAGCCAAACAAAAGCATAAAAAATGGTTGAACTATAATCAACCAATATTGTTTTAAATAAATTATACAAGACTAAAAAAATGGAAGCAACTCAAATACCGGTAATGATTTATACAGAAGCAACACCGAATCCAAATACTTTAAAGTTTGTAACCAATAAAGCATTGCTCCTAAATGATGCGGTAGAATTTCAATCTGTTAAAGATGCAGACGAAGCTCCATTGGTGAAAGCATTATTCGGATTTGAAGCAGTCACCAATGTTTTTATCACCAATAATTTTGTATCAATTACTAAAGATGATGATTATTTATGGAGAGAAATTATGATTCCTATCAAAGATTTCTTGAAAAAATATATGGACGATGGAGGCATTATTGTAACCGAACATTTTGTAAAACCAACTAAAATAGCCACTAATAGTATCACAGATGATGATACAGATGTAGAAGTGCGTATAAAAGGCGCATTGGATAAATATGTAAAACCTGCCGTAGAAATGGATGGGGGAAATATTTCATTTGTAAAATTTGAAGATGGAAAACTTACTTTACAATTACAAGGTTCTTGTAGTGGATGTCCGTCTTCTACCATTACTTTAAAACAAGGCATCGAAAATTTAATGAAACGTTTTGTGCCCGAAGTACAAGAAGTGGTGGCAGAAAATGGATAATTATAAAGTATTCTTATTTTCTATTTTATTTTTCGACCAAAAGTAACACGAACCCAAAATACCCTATTGTCTTTTTGCACCAATATCCCTAAAAAAACTTTATCAAATCATTAACAAGGTTATTCAATCAAAAATTCTAACTATTTTAGTAACCATGAAATTATTAGTCAGCCTATTTACTTGTTGTTGCTCAGTTCTGCATTAGTCAGATAGGATTGATATTTATATAAATAGAAAAATAAAATGCGAGCCTGTCCACCAAAGACAGGCTTTTTTAATAAGAAAATTGAAAATAAAATAAATAGACCAACACTTCAAACAAAATAAATATTTTATGAGCATTACCATCACCAAAAACATTACACCAGAAGCGGCCAGAGATATTTTTGAACTACAACACAAGATCAATTCTTATGTGAATGGTGAAATTCCGGAAGACAGATTTAAAGCATTCCGCCTTACTCGTGGAGTGTATGGTCAGCGTCAACTTGGCGTGCAAATGTTTCGTATAAAATTGCCTTTTGGAAGAGTAAATCCTACTCAGTTGGTGCGTATTGCAGAACTTTCCGAAACGTATGGAAGCTCTAATTTGCATCTTACTACTCGGCAAGACATTCAATTGCACTATGTAAAAGTTACGGATGCGCCTGCTGTTTGGGCAGGCTTGTGTGATGTAGGCGCAACCGCTCGCGAAGCTTGTGGCAATACCGTCCGAAATATTACAGCCTCTTCCACAGCAGGCATCGACCCAGATGAATTATTTGATGTGTCACCGTATGCACAAACTGCTTATGAATACCTTATCCGCAATCCTATTTGTCAGGATATGGGACGAAAATTTAAAATTGCCTTTTCTTCTTCCGATAAAGATTCTGCATATACTTTTTTGCACGATGTAGGATTTATTCCTCGCATTAAAGACGGTGAGCGCGGTTTTAAAGTAGTAATAGGTGGTGGCTTAGGAGCACAATCTATGATGGCACAAGATGCTTATGAATTTTTACCTGAAACACAAGTGATTCCATTATTGGAAGCAGCCTTGCGCGTGTTTGACAGATATGGAGAACGCACTCGACGCAATAAAGCTCGTTTAAAATATTTAATAAAAGATATCGGATTAGCTAAATACTTAGAGTTGATAGATGAAGAGAGAACTGCCAATAAATCCAAAGAGTTTCAAGTGGATATTGCAATAATAGAAAGCGGCGAACCCACCCACAATAATATTGCCCCAGCTGTTGAAATTCAAGATCAACAACGATATGACGATTGGTGTAGAACCAATGTTTTTGAACAAAAACAAACCGGATATTATGCCGTAGCACTAAAAGTAACCAAAGGCGATATAAAACCAGACCAAGCAAGAATAATAGCAGCAATGGTACAAAATTATGCATCAGAAGATATGCGTATTACTATGAACCAAGGATTATTATTGAAGTTTATCCGTAAAGAATCGCTGCCTTATTTTTATACTGTTTTAGATGAATTAGGATTTGCCAATCCGGGATTTGACACGATTGCTGATGTAACCACTTGTCCGGGAACAGATACTTGTAACCTTGGTGTTACCAATAGTATGACGCTCGGTACTATTTTAGAAGATGTCATTAAAGATGAGTTTTATCATTTGATTTTTGATTCTGAAATAAAAATTAAAATCAGTGGTTGTATGAATTCTTGCGGACAGCACATGGCCGCAAATATTGGATTGCACGGCAGTTCCATCAAAGTAGGGAGTCGCGTTGCTCCAGCCATGCAAGTAGTAATGGGCGGCGGTGTAGATAAAGATGGCAAAGGCTCTATGGGAGAAAAAATTGTAAAATTACCCACCAAACGAACGCCTGAAATGTTGCGCATCATATTGAATGATTATGAACTCAATAGTCTTGAAGGCGAATATTTTAATGATTATTTTAAACGTCAGGGTAAGCCTTATTTTTATACACTTTTGAAACCTTTAGCTAATACAGATTTATATGTAGATGATGATTTTATAGATTATGGTGGTGAAGGAATTTATGTACAAGAAATTGGTGTTGGAGAATGTGCTGGTGTAATGTTTGATATGGTAGGAAGCATTATTAAAGATGCTGAAAACAAATTGGCAGACGCTAAAGAACAATTACAAAAACAACGATTTGCAGAAGCGATTTATCATGCTTATACAGGATTTATCATTACGGCAAAAGCATTATTATTAAACAAAGATATAGAGTGCAACACACAGATAAAAATTATAAAGGATTTTGATAAACACCTGATAGATTCAGGCGAATTTATTTTAGCAGGAGGATTTGAAAATCTGATTTTACAGATTAATCAAAACGAACCAGAGAAGGCATTTGCAGAAAAATATGTTGCACAATATGATACCTTTTTAAAAGATGTAAAAACTTACAGAGAACGTATGCTAAGCGATAAGCTTGTTTTAGAGAGCAACTATAAAGCCTAATAATGATAACACCTAAACTCCTTCTTGTTGGAGCAGGACCAGGAGATCCTGAATTGATTTCATTAAAAGGAATCAAGGCATTAAAACAAGCTAATGTAGTTATGTATGATGCATTAGTAAGCGAAGAATTGCTGCAATATGCACCCAGTGCTATTAAAATATTTTGCGGAAAACGTTCGGGGGCGCATTATATGAAGCAAGAGGAAATAAACAAACAAATTGTAGAAAACGCCCAAAAACATGGAACAGTAGTACGCTTAAAAGGCGGTGATCCATTTGTATTTGGTAGAGGACAAGAGGAAATTCAATATGCTGCACAATTCGGTATTCCGGCAGAGGTTATTCCGGGAATTTCGAGTGCAACAGCTTTGGCTACTTCCCGAAAAATTCCATTAACAAAACGTGGCATTACCGAAAGTGTATGGGTAACGACTGGCACCACTTCCAATGGCGAACTATCTGAAGATATTGAGTTGGCAGCACAATCCTCCGCAACGGTAGTAATTTTAATGGGAATAAAAAAACTACCAGAAATTGTAGCATTATTTAAAAAATATAAACACGATTCTTATCCGCTGGCAATTATCCAAAACGGAACATTACCAACGGAGAAAGTAGTATGCGGCAATTTGAATTCTATTCAATTAAAAGCACAACAAGAGAATATTAGTTCGCCAGCAGTTATTATTGTTGGAAAAGTAGTAGATTGTTCGCAGATTGAGAATTTGTGTAATTTTATCTAATCGAATTTTGAAAAGAGTGAATACGCTTTATCCCATATTTTTAAAAACGGAAAATTTCAATATCCTAATTATAGGTGGAGGAAAGGTTGCATTAGAGAAAATTACGTTTCTTTTAAAAAGCTCTCCTAATGCTTCTGTTACTATTGTTGCCAATGAATTTTCTGAAGAGATAAAAACGTTTGTTTCAAAATATATCTCCATAAATATTCTTGAAAAAAAATTTGAAGAAGTTGATGTAGAAAACAAGCAACTCGTTATTGCAGCTACGAACGATAAAGAATTGAACGAACAAATTTATCAGGTAGCCAAACAAAAAAATATTCTTATAAATGTGGCAGACACACCCGAACTCTGCGATTTTTATATGGGAAGTATAGTTACTAAAGGAGATTTAAAAATTGCCATTTCTACCAATGGTAAATCGCCGACATTAAGCAAAAGATTACGAGAATTTTTTGAAACTATTTTGCCCGATGATTTACAAGAGTTGATTGATAACTTGCATCAATATAGAAATACACTTAAAGGAGATTTTGAAAAAAAAGTGAAAACATTAAATGAACTCACTAAATCATTTTCTAAAAAAAGCTGAAAACCAGCAATAGACACCTAAATTACACTTAATGCCATACATGCTACGCCGTATTATATTTAAGGGAAATGGACAAAATAGGCGACTCGTGCTAAATTTTTAAATTTTGTTTTATACCAACAAAAAACATTAGTTTGTTACCTAATTTACACATCATAATTCAATACGCTCTCTAGCCAACGTTCCATATCTTCAGTTTTCATGTTTTTGCGTTTGGCATAATCTTCCACTTGGTCTTTGGCAATTTTTCCAATTCCAAAATAACGACTATCAGGGTGCGAAAAATACCAACCGCTCACGCTCGATGCTGGATACATGGCATTGCTTTCTGTTAAAATAATACCTGTATTTTTTTCAGCCTCTAACAGCTTAAACAACATCGGTTTTTCAGTGTGGTCTGGACAAGCGGGATAACCCGGAGCAGGGCGTATGCCACTGTATTTTTCTTTTATCAATTCTTCATTGCTTAAGTTTTCTGAAGAATCATATTTCCAAAATTCCTTGCGCACACGTTCGTGCATGCGTTCTGCAAATGCTTCTGCTAAACGATCTGCTAAAGCCGCAATCATAATCTTGTTGTAATCATCCAAATTGTCTTGGAAATATTTTATCCATTTCTCTATTCCGATGCCAGAAGTAACCGCAAACCCTCCAATATAATCTTGCTTTCCACTATCTTTTGGTGCAACAAAATCACTTAAACAAAAGTTTGGCAAGCCTTCTCCTTTTTTGTTTTGTTGTCGTAAATGATGCAACACAGATTTTCTTTTGTCTGTCAATGTTTCGGCATTGCTTACGTTTTTTAACTCTATGTCATCGCCAGAGCTATTTGCCTCAAAGAAACCGACAACGGCTTTGGCTGTTATCCATTTTTCAGCAATAATTTTATCCAACAAATCGTTTGCATCTCTCAATACTTTTTTGGCCTCTTCTCCCACAATTTTATCTTCTAAAATATTGGGATATTTCCCATGCAATTCCCAGGTAGAGAAAAATGGCGTCCAATCAATATATGGTCGCAGCTCGTTTAAATCATAATCTTCAAATACTTTTACGCCTAAAAAAGAAGGCTTTGGAGGGTTGTATTTTGCCCAATCTAATTGCAATTTGTTTTTGCGGGCATTTTCAATGGTTAGGTAGTCTTTGATTACTTGTTTGCCCTTATGCCGTTCGCGCATCATTTCATATTCTGCACGAATATCCGCTTCAAATTTTTCTTTATTTTTGGGGTTTAATAAAGAGCTCGCCACTGGCACACTGCGTGATGCATCTAAGACATGCACGGTTGGATGGTTATAATTTGGTTCTATTTTTACGGCGGTATGTATTTTAGAAGTGGTCGCTCCGCCAATCAATAAGGGTTGTTTCATGCCTCGGCGTTTCATTTCCTTTGCCACAAAAACCATTTCATCTAAAGAAGGAGTGATTAATCCACTTAAGCCAATAATATCTACATTTTCTTTTTCTGCGGCATCTAATATTTTCTCACAAGGCACCATCACGCCGAGGTCAATGATTTCAAAATTATTACAGGCTAAAACTACCCCAACAATATTTTTACCGATGTCGTGTACGTCGCCTTTTACAGTTGCTAATAGAATTTTCCCATTATTAGAGCTTGCCCCTGCTTGTTTGGAGGCTTCAATGAATGGCAATAAATAGGCAACGGATTTTTTCATTACACGTGCCGATTTTACTACTTGTGGCAAGAACATTTTTCCCGCACCAAATAAATCGCCGACAACATTCATTCCGTCCATCAAGGGCCCTTCAATCACGCTTAATGGCTTTTCAAATTGTAGGCGACATTCTTCTGTGTCTGCTTCAATAAAATCTACAATTCCTTTTACCAGTGCATGTTTCAATCGCTCATTCACCGGGTGGTTTCTCCAGGATAAATCTTCTTCTTTTTTCTTTGCTGTTCCTTTTACCGTTTCTGAATATTCTAATAAACGTTCGGTGGCGTCTTCTCTTCTGTTTAATAAAACGTCTTCTACTCTTTCCAGCAATCCTTTTTCAATATCATCATACACTTCCAGCATCGTAGGATTTACAATGCCCATATCCATACCTTCTTTGATAGCATGATATAAAAATGCGGAGTGCATGGCTTCACGCACGATATTATTTCCACGAAAAGAAAACGATACGTTGGAAACGCCACCACTTACGTGTGCGCCCTTTAAATTGCTGCGAATCCATTGAGTGGCTTGAAAGAAATCCATTGCATTGTTGCGGTGTTCTTCCATTCCGGTTGCTACTGGAAATATATTTGGATCAAAAATAATATCGTTCGGGTTGAAGTTTACTTTATCTACTAAGATGCGATAACTGCGTTCGCATATTTCTATTCTGCGCTCATAACTGTCGGCTTGTCCATTTTCATCAAATGCCATCACGACTGTAGCCGCACCATATTTTTTTATCAATTTTGCATGATGAATAAATTCTTCTTCTCCGCTTTTTAATGAAATAGAATTGACAATAGATTTCCCTTGCACACACTTTAAGCCAGCTTCGATAATTTCCCATTTAGAAGAATCTATCATAATTGGAATGCGGGCAATTTCTGGCTCAGAGGCAATCAAGTTTAAGAATCGTACCATGGCTTTTTCGCCATCTATCATGCCTTCGTCCATATTAACATCTAGCACTTGCGCACCGCCACGCACTTGATCCATTGCCACAGCTAAGGCATCTTCGAAGCGTTCTTCTTTTATCATTCTCAAGAAAACTTTAGAGCCTGTTACGTTGGTACGTTCGCCGATATTGATAAAATTTGATTCTTTAGTAACCAATAATGGTTCTAATCCGCTTAATTTTAAGATACTACAATCTATTTCCATTTTTTATTTTATTTGAACACGGATAATACAGATGAAACTGATTATCACGGATTTTTATAATAATACTTTATAGTCATTTTTTTATCTGTGTTTATTCGTTTAATCTGTGTCATCCGTGTTCAAAAAGATAGAACACTAATGAAACTGATTATCACAGATTTTCTAAAAGAATATTTTTTTTATCGTTAGTAAATATTTTTCGTTTAAATTCTGGTTTTTTGCCAAAATTAAACAGTAACCCAATTTCTTTATCAGTCGCTCTTAGGTAATTTAAAAGTTGTAGTTCATTCTCTTGTACCAACACTTCGCTGGCTTTCAGCTCAATAATAATTAATTCATTTACTATTAAATCTGCATAATATTCACCAACTAACTTCTCCCTATAATATACTTTTATTTGTTGTTGAGCAACAACATCAAATCCTTGATTTTTTAATTCTAAATAAAATGCATTTTGATATACTTTTTCTAAAAACCCATAACCTAATTCATTATATACAGAATAGTACACTTTAATAATTGAATCCGTTAAATCTTTATGTAATAAATCCTTCATCTGTGAATATCTGTAAAATCCGTTTTATCTGTGTTCTAATATATTTATTATGATTCTTGTAATTGTCCAATAATTTTCCTTGGTTTATAGTTTTTGGCGGTTTCTGCAAAACACTTAATGTGTGCTGGTGTAGTGCCACAACACCCGCCTAAAATATTAACCAATCCTAATTCTAAATATTCTTTAGTGGCTGCTGCCATTTGCTCTGGTGTTTCATCATATCCACCAAATGCATTTGGTAAGCCCGCATTTGGATAAGCACTTACAAAAAACGGAGCTTCTTTTGCCAATATTTGCAAGTAAGGGCGCAATTCTTTTGCTCCCAATGCACAATTTAATCCAATAGAAAATAATGGCACATGCGACATAGAAATTAAAAACGCTTCGGTGGTTTGTCCGCTTAATGTTCGACCACTTGCGTCGGTTATAGTTCCTGAAATAGATACAGGATATTCTCTTCCGATGTCTTCAAATAGTGTTTGCACCGCAAATAGAGCAGCTTTTGCGTTTAGCGTATCAAAAATGGTTTCGATTAATAGTAAATCACAACCACCTTCAATTAGTGCTTTTGCTTGGTCGTAATAGGCTTTTACTAATTCATCAAATGTAACGGCACGAAAACCTGGGTCGTTTACATCTGGTGACATAGAACAAGTACGGTTGGTGGGTCCAATAGCGCCTGCCACAAATCTTGGTTTATCGGGTTCTTTTGCCGTGATTTCATCGGCCACCTCACGAGCTATTTTTGCACTTTGAAAATTGATGTCATATACGGCATCTTGTAAATGATAATCGGCCTGTGCAATGGTAGTGCCTGAAAATGTATTGGTTTCTACAATGTCTGCACCAGCTTCAAAATACTGGCGATGAATTTCTTTTATAATATCAGGGCGAGTAATAGAGAGTAAATCATTGTTTCCTTTTAATGGAAATGGATGTTCTTTCCATCGTTCGCCCCGAAAATCTTCTTCTTGTAAATTGTAGCGTTGTATCATGGTACCCATGGCGCCATCTAAAATAAGGATACGTTCTTGGGTAATTTGGTATAAGTCATTAGTCATTGGTCATTAGTTTTAACTTGAACAATATAGTTCATTCAAAACGAATTACGAAAATAAGATAAGAAAAGGAAAATGGATTTACTTACTTATCATTCTTTGCTGTTACAAAGTAGGGTTTGGCACCGTTTTTAGATATGAGATTTTTAGATATGAGATTTTTAGATATGAGATATGAAACGAGAGAAATCTAATTTTCTCATCTCTCTTAATCTCATCTCTCTTAATCTATTCATCTAAAAGGTTGCCAAGACATCATCGAGCCTATTCTCTCCGTCTTTCGTAATAAGTTTATGAATAAAAAGAACAATTACAGTACAAAGATACAGATTGATATTGAAAATAACAATTGCCATAAGACAAAAAGGTTTATCAACAGTTGTTACGACAATATCTTATTGGCTGTTCGTGATTTTCGTATGGAAGGCTGGCTTCCTTTTTTAGTTTGAATGTTTTTGCTTCGTTTTCCTTTAATTGCTTAATGAAATTACTAATAGCAAGCTGTTCTTCCTGTGTCAGCGGATTATTTTGCCCGCCGATAAAGTCCACATCCAATTCTTTTATTTTGTTTTTCATTTTGGAAAATATTTATTAATTAATTTTAATGCTGCGATTGTATCAATAATCATAATTCTGCCGCCAATATGCATTGCTCCTAAATTGTCAATATAATGTTGTACAAG
>JBDKHK010000049.1:0-2649 GCA_039797705.1 Bacteroidota bacterium
GATTGGCGAAAATATTTTAGATTTTTTCTTTGATACCAACGAGTATTACGAAGAATGGCATGAAGATATAAAAGAAAAAGATGGGTGGATTATTGCCGTCAATTTTAGGGAACATGTAATAGAAGAAATGCTACAAGCCAACATACATCATTATGTACATATTAACGAACGATATAATGATATAAACTGGAGAAATTACAAACCGCATCATCTGATTGAATATTTAGATGATTTATTGATAAAAGTTATTTCGTAACTTCCACTCATGTCTAAATTATATATAGTACCAACGCCTATTGGCAATTTACAGGATATGACATTCCGTGCGATAGAAGTATTAAAATCTGTAGATTTAATTTTAGCGGAAGACACCCGCACTTCACGTTTTTTATGTCAACATTATTTGATAGACACCCCTTTGCAAGCTTACCATAAAGACAATGAACACAAAGCCGTAGAGTCTATTGTGCAACGCATAAAATCGGGCATTACCATGGCTTTAGTATCAGATGCAGGCACGCCCGGCATTTCAGATCCAGGGTTTTTATTAGTAAGAGCTTGTTTGCAAAACGAAATAGAAGTAGAATGTTTGCCGGGAGCAACGGCTTTTGTTCCTGCTTTGGTAAATGCTGGATTTCCTTTAGATAGATTTGTATTTGAAGGATTTCTGCCTCATCAAAAAGGAAGACAAAAACGATTGCAATTATTAGCCGAAGAAATGCGCACAATTGTATTGTATGAATCACCCTATAGAATTTTGAAATTATTAAAAGAATTAGAAGAACAGGTAGGCAATAAAAGACAGGTAAGCATCAGCCGAGAATTGACTAAAAAATTTGAAGAAACATTTCGTGGAAATGTGGAAGAAGCCATCATCCATTTTTCACAAAAAGAACCTAAAGGAGAATTTGTAGTCATAATAGAAGGAAAATCAAAAGAAGAAACTATTGTTAAAAGCAATAAAGAAAAATACGGAAAATAAATTCTATTTATTTGGTGAAAATTGGAAAAAAATATAGAAAAAAAATCATAGAATAATGGTACTTAATTTAACAAACATACAAGAGAAAACTATTGAAGCAGTAGAACTTGCCGCAACTTTTATACAACATGAAGTTGGAAAATTACAGGCAACAGATATTGAATCCAAATCCTTCAATAGCTTGGTGACGTATGTAGATAAAGAATCAGAAAAAATATTAGTGAATGCATTACAAAAAATCATTCCTGATGCTACATTCCTAACAGAAGAAAATACCATTACAGCCCATCATGGAGAATGGCAATGGATTATCGACCCATTAGACGGCACTACTAATTTCATTCATCAAGTACCTGTTTTCGGTATTTCTGTTGGATTAAAACATCAGGATGAAATAGTATTAGGAGTGGTAAAAGAATTAAATAGAAATGAATTATTTTATGCTGTAAAAAACAGTGGAGCTTTTTTGAATGGGCATCAAATTTATGTTTCTACCACTAATAATTTATCCAATAGCTTAGTTGCCACCGGATTTCCGTATTACGATTTTGAGTACATAGAATCCTATACCAACACCTTGAAATATTTAATGACACACACGCGCGGCATCCGGCGTTTGGGCTCGGCTGCAATAGATTTATGCTTTACTGCCTGTGGTCGTTTTGATTTATTTTTTGAGTATTCACTTTCGCCTTGGGATGTGGCAGCTGGAGCATTAATATTGCAAGAAGCAGGTGGAATGGTTACTGATTTTAAAGGAGCAAATAACTGGCTGCACGGTCAGCAAATAATTGGAAGTAATCAAAATTTATCAGAAGAAACACTATTACTACTGAAAAAATATTTCTGAAAATATTTCTGAAAAATTATTTTGAAAAATTATTTTTATTTGCTTGAAAGAGAACAGTAATTAAATAGCTTAGTTGGATTTTCGGCTTGTTTTACCATAAAATCAGCGACATCTGCTCTGTTTATACTTCCAATTTTTATTCCTTTATATAGTTGAGTTTCTACTTTATATTTTTCTGTAAGTGATTTATTTTTTAAAATCCCTGGTCTTACTATTTCCCATTTTATTTTTGATTGTGTAATAATAGTTTCCATTTTTGATTTGTCAAAGTACACATCTTTTAGTAAGTATTTAAAAAATAGTTTTGTAACAAAATTAGGCTGATAATCCCAACTATCACCAGCACCAAATCCAGTTAACACAACAACCGGTATTTGAAAATTGGATTCCTTTTGAATCTCGACTAAATTATTGGCAAAATCAGAATATAAAGTAGTTGGTTTTATATTATTTCCAGTTCCTAAAGCCACAATTATAGCATCTGCTCTTTCAATGGATTTTGTTAAGTCCGTTTTATTAGTAGCACTACCTTTTATTATTGTCAAATTTGGATTATCAGGTAAATTTATTTTAGAACGGGAGAGCGTTGTTACGTGGTGATGTCTATTTAATGCTATTTTAACGGTTTCCAATCCAACCCCTGCTGATGCTCCTATAATTGTTAAGTTCATTTTTTATTAAATTAATACATTACAAATCTACGACAAAAGCAATTGCCTCCACCAACAGATTATATAAAAAAAGCATAAAAATATAAATTGAAATTAAAGCCTGAATTATTATTGTATTTAGACTCAAATTAATTAAATATCATGGA
>JBDKHK010000050.1:0-2675 GCA_039797705.1 Bacteroidota bacterium
TTTCGCCCGTATTGTAGCTGTAGGCATCACCAGCACGAGCAAACAGTAAACGCAGGAAATCATAAATTTCGGTGATGGTTCCAACGGTTGAACGAGGCGATTTTGATGTTGTTTTTTGTTCTATAGCAATTACAGGTGATAATCCATCAATTTTATCAACATCAGGACGTTCTAATCCGCCGAGAAACTGTCGTGCATAAGCCGAAAAAGTTTCTATATACCTGCGTTGTCCTTCGGCATAAATAGTATCGAAAGCCAAAGATGATTTTCCCGAACCCGAAAGCCCAGTAATAACAACTAGTTTTTCTCTAGGAATAGAAATATCTATATTTTTGAGATTGTGTACGCGAGCTCCTAAAACCTCGATATTATTGTCTGTTTCTAGCATAATTGTTATAAAAAAAACAAAGATACAATTTTGGAGTTTAGGAATCAATTTGGAACAATTCATTTTTTAAATTACGAATTGACAAATTGATACGAAGTTGCAGAACCACAAAGTGAATTACTATTTTATACTTTTTTCATCTGTTGCAAACAAAACGCTCTCAATTCTTCAAAAAACAAAGTAAATTCTTCATCAAATTCAGCATAAAATAGTTGTAATTCTACAATGGCTTCTTGCATATTAGCTCTGTGTTTGGTACGATAATCCATTTGTAATAAAATCGATTCAATACCCGAAAGCGTAGCATAACTAACCAACCAGTTTTTTTGAGACATATACGGCAATATGTCTTGAATAGTAGGCGTTAGAATAGTATAATTATCTTCTAAAAGTTGGTAGAAGTTAGCAGCATAATCTTCTAACTTTTCATCAGAATAATTGTTCCAATTTTTAGCCAAAAAGTGATCGTATAAAATATCCATAATCACACCCGAATAATGACCGTATTTTTTATGTAAACGGTGTTTGCTTTTTCGGTAAATAGGATGCGCATCAGTAAAAGTATCAATATGACGATGCAAAATAATCCCTTTTTGTATTTCTTCAGGGAAGTTTAAATAATCATTACCCCGAATACCATCTGACATAAAATTGCCAATTTTTAGTAAATCATTCTTTCCAGAAAGGAATATGTGAGCGAGATAGTTCATTTTAAGAGGCGCTAAGGTTCTAAGGATCTAATTTGCAAAGGTTTTTGTAAATATATGAAAAAAACTTAGTGCCTTAGTACCTTTGTATCTTTGAACCTTTTTATATTTGTGTGAATTTAAAATTTACCATTCAAAATTTATAATAAAAAACACAATGACTTTAATAAAATCAATATCAGGAATTCGGGGCACTATAGGCGGAAAAGTAGGAGACAACCTAACGCCAGTCGATGCCGTAAAATTTGCTTCGGCTTATGGAACTTTTCTAAAACAAAATAGTACTAAAGATAAATTGAAAGTCGTTATAGGTCGTGATGCAAGGATTTCTGGCCCGATGATTCATAATTTAGTTATGAATACTTTATTAGGATTAGGAATAGACGTGATCGATTTAGGCTTGTCAACAACACCAACAGTTGAGATTGCTGTTCCTTTAGAAAATGCCGATGGAGGTATTATTCTTACTGCTTCTCATAATCCAAAACAATGGAATGCTTTAAAATTATTGAATGCCAAAGGCGAATTTTTAAGCGGTGACGATGGTGCTAAAATTTTAGAAATAGCAGACGCTGAAGCTTTCGATTTTTCGGATGTAGATACTTTAGGCGAAATTACTATCAATGATTCTTACATGGATATTCATATTGATGAAGTTTTGAATTTACCATTAGTCGATGCAGAAGCCGTTACCAAAAGAAAATACAAAGTAGTCGTTGATGCCGTAAATTCTTCGGGAGGAATTATAATTCCTAATTTGTTAGAGCAAATGGGAGTTGAGGTGGTAAAATTATACTGTACGCCAAACGGTCATTTTCCGCACAATCCAGAACCGTTGAAAGAACACTTAGGCGATATTTGCAAATTGGTTCTCGAAGAAAAAGCCGATTTTGGTATTGTTGTTGATCCAGATGTTGATAGATTGGCTTTTATTTCTAACGATGGAGAAATGTTTGGAGAAGAATATACGCTTGTAGCTTGTGCCGATTATGTTCTAAGCAAAACACCAGGAAATACAGTATCTAACATGTCATCTTCTCGTGCTTTACGTGATATTACGAACAAACATAACGGAAGCTATCAAGCAAGTGCTGTTGGAGAAGTAAATGTAGTGGAGTTAATGAAAAAAACGAATGCTATTATTGGTGGTGAAGGTAATGGCGGAATCATTTATCCGGAGTTGCATTATGGTCGTGATAGTTTGGTTGGAGTGGCTTTGTTTTTGACGTATTTAGCTAATCAAGAAAAAACGGTTGCTGAATTGCGTGCTAGCTACCCACAATATTACATGAGCAAGAATAAAATAGAATTGACACCACAAATAGATGTCGATGCGATTCTAACTGCCATGACAGAAAAATATAAGAATGAAAACATTACCACTATTGATGGTGTAAAAATAGATTTCGCAGAAAACTGGGTGCATTTACGAAAATCGAATACAGAACCGATTATTCGTATTTATACCGAAGCAGCAACACAAGAAGAAGCTGACACATTAGCTTTACGAATTATTGATGAAATTAAAGTAATAGCAGGAATTTAAAAGATAAAATACCTGACAGGTTTCTGAAATCTGT
>JBDKHK010000051.1:0-3874 GCA_039797705.1 Bacteroidota bacterium
TGAATTGCTTCCTCCGTAATAATACCGTCAACTTGAACATAATATTCTTTTTCGACTTTTTTACTACGCACTATTTCGCTCATTTTCCCATCTGTTGTTAACAACAGTAATCCTTCCGAATCTTCATCTAATCGCCCAATAGCCATAATTCCCTCGGGAAAATCGTGTAATTCTCCTAGCAATTTTTTCTTTCGTTTTAATTCGTATTTAAACTGAGATAAATATCCGTACGGTTTGTGAATAATGAAATGTTGGTGAATTATCATACTACAAAAATACATTTTCATTTTATTACTTTTTGAAAATAATAAATTGATTTTATTCCCTATTTTTACATCTCAAAATAGCATCCATGTCAGAAACCATTTTAATTTTAATTTCATTTGTAATAGCACTTTCCATTGGTATTTTCATTGGTAAATTAATTTTTTTAGCAAAATTGCAGTCTGAAAAAAATATTTTAGAAGAAAAATTAAATGCCTTAAAAGAACAATCTCAAATTGAGAAGATTTCTTTTGAGAAAAATTTACTTCAAATTACTAGCGAAAAAGAACAAATTCGTACTGAAAAAGAGGTTGCCAATATTCAACTCGCCAAAAAAGAAGCTGATTTCGATTCTCTTCTAGAAAAAAACAAAGACCAAAAACAAGAAGTCGAGCAATTGCAAGAAAAATTCACCAAAGAATTTGAGAATCTTGCTAATAAAATTCTAGAAGAAAAAACCAACAAATTTACCGAGCAAAATAAGGAGAATATGAAAAATATTTTGTCGCCTTTGCAAGATAAAATTCTTCATTTTGAGAAAAAAGTAGAAGACACACACAAAGAAAGTATAGATTATCATGCCGCTTTACGTCAGCAAATACTAGGCCTAAGCGAAATGAATGCGCAAATGAGTAAAGAAACTTTAAACCTTACTAAAGCCTTAAAAGGCGATAGCAAAATGCAAGGAAATTGGGGTGAATTAGTCTTAGAACGTGTACTCGAAAAATCAGGATTAGAAAAGGGTCGTGAATACGAAGTACAACAGAGTTTTACAACTGCCGAAGGCAATCGTGTTTTTCCAGATGTTGTGATTAATTTACCTGATGGTAAGAAAATGATTGTCGATTCTAAAGTAACTTTAACCGCTTACGAACGGTATATTAATGAAGATAATGACGATTTGAAAGCACAACATTTAAAAGATCATGTGCTGGCCATAAAACGTCATGTAGATCAATTAGGCGACAAGAATTACCACGATTTATATCAGATAGAAAGTCCAGATTTTGTACTTTTATTCATCCCAATGGAACCTGCTTTTGCATTGGCACTAAACGAAGATACTACTTTGTATAATAAAGCTTTCGAGAAAAATATTGTGATTGTTACACCATCTACATTATTAGCCACATTGCGCACTATTGATAGTATGTGGGCCAATCAAAAACAGCAAGAAAACGCGTTAGAAATTGCCCGTCAGGCAGGCGCTTTGTACGATAAATTTGAAGGTTTTGTGACTGATTTAATCAAAATTGGGAAGAAAATTGACGAAAGTAAAGTAGAATATTCCGGCGCAATGAATAAATTAGTTGAAGGATCAGGAAATTTAATAAATAGAGTTGAAAACTTAAAAAAAATGGGGGCAAAAGCCAAAAAATCTTTGCCCGAAAGTATTATAAATAGAGCCGAAACAAACGAAAATAATTTTATTGAATAACTAAATATGAGAACAAGTATAGCATTCGTTTTTATTTTGATTTTCACTTCGTGTGGCGTTCAATATGATGGAGAAACGATACTTAATGTTAGAGGGAACTTGACAGATGCCTCTGGAAATCCTATTGCAAACCAAAAAGTTAAAATAATAGTTGGCGAAAATGAGACAGGTGGTCTGTTCTTTCCTAGTGCCACTAGCGATATTATTTCGTTTGCCAACACGGATTGGAATGGAAATTTTCAATTTTTGTTTCCCGCCCCCATCAATAACAACTTAATTACGGTTGAAATAAACACATCTCCTGAAAATACGTATCTAGAAAAAAGAATTGCTGCTAGAAAAGATAATTTTATCAATTATCAATTAAATTTAGGCACCATCAAACTCTATCGCCCTTCGGAAATTACAGAATTAACGTTAGCTTATAATAAAGTCTCCATTGGATCTATTGAATTAAAAGATGTTGTTTTGGAAGGTAATACCTATTCTTATTATGACGATTTGTATTCAAATCAATATGAAAATCAATATCCAAACTATTTTCAAGTGGCTAAAAATCAAACCCTAACTTTAAAATACAAAACGGTTGATTATAGTGTGTATCCTAATGTAATCAGTAATTATATGGAACCCATTTTAGTAGCAAATATTCCCGTAACCCATACTATTACGTATTAATTATGAAAAAAATATTTTATGCTTTTTTACTTTTTTTGCAATGTTCTTTTGCTCAAAATGAGGAAAAGGCAGAAAAAAAACTTAGTTTCAAACCTGATTTTAGCATAAATGCTATAATTCCTTTCCATTCGGGTACTAATTATTTAGCCGATGCAGCCAAATCAAATTTTGCCTTAGGAATTCATCTTAATTTCTTGAAATACAATAACTTCCTTTTGGGGATGGGATTTGATTACGTAAATTATTCAATAACCGATGTTTCAAAAGGAGGCGATCTTGGCGGACGGAATTTGAGAAGTATATATGGTCGCTTAGGTTACCGTCAAAGCATTATCAAAAAGTTAGAAATTAATCCTTATGTTGGAATGGGATATGCCAACTTAAATTCTTCCAAAATGCGATATGGAAAACAAGAAGGTATCGATTATCGCATTGGTGCCAATATTAATTACAAACTAAACCAACATCTTGCGCCATTTATTGGTGTTTGCTATCTACAGTCTAAATTTAAGGTAAATGGAGCAGCTCCTGAATATGTTTCGTATTTCGACCATTCAAAAATGCTACAACTAATCGTTGGTTTGAACATTAATTAACAATTTTAAAATTCTAAAATAACACTTTAAATTAAACAAATTATGCTACGAAAAATCATCTTTATCTTACTTGCAACCGTAATTTTAGGAATTACGGGGTATTTTACTTTTTTATATAATGCAACCTATAGCGAAGGCGTTCGTTCTGGCGAATTAATCAAATTTAGTCACAAAGGAATGGTTTTCAAAACTTGGGAAGGAGAAATCAGTCAAGGAATTTCGGGTGCTCAAATTTTTGCTTTTTCTATAATGGATAGCGAAGAAAAAGTAATTTCTGATCTTAAAGAATTTGAAGGACAGTATATAAAAGTGACTTATGTAGAACGCTATAAAACGTTTCCTTGGTGGGGAGATACAAAATATTTTATTACTGGTGTAAAAAAAGATGTTTCCCCTTTCAAATTGAAATAAATGAATACCATTTTTAAGACCGTAAAATCATCAAAAGTTACTATTTCTGAGTTAATGCTTCCGTCACACACTAATTTTTCGGGTAAAATACATGGTGGCTATATTTTGTCTTTACTAGATCAAATTGCTTTTGCGTGTGCCTCAAAATTCTCAGGGAATTATTGTGTAACGGCATCGGTAGATACTGTCGATTTTTTGAATCCGATAGAAGTTGGCGAGCTCATAACTATGAAAGCTAGTGTAAATTATGTAGGCAAAAGTTCGATGATTATTGGTATTCGAGTAGAAGCGGAAAATATTAGAACTGGTGTTATCAAGCACTGTAATTCTAGTTATTTTACGATGGTTTCTAAAGATACCGAAGGAAAAAATGTATTAGTTCCAGGATTAATTTTATCAAATGATGATGAAATACGTCGTTTTTATAATTGTATAAAAATGATTGCAGTCAGAAAGGAAAAACAAGAACATGAAGAAATTTTCGATT
>JBDKHK010000052.1:0-4052 GCA_039797705.1 Bacteroidota bacterium
AGTTTTATAATTCCCCTTTAAATTTAAATCCTGCCTTTACAGGAAAAATTAATTCATTGTATCGTTTAGTAGCCAATTACAGAGTTCAATATTTACCATTACAATCGCCTTCACCTTATAATACTTTAAGTGCTTCAGCTGATTTTGGACTTTTAAGAAACAAATTGAATGATGATATTTTTGGTGTTGGAATTGTTTTTACCAATGATAGACAAACGGCCATCCGAACCAATACGGCTTTAATATCATTGGCATATCATAAGAGTTTGGGAAAAAACAAGAATCATTATTTAAGTGCCGGCGTTCAATTAGGACTTTTACAACGTTCCGTCGATTTAGGAAATCTTGCTTTTGCCTCTCAATTCACCGGCACTGGATTTGATTTATCTTTAGCTAATCAAGAGAATTTTGACAATCATAAATATTTCAAACCCAATCTAAATCTCGGGTTATTTTGGTCATCTAATTTTACAAAATCCATTGGAGCTTATGCAGGATTTTCGGTATTTAATATAATCAAGACAAAAGACACCTTTTTTAAGTCAGACAATGAGCGTGCTGTTCGCTATAATGCTCATGCAGGATTATATATTGATGTGAATAATGTGGTTTTGATTTCGCCAAACGGAATGTATATGTATCAGGCAAAAGCCCAACAATGGATTGCGGGTTCTTCTTTTTCTTTTAATCTTTCGGGAAAAATGCAACCATATCGTACTGCCGTTTCTGCAGGAATTTGGTATGATGGAAATCAGGCAGTCATTGCTTCTGCAGGAGTTTCCTTTGCGGGTTTGCAAATCGGATTAAGTTATGATGCAACTTTTAGAAAAACACTCACCAAAGCGGTAAAGTCGTTTGGGGCAATTGAGGCTTCTATTATCTACACGGGTCGTCCAGTTGACAAGAAGAAGTCTTATTCACCGTTATTGTGTCCAAAAGTATTTTAAATTCCAATTTCTTTTTCTTTACAGTTTTATGGTTTCACGTGAAACCATAAACATCCATAAAATACACATTGTGTATTAAATTGTGGAGATTGGTGGTTACAACAATTCAATCAAATTCTCTCAAACATTATTCTCTCAAGTATTTATTTAAAGAATGAGTCAATCTCATTTAAGAAGTTGTGATATTTTGAATGAAGCACGGTGTTTATATTTTTATATTGTTGGATTTTAGTGATTTACTTTTGTATTACAATTCTTGATTTTTTTACCACATTACTCCTATTAATTCATCTTTTTTCTACGAACTAACATGATTGTTGCGTGTATAAGTTGGAGGAATTACTTTTATTTTTTAAGTTTTATATTACAGAATTGGTTCCACGTGAAACTTTCCACTTTGTATAATTCACAAAGTGAATAAAGTTGTGAGTTATTCTGTTAAATAGAGTTCCACGTGAAACTTATGCACCTTAATTCACACTCTATTTATAAACATGTGTGTTATTTTGTGAAATTCATCAACAGTTTAATTTTTTATGCGTACTTATAACTTATAACTTACAACTTTCTACTAACTTTGCAGTATGTTTCAATCGTATGATGTAATTGTTGTTGGTGCCGGCCATGCAGGATGTGAAGCCGCTGTTGCCGCTGCTAAAATGGGTAGTAAGGTAATGTTGGTAACTATGAATATGCAGACTATTGCTCAAATGTCTTGTAATCCCGCTATGGGCGGTGTAGCAAAAGGACAGATTTTGCGAGAGATAGATGCCATGGGCGGATATTCTGGTATTGTATCTGATAAAACTATGATACAATTTAGAATGTTGAATCTTTCCAAGGGACCAGCCATGTGGAGCCCGAGAGTGCAAAGCGATCGGATGCAGTTTCATATTACGTGGAGAGAAATGTTGGAAAATACACCCAATATCGACTTTTGGCAGGATATGGTAAGAGGGTTAATAGTAGAAAATGGAAAAGTTTGTGGAGTAAAAACCGGAATGGGAATGGAAATTCGATCCAAATCGGTTGTTTTAACCAATGGTACTTTTTTAAATGGAGTTATTCATATTGGAGAAAAACAATTTGGTGGAGGTAGGGCAGGAGAAAGTGCCGCTACAGGAATTACGGAACAGCTAATTTCTTTAGGATTTGAAAGCGGTAGAATGAAAACAGGCACACCGCCTCGTATCGATGGTAGAAGTTTAGATTACTCTAAAATGGAAGCTCAAGAGGGAGATGAAAATATTGTTGGGTTTTCATATAAAAACATAGAAAAACCAACAGAACAACGCTGCTGCTGGATAACCTATACCAATGATAAAGTACACGATTTACTAAAAACTGGCTTTGAGAAGTCTCCAATGTTTCAGGGAAGAATCAAAGGTTTGGGACCGAGATATTGCCCGTCTATTGAAGATAAAATCAACCGATTTGCAGATAAAGACCGCCATCAAATTTTTGTAGAACCCGAAGGATGGAATACGGTAGAAATTTATGTAAATGGCTTTTCTACTTCCTTACCCGAAGATGTTCAGTACAAAGCATTAACCCAAATTCCTGGATTTGAACAAGTGAAAATGTTCCGACCGGGATATGCTATCGAATATGATTACTTTCCACCCACTCAATTAAATCTTTCTTTAGAAACAAAATTGATAAAAAACCTCTTTTTTGCCGGACAAATCAATGGAACAACGGGCTATGAAGAAGCGGCGGCACAAGGAATGATGGCTGGAATTAACGCCCATCGGGCTGTTCAGGATGCAGCACCTGTTGTTTTGAAAAGAAATGAAGCTTATATAGGTGTGTTGATAGATGATTTAGTGAACAAAGGAACGGAAGAGCCGTATCGTATGTTTACATCTCGCGCAGAATTTCGTATTCTTTTACGCCAAGATAATGCCGATTTGCGCTTAACGGAACTATCCCACAAAATAGGATTTGCAGAACAAGAAAGAATGGATAGGGTACATGAAAAAAGAAAAGCAACCGATGAAATAGTGCAATTTATTAAAGAATATAGCATAGAACCATCGGATATTGATGCTTTTTTAGAGTCCAGTGGAACTACTCCGCTGATTCATAAAATGAAATTAGAGAAAATTATCAGCCGTCCACAAATAAATATTTTGGATTTAATAGAAAATGTTCCTGTAATAAAAGACCGTATTGGTCATTATGAAAAAGAGTTTTTGGAGCAGGCAGAAATTTCTATAAAATATGAAGGCTATATAGAAAAAGAATATATTCAAGTGCAAAAAATGGAAAAGATTGAAAGTGTCAAATTAAAACCTGATTTTGATTATTTGAACATTCCTTCTTTAAGTATAGAAGCTCGCCAAAAATTGACTAAAATAAAACCACAAACATTAGGGCAGGCAAGTAGAATTTCGGGGGTATCTCCAGCAGATATTTCTGTTTTAATGGTATATTTAGGAAGATAATTATGCAAAAAGAAAGAATAAACAAGCGTTCCATTTCTCAAAAATTTTCTATTTTGTGGATGATGGTGCTTGTTGGTTTTATTGCTTCCTGCGCTCAAATTGTTGCCCCCACGGGCGGAAAAAAAGATACCACACCACCAATAGTTAAGTCTTCTTATCCAACGAATGCTCAATTAAATTTTCACCAAAAACAGATTACTATTCACTTTAATGAATGGATGCAGCCGTTGACCAATCCTAAAGCGCAAGTAATCATCTCTCCAAATGTAGAACCCTTTCCAAAAATTGAAATAATCAAAAATGAACTTAGTATCAAATTCAAAGATACTTTACAGCCAAACACCACCTACAGTATTTACTTTGGAGATAATTTAAAAGATAATAATGAGGGAAATACCTTGTCTAATTACAAATTCTTATTTTCTACTGGCTCTTTTATAGATTCTTTAAATGTGAAAGGCTCTGTACAAACAGCGTTAGATAAAATTCCAGACAATACTTTTGTGCTGTTATACAAAGAAAAAGAAGACAGTGTGTTTACTAAAAAACGCCCTTTTTATATTTCAAAAGTGCAAACAGATGGGAGTTTTTCCTTAGAAAACATAAAAGATGGAGCGTATAGAATTTATGCATTAAGCGATAAAAATGGAAATTATTA
>JBDKHK010000053.1:0-23959 GCA_039797705.1 Bacteroidota bacterium
TGGACATAGGCGACATAACACTCATCAGTAGTTATTTTCCTTCCGGCTCCAGTGGAGAAGAACGACAATCGGTTAAAATGGAATATTTAGACGATTTTTATGCTTACATCCATCAACTAAAAAAAGAAAAAAAGAAAATCATCGTTTCTGGAGATTATAATATTTGCCATGAAGCTATCGACATTCACGATCCTATTGGCAACAAGAACAGTTCGGGTTTTTTGCCAGAAGAACGTGACTGGATGAGTAAGTATTTCAATAATGGATTTACAGACACATTCAGGTATTTTTACCCTGAAAAAAAAGAGGAATATTCTTGGTGGAGTTTTCGGGCAAATGCGCGCAACAACAATAAAGGCTGGCGAATTGATTATCATGCCGTTACGGATGAACTAAAGCCACAACTATCGGATGCAAAAATATTTATGGACGTAAAACATTCCGACCATTGCCCAATTTATGTAAAATTAAACCTCTAAATAAATGATTACATTTACAGATAATTTTCACCATGAATAAATTACTCTATTTTTTAGTTTGTGTGTTAATGATTTCTTGTATTAGAGAACAAAAACGAGAGTTTCGTTTGCACCCCGCAAAAGGTGGTGTTTATTATGGAGGAACTTTCAGAACCAATGAAGAGGAATATTTCAAAACACTTTATCCATTAAATATTACAGAAGTAGTAGCGCATCGGATTTGTGAACAAATCTTTGAAGGATTAGTAACTTTTGATGATAGCACTTTGGCAGTCGTTCCGTCTTTAGCTTATAAATGGGATATTGACCCCAGTGGTACAAAATATACTTTCTACTTGCGCAAAGGTGTTTTATTTCACGATGACCCTTGTTTTAAAAATGGCAAAGGCAGAGAATTAAAAGCACAAGACGTAAAATATTGTTTGGATAGATTGTGTTATCATAATCCAGCAGATAATCAAGGATTTTGGATTTTTAAAGATGTAGTAAAAGGCGCCAGCGAATACGATTCACTTACCGCCAATAAAATATTGCCCGATAGTGGTGTAAGTGGCATCAAAATAATAGATGATTATACCGTTCAAATTGAATTAGAAAGACCGTATGCTGTTTTTCTTGCACGATTGGCTTTAATTTTTGGAAAAATTTATCCGAAAGAAGCCATAGAAAAATATGGAAATGAAATTCGCATTCATCCAGTTGGTACAGGTCCATTTTATTTAAAAATAAATAGAGAAAATCAAGTTACATTTTTAGCCCGCAACCCCAACTATTGGAAAAAAGATGAATACGGAAATCAATTGCCTTATTTAGATGCTCTGCGTATTTCTTACATTAAAGAAAAGAAAAATGAATTATTGGAATTTTCTAAAGGGAACAGTGATTTGGTGTATAAATTTCCTTTGGAAATGATAGACGAAATGGTAGATTATAAACATCAATTAAAACCAGCCTATCAAAAATTCCAATTGCAATTTATGCCCTCTATGTCTATTCAGTATTATGGATTCCAACATCAAGGAACAATTTTTAATAATGTAAATTTGAGAAAGGCTTTTTGCTATGCAATCGACAGACAAAAATTGTGTGATTTTACCCTAAAAGGCTCTGGCTTCCCAGGAATTTATGGCATAGTGCCACCAGGAACCGGCACTTATAATTCTACCAATGTAAAGGGATTTACTTTTGACCCCAGCAAAGCACGAGAATACTTGGCAAAGGCTGGCTACCCAAATGGCAAAGGCTGTCCTAAAGTCACCTTAGAACTTAATTCGGGCGGCGCTCGAAATTCACAAGTGGCAGAAGCTATCAAAAAAATGTTGGAAGAAACGTTAAGTATTCAAGTTGATTTACTCACTGTTCCATGGGCGCAACACACCGAAGCAATTGAAGCCGCCAAAACTGATTTTTATCGGTTGGGTTGGGTAGCAGATTATCCGGATGCCGAAAACTTCTTAAATTTATTTCACAGCAAATATGTCCCCGCAGAACTCACTACCAAAACATACATCAATTCATTCCGATATAAAAGCAAAATTTTTGACCAATATTTTGATGATGCCGTACAAACGGTGGATGAAACGAAACGAAATGAACTATATACTAAAGCCGACCAGCAAGTAATAGATGATGCAGTGGTAATGCCGATTTATTATGATATAGATTTTCGCTTGCTACAACCTAATGTACGCAATTGCCCACAAAATGCCATGGAGCAACGCGATTTTACAGAAGTATATTTTGTACCAATGAAAGGCTTTTAACCCAAAATAACTTTCATTTCTATTTTGTATGCTTTATATTTAACTTGCAGCAAATTATGCAGAATTACGAACTGTTACTCTTAAAATTAGATACATTTATCAGAAAATATTATCTGAATAAACTACTGCGCGGTGTACTATTATTTTTAGGTTTATTGTTCGGGTTTTATTTGTTTATTTCTCTGTTTGAATACCAACTTTATTTTTCTTCTTTCGTCAGAAAAACATTACTGGTTCTATTTGCAGGAACAATTTTGACTACCTTGTTTTATTGGATTATAAAACCTCTTTTTCATTATTTAAGAATTGGCAAACAGCTTACTTATGAGCAAGCAGCGACAATTATTGGGCAGCATTTCTCAGATGTGAAAGATAAATTGCTTAATATTCTTCAACTAAAAAATCAATCGCAAAATACGATAAACAAAGATTTGATAGAAGCAAGCATCCAACAAAAAACCGATGATGTAAAATTAGTTCCCTTTGGAAATGCCATCAATTTACAGGAAAATAAAAAATACTTAAAATATGCTTTGCCGCCGCTTTTTATTTTGTTGTTTATTTTAATTGGCGCTCCTAATATCTTGAAAGAAAGTAATACTCGTTTATTAAATCCTAATAAAACATTTGCCAAAAAAGCTCCTTTTGATTTTGTATTGGAAAATAAAAATTTGAAAGCATTGCAATATGAGGACATTGAAATAAAACTTTCTATTAAAGGGAATACCGTACCCAACGAAGTATTTATCCATGAAAATGGGAAAAATTACAAAATGGAAAAAACGGCTGCTGATAAATTTTCCTATCGCTTTACCAATATTCAAACAGATATTCCATTTTATTTTTCTGCCGGAGAATTTAACAGCGATGAACACAAAATTAACGTGTTGAAAAAACCGATGATTGCCAATTTTACTACCAATCTCATTTATCCTACACATACTGGCAAAAAAAATGAAACCATCAAAAATACTGGTGATTTAATAGTACCTGCCGGCACTTCTGTAAATTGGGATTTCCAAACCTCTGGAACGGACGTTGTAAAAATCAATATAGATGGACAAACTTATACTTCCGAAAAGAAAGGAAAAGACAATTTTGTTTTTTCAAAAAAAATATTGAAAGATACACGCTATACCATTTTTGTTTCGAACAGCGAAGTAGAAAAAGGCGATTCCGTTTCATTTTCTATTGCTGCTACTCCTGATAATTTTCCGAGCATCAGCGTAGAAAAAATACAAGATTCTACTCAAAAAGATTTTGCCATTTTCTTAGGAGCCGCTTCGGATGATTATGGTTTGTCGCGGTTGGAATTTCATTATTCCATCAAAGATGAAAAAGGTATTTTAAAAGAAGCCAAAAAACAAAACCTTCCGTTGACCAATAAATCCATTTCAGATATTAATTTTCAAATTGATTTTTCTAAATATAATTTAAAAAGTGGCGATAAGATGGATTACTATTTTGAAGTGTTTGACAACGATGCAGTAACCGGACCAAAATCTACCAAGTCGGAAGCGTTTGTTTATGACAAACCAACCGTAAAACAATTGGAAAAACAAGAGTACGAAAATAGCGAAGACATCAAAGGGGATTTGAGTGCCGCCACAAAAGAAGCACAAAAACTGGCTGCTCAGATTAAAGAAATGAAAGAGAAAATATTGAATAAAAAATCTCTTTCGTGGGAAGATAAAAAACAATTGGAAGAGATACAAAAGAAACACGAAGAGCTATCTAAAAAATTAGAAAACATCAAAGATAAATATGATGAAAACCTAAAAAACCAAGAGGATTTTAAAAAACCAGAAGAAGAAATTCTCAAAAAACAAGAGAAACTACAAGAGATGTTGAAGGATATGATGAGCGATGAAATGAAAGACTTAATGAAGCAAATCCAAGACATTTTGCAAAAAATGGAACAAAAAAATACTTTTGAGAATTTGGATAAAATGGAAATGAGCAATAAAGATTTGAAGTCTGAATTGGATAAAATGGATAAACTTTTTAAGCAACTTCAATTAGAACAAAAAGCACAAGAAACCATTGACAAACTCAACCAACTTGCTAAAGAACAAAATCAACTTTCTCAAGATACCAAAGAAAACAAACAAAATCAACCTACTTTACAACAACAACAACAGGAGTTGAATAAAAAAATGGAGGGTGTAAAAGAGGACTTAAAACAACTCGATCAATTTAATAAAGAAAACGACAACAAATTAGACACTAAAGACAACCAATCGGATGCGGAAGATATAAAAAAAGAAATGGAAAACAGCAGCGATGCACTGGAACAAAAACAAAACGACAAAGCCTCCAAATCTCAAAAATCATCCGCACAAAAAATGCAGCAGATGGCACAGAAAATGAAATCAGGTTTAGATAAAATGCAACAAGACCAAGCGGCAGAAGATATTCGAATGATTCGTCAATTATTAGAAAATTTAGTCAAACTTTCTTTTGACCAAGAACAGCTGATGGTTGATTTGAAAAAAACAGAAACCGAAAGCCCTAAATACATCCAAATTATGCAAAAGCAATACGACTTGCGGGATGATTTTAAAATGATAGCCGACAGTTTGCAAGCATTAGGCAAGCGCCAATTCAAAATACAATCTTTCATTTCTGATGAAGTGTATAAACTTAATCGTGAGATGAAAAAAGCATTGGAAAATTTAGAAGAACGCAGAAAGCCCACCGCAAATGTAGCCCAACAAATGGTGATGACTTCTGCCAATAATCTTGCTTTGATGCTCAGTGAATCGTTGGATAATATTCAACAACAACAAAACCAAAGCAAACCCGGTTCAGGAAGTTGCAATAAGCCTGGCGGGAAGGGACAAAAACCTTCCATGAGTGAAATGCAAAAACAATTGGGAGAGCAAATGGGAAAAATGCAAGACGGCATGAAAAATGGCGGCGATCCTAAAAAAATGGGAAAAGACTTTGCAGATGCGGTTCAAAAACAAGCTGCTATCCGCGAAGCATTGCGCCAAATGAGAGAAGAAATGAGCCAGGAGCAAAAGAAGGGAAGTGATGGCACTGGCGGCATCGATGACATGATAAAAAAAATGGATGACATAGAGAAAGAGTTAATGAATAAAAGGCTTTCGACAGAAACCATAAAACGACAAAAAGAAATAGAAACCAGATTATTGGAGTTTGAAAAAGCCAAACGTGACCAAGAGGAAGACGACAAACGCCAATCTAAAACGGCTATTGAAGTGCCGAGAAAACTGCCGCCTAATTTGGAAGAATATTTACAAAAAAAGAAAGCTGCTTTGGAATTATATCAAACTATTCCACCTAATTTAAAACCATTTTATAAAAATTTAGTAGAAAAGTACTTGCGACTTATCGATTAATTGTTTAAACTTACAAGTAAAAAATTTTGAGGCTTTCTCAAAAGGGTGTTTGTGCGCAAATTTTTAGAACATAAAACCTGATTTACTGTTAAACAACCAACATGACAGAAGTAGTTCAATTAAAAATCTCTTCCCGTCTTGAAAATATTGCAAAAGTGGAATCCATGATGGAGGCACTTCGGGAGCAATATCATATTAAGGAAGAACAATACAACAATGTTTTATTGGCATCTGTGGAAGCGGTGACCAATGCGATAGAACATGGAAATAATTCTGACGAAAGAAAAGAAGTGATGATAGAAATTTGCAAATGCAATTCCATGTTTAAGCTTTCTATTCGCGACCAAGGGGAAGGGTTTAATCCGGATATTTTGCCAGATCCAACTACTCCCGAATTATTAGAAATTCCAGATGGTCGTGGCGTTTTCTTAATTCGCACGCTTGCCGATGAAGTGCGTTTTTATGACGGCGGCCGCTGTGTAGAAATAAGTTTTCAATTATCTTAGCAGCCTAAAAAAACATATTTTTATACATGGCTATTTCTTTTCATTTTGAACACGTTATTAAACCTGCATTTTTTAAACCTACCAAATTACGTCCTTGGCTGAAAGCCATTGCCAACAAAGAAAGTTATACCATAAAGGAATTGAATTATATTTTTTTGACAGATGAAGAATTATTAAAAATCAATCTTGAATATTTAAACCATGATACTTATACAGACATTATAACTTTCGACAATTCGGATGCTGCTACGACAACAGCAAAGAAAATTGAAAGCGATATTTTTGTTTCGTTAGAACGCGTAGAAGCCAATGCACAAAAATTTAAAATTACTTTTGAAAATGAAATGTATCGTGTATTAGCACATGGATTACTGCACCTGTGCGGCTATAAAGACAAATCAAAAAAAGACGCAACCCTCATGCGGCAAAAAGAAGAAGAGAGTCTGTTGTTGATTTAAGGTATTTATAAGTAGAATTTAAGTACATAATTTACAAACCAATTTGGCAATTCATCTGGCTCTACTTCAATTGATAATCGACCTTGTGTGATTTTAGAAATTAATTTAAATTCATCACTTGAATTATCAAACAAATAACATTTATCAACAATTTCAATCATATTGATTAAATTATTCAAGGTGTTATAATAGCGATTTGAAATTTTTTCTATAGAAACTGAATGTCCTCCTTTTTCAACTCTATTTTCGACGCGAGATATATTTACTTCTATATCATCAATACAAATAAAGTATAAGTACGTCTTATATCCTTTTTGTTTAGCTTCTTTTATTTCATCTATTTTAGAAGGATGACTCATCACCGATTCAAAACAAAAATCAATTTTATGTTCTTGCAAATGGTATCTTAAAAAGGAACTTATCAGAGCACCTTCATAGCTATGAGTTTCTTTTACAGCATCAATTATTATATTTTCTTTTAAAGAAAATTCAATGAGATGATTATCTTCAATTGATTTTTTTATTAACGATACTGCACGTTCTGTTAATAGGAATTTATCTAAATCCTTCTGTGTGAGATTTAAATTAAATTCACTTAAATCAATAAATCCTTTTGTTGAAAGTTCGTTTTCTATTGAGTCTGCATTAAGGAATATTCCTGTATTATATTTTTTAGAAAGAGATTCAAACAAGGTGCTTTTCCCAGAACCATTTGGTCCTGCAAAGATTCTTAATCTAGCTTCTGTCATTTATTTTCTTTCTAAAATCATTCCTTTTTTTAATGATGAAATGTCAACAGTTGGTTTAGGAATTTTTCTTAAAATTCTTCTTGATTCACCTGGATTAATCTCAATAATGCTATGATTTTTAATTATTTTCATGGTAATTCCTAAAGCAACTGAACTTCTCACTGCTTTTGACGAGGCAATTTTGGCAGATTCCAACAATAGCCCTTCATCTAAAGGGATTGTATTATTTTTTTTAACCCTGTTTTTCATACTGTTTTTCAATTTTTCATTTATTGCAACTCATTCAAAGTTACAAAATAAACCTACTAGATGTTTATAAACACTGCACTTATTTCTCTCTGCTAAAAGAAGTTTTTTCTATTTCGTCGCTGCTAATATAATCACCCGTGGTTTCGTCTTTTATAATGGTTTCTCTGTGCCATTCCTCCACAGATAATTTCTCATCTTCTTTCAAAATAGAAATATTCAATTGCTGAATTAATTTTTGAAGATAGGCTTCTACTTCTTCTACTTTATCATCAGGAACAGAAATGGTAATTTTTTTCATTTTTGTATTCTTAATTTACAACCATGCAATATAACCAAAAAACTACAGTTTTAGTTCAAGTAAAAAAGTCTTGTTTCTTAAAATTTATTCTGCGAAATGATGTAATTTCCAAATTTCTTCTTCCAATTCTTTTTCCATTTTCTCCATAGCCTCCAAGGCTTCTTGAGTGTTACCTGTTTGTTCCATATCTACTTTGTAAACAGTAATTTCTGAAAGGTCTTTTTTCTCATCCAATACTATAACATTCGATTCTTGAATAAAGACATCAAATGCCAACATTTCTTCATCTGGTACGGCAATAGTGATAATTTTCATGTGAATAAATTTTTATAGTTGAAAAATATTTTTAGTTGATTCTCTTAAATTTTATAATTATAGGAAGTTCAAATTAAACAGAAATCCAATACCTCGCTTAAAAATTAACAATAAAAATTTTATTGCGTGTTTACAACAAACAAGGACAGGTGAAAATGGAGCAAGCTATCTCCCAAGCTATCTCCTTAGATGAGTTGAAGTTCATTTAATTCATTCAACTTCTTTAGACTTTCTTTGCGCTATCATACTAATAACAACAAGCTGAATGGCATGATACAGCATTAATGGTAAAATCATCATACCAACAGCGGCATTTACAGGAAATAATATTTTGGAAAAAACCATTCCATGTACTAATGATTTTTTTGAACCACAAAAAATTGTAGTAATCGTATCTTCTCTATTGAAATTCAAGAAACGGCAAATCCATTCTATCAACCTATAAACGGTGCCTAAAAGCAATATTAATCCAATGCTTAATAAAACCAACAACAACAGAGAAGTTTGAGCAAAAACTCCCGATTCGAAAGACTCACTAAAAGAAGTAAAAACAATTAAGAGAATAATTAGTTGGTCAAAATATTTTAAGGCTTGCAAATGTTTTGACACCCATTTTCCCCAATAAGGATGCAAAATGATTCCTGCAATAACGGGAACGACTACCTGCCACAATAATTTTATTATTATAGAATGTATATCTGCCATTCCTGCATTATTAGATGATGACAACACCAAACCAACTAATAAAGGCGTTATTACCAATCCCAACATACTGGAAATACTGGCATTAAAAATTGCTCCAGGAATATTCCCTTTGGCAATTCCTACCATCACCACCGAAGAGGAAACGGTGGAGGGAATAGCTGCCATAAAAAATATGCCTTCCCACAAAGGTTGGTTAATAGGCGATAAAATTGGTTTTAATAGAAATGCTATTAATGGAAATAATACAAACGTGGAAAGTTGAACTACGATGTGTAAACGAATATTGGAGAGTCCACTTTTTAGTTGTTGTGGACTGAGTTTTAATCCATAAAAGAAAAAGATAAAAGCAACACCATAAACGGACACATTGGCGGGGGCATACCATGCTTTGCTTGTACCAAATAACGGAAACCAATATGCCAAAAGCACCATTAAACCTAAGGCTATAATAAAATAGTCTATTCCATATCGTTTTAGAATGGTGTACATTTTTTAGAATTTTGTTTTGATTTTATTACTGTTTAATCAGTTTGTCAGTAACCATAAAATCTTCATTAAAGCATCTGATAAAGTACGTTCCTGAAGACAATGAATGTGTATCTAACGTTGTATAAGCACTATTTGCTGAAAGCACTTTAGCTAAAACTTGTTTGCCGCTAATGTCGAATAATTGTACCGTCATCTCTTTAAATAAAGGTTTTTCTATTTGTATAGCAATAGATTCCTGAATAGGGTTTGGAAAAACAGAAATTCCCATTTCATTTAATCTTGTTGGGCGAATAGCAGTGGTCAAATTAAATGTTTTATTGCTGATAATTCCGGCTCTGCGTGTACGCAATACCATTCGGATAAATTGAATTTGCTGTTTGGTAAATAAATTATAACAATTATCTCCTGAATAATCCATATAGTTTTCAAACATATCCGGGTAATCCACTCCTTGGTATGGCATATTGCAAGTGTTTACGGTGGTGTCGCACCTGTATTCTCCAATGGTACTGGCAAAGGGCGATTTGGCAACGGGTGTATCGTCTATTCCATCATTAAAAAACAAAATAGCATCTAACAAATTATTGCAATTGCTCCCGAATAGATTTCCATAATCTCCCCAAATATGTCTTAATCCTAAATAGTGTCCCACTTCGTGCACAGTGGTACGTCCTTTGCCGATAATCTCAGCTTTATCTGGGCGTGCTTGGGCAAAATAATTATTTTGTCCAAAAAAACGATAATCTATAGAAACGCCGTCATCTCCATTAGATGGATAACCAATACCCATTGGCCAATTTGATAATCCGGGAGGAGCAAAAGCAAAACCCCCTAAGGTGCCTTTTGAAACATCTCTAAATATATTAAGATTCGTCACCCAAATATTCAAATACTTTTTATTATCCCAACCTTTGGAGCCTATAGTGGTATCTTTTGCATTGCCTATAGTTTTTATTTGAAATCCATTTTTAAACCAATTATCGGTGGAGCCCACTAAAGAATCTATTGCATTAGCTGGCGGAATGCTCGGTGCTTTGGCGGCTACTCTAACGATTCCGGTGGTTGCGTTTCCATTGGGATCTGTTGTGGTCAATTCAAAATGTATTTTAGGATTTCCTCTAAACTTATTAAAGATGGGGCGAAGATTTATAGTGTCTTCATTTTCCATCATATAATCTCTGTTTAATGCTGCAATTTGAGAATACACTAAAGTATCTGGAATATTTTGAAGACTGTCATCTTTTAAATAAACAATATGTACGACCACTCTAACCGTATAAATTGTATCATTCATTCCGGTATTTTCCATCAATCGCGCATTTGATTGATTTTGATAAAATTCTTGAAATAAATCTTTTACTTCTGTGTCATAGTTGGGGTTTATTTGTCTGAAATGTTTTACCAAATCATCTTGACCACAAACACGCATTAAGTTCTCTTCTGCTTGCATCGCATGAAATGCTATAAATAGTGCAAAGAGTAGATATGTTTTTTTCATCGGGAGAATATTGGTACTAAACTACGGAAAAGTCTGAAATATATCAAGTTGATTATTAAATACAATTGTTATGTATAGAAGATAAAATTGATTAGTTTTAAATGTATCTAATGATATTTATATTATTTTGCCAATAAAACTTCTGCCGAAATATGAAGATTATTATAAAGTGCTTTTACCATTTTCAGCGTCAATTTTCTTTTACCATTTAAAACCTCACTTACCCTGTTTTTGCCTCCAAAATATTCTGCAACATCTTGCTGTGACAAACCCTCTTGTTCCATTTTATATTTTATCGCTTCAATAGGTTGTAATGGCAAAATAGGATAATGTTTTTTTTCATATTCATGTACTAAAATAGATATCGCTTCTAAATATTGCTCTTCTTTTGTGCCTTCTTTACAATGTACTAAAGCATCTATAGTTTTTAACGCTTTTTCGTATTGTTTTTTTGTGGTGATAGGTTCAATAATTAAATTTTGCATGGCTATATATTTTCTATATTTTTAATTTTATCATATTCTTTATGAGTGCCAATAAATCGGATATAACCTAATTGGATTTTATACCGAAACAAAACAATCAGTCTATATTTATTATGCTCAATAGTAAAAACGATTCTATTATTTCCAACGATATCTGAATTTTTAAAAAATGGAATGATTTCATTTGGGTGCTTCCAATTTTTACCTTCAATATCTGTGTACCAAGCACGCAAACCAATTTCTGAGTCTGGATATTTGTTCCAAAAATCTTTTAATGTCTTTAATTTAATAATTCTCAATTACTCTTAATTAACCATACGAAGATACACAAAAGTTCCATATTTGGGAACAATGTTATTGTTTTTATTATACTACATTGGAAACATAAAGAATTATCTCATGCTGTTTGTTTTGATTTAAATATCCACACCAAAAGCAAGAGGGGGAATTATAATTTTTCTTTCAAATATTTTGCGGTAATACTGTTAGCGTTTTTTATCATATTTTCAGGAGTGCCTTCAAAAATCAAGTGCCCGCCTTCATCACCGCCTTTGGGCCCGAGGTCAATAATCCAATCGGCACATTTTATTACATCCATATTGTGCTCCACCACTATCACGGTATGTCCTATTTCTATTAAAGCATTCAGTGCTTTCAATAATTTATTGATGTCGTGAAAATGCAACCCAGTGGTGGGTTCATCAAAAATAAATAAAACAGGCTCTTTCGTTGCACCTTTGGCTAAAAAAGAAGCTAATTTAACGCGTTGTGCTTCGCCTCCACTTAATGTAGAGCTGCTTTGTCCTAAGTGTATATAGCCTAATCCTACTTCTTGTAGTGGTTTTAATTTATTAACTACTTCTTTTTTTTCTTTAAAAAACTCCATAGCTTCCTCCACCGTCAAATCCAATATTTCGGCAATATTTTTTCCGTTGTAGTTTACTTCTAAAATTTCTTGTTTGAATCGTTTTCCATGACAAACTTCACATTCTAAATGTACGTCTGCTAAGAATTGCATTTCCACAATTTGTTCACCTTCGCCTTGGCAGGCATCGCAGCGACCGCCGTCCACATTGAAGGAGAAATGCTTGGGTTGATATCCTCTTATTTTTGATAACGATTGTGAGGCAAATAAATCTCTTATTACATCGTATGCTTTTATATAAGTAATAGGATTACTTCTGGAGCTTCTGCCTATCGGGTTTTGATCTACTAATTCTACTTTTGCTATTTTATTTTTATATCCTAAAATTTCTTTAAACAATCCTGGCTTTGTTCCAAATCCTTCTAATTGCGTTTTCAAAAAAGGATATAAAATTTGTTTGATTAAAGTAGTTTTCCCCGAGCCAGAAACACCTGTAATTACGGACAATACTTGCAATGGAATTTTTACATTTATGTTTTTCAAATTATGTTGTCGTGCGCCTTTTATTTCAATAAAATTAATCGGCTTTCTGCGTTGCGTAGGAACTTCAATTTGCAATATTCCAGTCAAGTATTTTGTTGTCAGGCTTTCTGGATTTTTTATAATATCTTCTGCATTTCCTGCAAAAACAATTTCACCTCCAAGCGTGCCGGCAAGTGGTCCTACATCAATTAAATAATCTGCGGAACGGATAGCTTCTTCTTCATGTTCTACCACAATAACAGTATTACCTAAATCACGCAAATATTTTAAAATATTTATCAATTTTCCGGTATCATGCGGATGTAAACCAACACTGGGTTCATCCAAAATATATAAAGAACCAGTAAGGTTGCTGCCTAAAGTTCTTGTCAAATTAATACGTTGCGATTCTCCTCCCGATAAGGTATTGGAAAAACGATTGAGCGTTAGATAATCCAAACCAACGTCCACCATAAATTGTAAACGGTTATTTATTTCCGTTAAAATCCGATTCGCAATTTTTATATCTTGCTTGTCAATTTTTATTTGTTTAAAATGGTCATGTAATTCTTTGATGGTCATTTGCAATAAATCACCCATGGATTTATTATCCATTTTTACATATTCTGCATCTGGTCGCAAACGTGTACCATTGCAAGTATTACAAGCCGTTCGTCCGCGGTATTTTGATAGCATTACACGATATTGGATTTTATACGTTTGGGATTCTACATCTTTAAAAAATGCATGAATACCGAGAAAATGGGCATTGCCATTCCATAAGGTTTGATATTGTTCTTTAGTAAAATCTGCAATTGGTTTATGAATTGGAAAATGGCAATCCGGCGCTCCTTTTATTAATTGTTTTTTCCACCAGCTCATTACTTCTCCTTTCCAACACGTTACTGCATCTTCATAAATAGATAAATTTTTATTGGGAATAACAAGGTCTTGGTCTGTGCCGAGTATCGTTCCAAATCCTTCGCACGTAGGGCATGCGCCATACGGCGAATTGAAATTAAAAAACTGAGGAGAAGGTGTTTCAAAACTCATTCCATCCAACTCAAAACGATTGCTGAATTTTTTCTGTGGTTGGCTGGGAATATCTATCACACATTCCCCTTCACTTTCGGAAAATGCTAAAGAAATAGAATCTGCCAAGCGATATAAATTATCTTCGCTTTGTTCGGCAGTAGCTCTATCAATCAGTATAAATTTATTTTTCTTTTTTTCTAACTTTTCAATTTCATCCTCTGCAATATCTTCTAAAGAATAAACTTCATGGTCTATCCATAATCGCTGAATACCGTCTTGCAATAAAGTATCTATTTTATTTTTATTTAAAGAATTTAATGGAGCAAGAATTTGTAATCTCGTTTCTTCGGGCAATGTTTTGATGTAATCAATTACATCTGATACTTCTTGTTTTTGTACTAGTTTTCCAGAAACTGGTGAATATGTTTTCCCAATTTTTCCATACAATAAACGCAAGTAATCATAAATTTCGGTAAGTGTGCCTACGGTGCTTCTGGTAGTGCCTGTGGTGGTTTTTTGTTCAATAGCAATTGCGGGAGATAATCCTTTGATATAGTCCACATCGGGTTTATCCATTCTATCTAAAAACTGACGAGCATAAGACGATAAAGATTCGACATAGCGACGCTGTCCTTCTGCATACAAAGTATCAATTGTTAAAGAAGATTTTCCGGAGCCAGAAACCCCCGTAATAACTACTAATTTATTACGTGGAATTTCTACGTCAATATTTTTCAGATTGTGCGTGCGGGCACCTTTTATAAGTATTTTATTCTCCCTATTTACGGTTATTTTTTTTTGTTTTAACATATCTTAAGTACGGTGTGCGCGTTAAATACTGTTAATGACAATATCGGAACAGTTTTTGTTTATTAATCTTGATAAAAATTAACTCACTTAACAAAATAAACACTTGACCAATCTTTACATGACATTGATAAATAGTTTAACACGCAAAAAATTTATATCATGTATCCAATTGTTCAAACAGACCATGAGCTTCTCCAAAGATATATAAATGGAGATGAAAATGCGCTCCCTATTTTATTACAAAAACACCAGCGAAAAATTTTTTCATTTATCTTGATGCGTGTAAGAAACCGCACGTTGGCGGAAGATATTTTTCAAGATACTTTTTATAAAGTAATCGATAGTTTGAGAGTTGGAAAATATAATGAAGAAGGTAAATTTTTGCCTTGGGTAATGATGATTGCCAATAATCTTTGCATGGATCACTTTAGAAAGAACAAACGTATGCCTGTTATTGTTGATAGTGATGGCAAGGATGTTTTAAACATGATTCATTTTGCTGAAGAAAGCAAAGAAGATATGGTTATTAGAGAACAAACCGTCAAACAAATTAAAGATTTAATAGAATTATTACCTGCCGAACAAAAGGAGGTATTAATACTTCGCCATTATGCTGATTTGAGTTTTAAAGAAATTGCAGAAATGACCGGAACCAATATCAATACTGCTTTAGGGAGAATGCGCTATGCATTATTAAACTTAAGAAAAATGATAGGTGAAAAAGTAATGGTGGTGTTAGTTTTTAGTTTCGCTATAATATAAAACTACTTTTTTTAGAAAAAAGTAAGATACAACGTACAAGCCGGAAGAGAAAAAATAAGCCCGTCAAATCTATCTAAAAAACCTCCATGTCCTGGTAATGCTGTTCCGGTGTCTTTGATTTGCAAATTGCGTTTTATCATACTTTCTGCTAAATCGCCATACGTGCTCGTAATAGAAGTGATAACGGCTAAAATTGCATACGTTAAAAAAGAAACATCGTATCCTGTCCACATTGGAAATAAAATAGAGAGTATGTATGCAAAAAAAATAGACCCTACCACGCCTCCGAAAAAACCTTCCCATGTTTTCTTGGGGGAGATGCGTTCAAATAATTTATGTTTTCCAAAAAATCTTCCGGCTAAATAGGCAAAAGAATCATTACTCCAAGCAAACATCATAATTGCCAATAAATAAATCCAACTATATTCTTTTGCATGAAATGCCAATAATGCTGATGATGATAATGGAATGGCGATATAAAAAATTGCCATTGAATTTAAACACACATTATAAAACGGTCGTTCGCTTTTAGTGTACATTTCTATAACCAACCAAGTTAATGGGAAACCACAAACTAAAGACAATGAAATTAAAGGAATACTTCCGTTGGCCACTAAAAATACAATTCCAAAAATAATCACACTAAAAATGGTATTAATGGAGCGATAGGTTGTTTTCCATTTGCTTGTTGCCGACAAAAGATTATGGATAATGGCATGATATTCATTAATACACAATACTATTAATAAAGAAAATAACACTAAAAAAGTATATTCATTTAGGATTACTCCGCCAATCATAACGATGAGGAAGAAAAAACCAGTAATGACACGTGTTGTTATATCGTTCATTTTTAAAATTTAGACATTCATTCATTTACGAATCTGTAAATTGTTACAAAAGTACTACTTTTTTCTTTTGAGTGAGACGGTAGAACCAATACCATAACAAAGCGAATATAGCAGTATAAACGATTAATTCCCAAGTTTTTGGCAATTCCGGTTGGTCGATATTTATTTTATAAATGCCTTTATAGTTCAAATACATAAAAATTACCTGAGCTCCATTATTGGCTGCATGGGCAAAAATATTTGCCCATAAGCTACCAGAGTAATAATATAGATATCCTAAAAATACGCCTAAAACAATGCGTGGCAAAAAGCCTGAAAATTCGAAATGAATAAAACTAAAAAAGAATGATGCTAAAAAAACCGCTATGTGTATATTCATTTTTTCGGATAATAATCTTTGTAATGTTCCTCTAAATATCCATTCTTCGCAAATGGCCGGCAATAAGGCTACTGTAATAAAATTTAGGACAAAAATGAAAATATGATCATTTTGTAATAAGCCTTTTACTATATCTTTATAATCATCTTGAAACGAAGCATACCAATTGCTCCAAGGCATCCATTTATTGATATAAAAAGTAAAATCTATCAAAGGGTAAATGGCTACCAGCATCAACGAAATGATAACGATATAAATGAATGGAAAACCCTTATCAACATGCTCATATCTTCCAAATTTTTTATCTTTTAATCTACTGAAAATGATAGCTGGGAGAAAGAAACTAAAAATAGTAGCCAACATCTGTGAATAGCGCAATGCATTCAAATTATCGGGCTGTGAGGCAATATGTTTTATATCAACACTTCCATAATAAGAAATAATAATTACGCTACTGATGAGTTGTGCGAAAAAAAAACAAATCGAAAAAATACCTATCCAAACCAACCATTGCATACTTAAACTGTAACGCTCAATAGTGGTGGATGTAATATCCGTATGGTGGTTACTCCAATTATCTATCATTCTTTGTAACTTTGCACGAAGATAGTTATTAGTTACTTGTGTCAATTAAAACATAGAACTTAATTTAAATGATAAAAATAGGCGATATAGAATTAGGGGAATTTCCACTTTTGCTGGCACCCATGGAAGATGTAAGTGATCCTCCCTTTCGGTTTGTCTGCAAAAAATATGGCGCCGATTTAATGTACACCGAATTTATTTCCTCAGAAGGACTGATTCGGCATGCAGCGAAGAGTATTCAAAAACTCGATATTTATGATTATGAACGTCCCATAGGTATTCAAATTTTTGGGGGAGAAGAAGATGCTATGATAGAAAGTGCACGGATTGTAGAACAAGCTCAACCGAATTTAATTGATATAAATTATGGCTGTCCGGTGAATAAAGTAGTGTGCAAAATGGCAGGCGCCGGTATTTTACAAGATATTCCTAAAATGGTTCGATTAACCGAGCAGGTGGTAAAAGCAACTAATTTACCTGTTACTGTAAAAACACGCTTAGGCTGGGATGATAATTCTAAAAACATTGTGGAAGTAGCCGAGCGATTGCAAGATATTGGTATCAAAGCATTGAGTATTCACGGGCGCACAAGAAAACAAATGTATAAAGGCGAGGCCGACTGGACGTTGATGGCAAAAGTAAAAGAAAACCCTCGTATGCATATTCCAATTTTTGGTAACGGCGATATAGATTCTCCTCAAAAAGCTTTAGAATATAAAAATAAATACGGCGTAGATGGTATTATGATTGGGCGTGCCGCCATAGGTGCTCCTTGGATTTTCAATCGGGTAAAAGCCTTTTTAACAGAGGGGAAAATAATAGACGAACCTTCGGTTGAAGAAAAAATTGATACCATAAAAATCCATCTTCAAAAATCTATCGAATGGAAAGGAAAAGTATTAGGTATTTTGGAAATGCGTCCGCATTATTCCAATTATTTAAGAGGATTACCCAATATAAAACCTTTTCGTACCCGGTTGGTAATGACAAATGAATCCGAAGAAATATTTTCTATTTTGGAAGAAGTTTTAAATACCTATTCAGGAATAGAAATGGCTTGATGCTGAAGGTAGCTTGTTTTTAATTATATTGCTAGTGAATTTTCTTACTTTTGTTATATTCTATTCTGATTAAACACAGAAACATGTTCTTATTTAGAAACTTACTTAAAAAATACTTCTCGTCCTTTGTTTACTTCTATCGTTTTTTAAGGTATCGTATTTTAATAGTTCTTTCTTTAAGTGTTGCCGTAGGAACTTTAGATGCTTTTGGATTAACCATGTTCTTACCATTATTAGAATTAGCAGATGGCAGCAACACTGCTTCTGGAAAAGGATTGGGACATTTATCTTTTATAGTAAATGGATTAAATGCTATTGGAATTGAAATTACCCTAATAGTAGCACTTCTTATTTTATTGATTTTCTTCTCTTTAAAAGGATTAATGCAGTATTTTTCCTTATCTTATAATGCAGTAGTCTCTCAATATTTCATTTCTACTTTGCGTTTAAGGTTAACTAATCTATTTACTCATTATTCGTTTAAAGCATTTGTATCATCTGACATGGGACATATACAGAATGCTTTTACCAATGAAGTAAGTCGAGTTAATACTGCCTATAAAGCCTATTCTGATGGTATTCAGCAATTAATAATGACATTCATTTATATGCTTTTTGTGGTTTTAATTGATTGGAAATTTGCCATTTTAGTAATGATAGGTGGACTTATTGCCAACCTTGCCTATAGTAGCATTTATAAAAAGACGAAAAAGGAATCTGCTTTATTGACTAAACACAATACCGGATTTCATAAAGCTATTATCCAATACATTCATAATTTTAAATACCTGAAAGCAACCGGATTTTTATCCAATTATTCTCAAAAATTACAAGATAGTATTAAAAGAATTGAATCCACTAATAAAAGAATTGAAATATTAAATGCCGTTATCTCCTCCACGCGTGAACCAATGATGATTGCTGTAGTAGTATTGGTCATTATTCTTCAAATTTATATTTTTAATGGAAAGCTTTCTACCATTTTAATGAGTTTATTACTTTTCTATAGAGCATTAAATCAATTAATGAATTTCCAAAAAAGCTATAATTCATTTTTAGCCAACTCTGGTTCTATAGATAATATTATTGGTTTTGAAAATAGTTTAGTACTTTCTACAGAAAAAGATGGTGCCGTAGAATTTAATACTTTCCAAGAAGAAATACAATTAGATAAGGTGAATTTTGGTTATAACCAAAATGATTTAATTCTAAAAAATATTAACCTTCATATTTTAAAAAACAAATCGATTGCTTTTGTAGGGGAAAGCGGTAGCGGAAAAACAACCCTGGTGAATTTAATCAGTGGATTATTGCCAATTACAAGTGGAAATTTGAGTATTGATAAGCAAAACATTAACAATTTAAAAAAAGAAACCTATCAAAAACGAATCGGATATATTGCTCAAGAACCCGTAGTATTTAATGATACCATTTTTAATAATATAACATTTTGGGCAGAACCGACAAATAATAATTTAAAACGTTTTCAAAAAGCTATTGAGCAAGCTGCTATCAAAGAGTTTATTGATAATTTAGACAAAAAAGAACTCACCCTTTTAGGTAATAATGGAATCAATCTCTCGGGAGGACAAAAACAACGAATTTCTATCGCCAGAGAATTATACAAAGAAATTGACATACTTTTTTTAGATGAAGCCACTTCTGCTTTAGACTCAGAAACTGAAAAAGAGATTCAATATAATATTGATAAACTAAAAGGCAAATACACCATCATCATTATTGCGCACAGGCTTTCTACAGTGAAAAATGTGGACACTCTTTATTTGATGGACAAAGGAGCAATTATTGATAATGGTACTTTTGATGAATTGTTAGAAAAATCAAATCGCTTCAAACGCATGGTAGAATTACAAGATATTATCAATTAATTTAAACAAATAATCTATCTCTGTGAAAAAAATAATGGACAAAATATTTTTTAAACTTCGGTATAAATTATATGCCATTATAAAAGATGTAAAAGAAGAAAAAAAACAGGAAAATATTAGGAAAATATTAGAAAAAATAAGATGCAAAGGTGAAAATTTTCAACTAAATGGAAACATCATTATTACCGAACCCACAATGTTGTCTGTTGGCAATAATGTTCATATTGGTGATGGTGCTTTTTTATATACAGACGGCGGGTTAGTTATTGGCGATAATACTCATATTTCTAATAACGTAACAATAAATACTATTGAATATAACCACGAAGGCGATGCCTTTTATTATGATGATAAAAAAATTTACAAATCTGTCATTATAGAAAAAAATGTGTGGATAGGATTGAATGTAAATATTACTCCAGGGATAACAATAGGAGAAGGGGCGATTATTGGAATGGGAGCGGTTATTACAAAAGATGTTCCTGCGTATAGTATTGTTGAAAATCAATCATTACAAATTCTTAAAAACCGAAACATTGATATTTACAATTCTTTAGAAACTGAAAAAAATGGAGCAATTAATGGAATATCTGTTAAAGAAAATGCCTCCCGAAATGCTTTTGATTTAGGCGAAAATATTTTTTTTATAGTCAGCACAGGGCGTTCCGGAAGTGAAGCTATTTCTCAAATTCTTTCTCAAAATAAATTAATCAAATGTGAGCATGAATCCAAAGGAATACTTATCAATCTTTCTACTCAATACGAACATGGAGAAATATCTAAAGAAGAAGTAAAACAAAAACTCATCGAAATCTATTCTAATCTTTCCAATATTGACCATAAAGAATATTTACACTACGGCGAATCTGATCAAAAATTATCTAATCTGATAGAAATTCTTCACGAGATTTTTCCAAAAGCAAAATTTGTTTGGCTACTAAGAAATGCCAAAGATGTTGTAACTTCTACTTATAGCAGAGGATGGTTTCATGATGGTGAATTTAATATTCCGATACGACAGGATTTGAATGTTTCCAAAATTACTAGTGAAAAAATATATAGCATTTATAGGCTAAATGGAGGAAAAATAAAAGGAGCATTTACAGAACAAGCTTGGAAAGAAATGAGTCCATTTGAAAAAAATTGTTGGTACTGGGTATATTGGAATAAAAGAATTGAACAACAATTAGAAAAAATAGAGGATAAGAATTTTATCAAAATTACTTTAGAAAATTTAGAAGAAGATATTGATAAATTAAATAATTTTTTAGGTCTAAATTCTTTTCATTATGAAATAAAAACAAGCAACAAAGCTAAATACGAACTGAATGAATGGACCGAAAATCAAAAAAATATTTTTGAGAAAATATGCAAGCCTTATCAAGAAAAATGGCATACTGCTTTAAAGAAATAATGTATATTTTCTTTGTCTAATGGGTATAAAAATCTTCCACAATTGCTCCGTTTTACATTGAATAAAAAATATGTAGATTTACAAATATTATGAATTTAGAAACGCCTGTATTATTTCTAATCTTCAACCGTCCGGAGGAAGCTATACAAGTATTTGCTAAAATAAAAGAAGCGCAACCTAAACAATTATTTATTGCCGCAGATGGTCCGCGAAATAAGGTTGGAGAAAAAGAAAAATGCGAAGCTGCGCGAAAAATTATATTAGAAAGTATAGATTGGGATTGTGATGTAAAAACACTTTTCCGTACCGAAAATTTAGGGTGCAGGAGAGCAGTTTCTGGTGCTATTAATTGGTTTTTTGAACACGTGGAAATGGGTATTATTCTTGAAGATGATTGCGTGCCGGATATAAGTTTTTTCTATTTTTGCGAAGCGTTATTAATCCAATATAATACGGATAAAGAAATTGGATCTATTTGTGGATTTAATTGTCAATTAGGTATTTCCAGAACTAAGTATAGTTACTTTTTTGCCAGAATTTTTTCTCCTACCGGTTGGGCTACCTGGGCAGATAGATGGCAAAAATACAACGAAATAACGGACACTCCAGAAGAAGCTGTCTTAAACAACCCTGTTATTATTGATTGGAAAAATGAAATAATAAAAACGTTTGAAGGTAAAATTGATTCGTGGGCATATAGGTGGCAATATACTACTCGAAAAAACGAATTTTTATGTATTTACCCTGATGTAAATCTCATTACAAATATTGGATTTACCAACGAAGCCACTCATACAACCAACATCCGGTGGTTTTATAAATTTATAAAATATGGCTCCGTTTCTACTATAAAACATCCGCCTGATAAAAAAATATGCAAAGATGCAGATCGATTAATTACTGAATTAAATATGGCTATTCCAGTAAATTGGGCAGATAGAATAAAATATAAATGGGCGATTTTAAAAACTAAATTTTTTATAATTCTTATCCTTTCAGTCCTGCTTTTTCGCTCACTTCCAACATCCTGTCCATAGGTAATTTTGCTTTCAACCTCAGCTCTTCGTCCATTAAAATTTCGGGCAGTTCATATTTTAAACACAAATATATTTTTTCCAATGTATTTAATTTCATGTGCGGGCAATCGTTGCAAGCGCAACCATTATTGGGTGGTGCCGGAATAAATGTTTTATGCGGCGATGCTTGTTGCATTTTATGTAAAATACCGGTTTCTGTTGCTACAATATATTCTTGAGAATCGTCTGTTTGAGTGTATTTAAGTAAGCCTGTGGTAGATCCAATAAAATCTGCTAATTCCAATACGTCTTCTTCACATTCTGGGTGTGCAATCATTTTTGCCTTCGGATGTTTTTCTTTCAAATGGCGAATTTTATCCAGTGAAAAAATTTCGTGCACCATGCAGGAACCATTCCACAACACCATTTCTCTGCCTAATTTTTTGGAAAGATAGGCGCCTAAATTTCTATCCGGCGCAAAAATAATTCCTTGTTCTGGCGGAATTTCTTTTACTATAAATTCTGCATTGGAGCTGGTGCAAATATAATCGCTCAGGGCTTTAATTTCTGCGGAGCAATTGATATAGGAAATAACGGCGTAGCCGGGATAATTTTTTTTAAAAGCAGCAAAATCTTCTGGTGGGCAGCTATCTGCTAATGAACAACCTGCTCTTAAATCTGGCATAATCACTTTTTTGCTCGGATTTAAAATTTTTGCTGTTTCTGCCATAAAATGCACGCCGGCAAATAAAATTATATCGGCAGTTGTAGTTTTGGCATTTTGTGCTAATTGCAAACTATCGCCAATATAATCTGCAATATCTTGGATATCAGAATCTTGGTAATAATGCGCCAAAATTACGGCGTTTTTTTCTTTTTTCAATTTATTAATTTCTTCAAATAAATCCACAGTGGGATCCACAGCAATATCGATAAAACCGGTTTGCGCCAGCTCGGAAATTTTTTCTTTTAAATTTATTAATTCTTCCATTTTTACTTTTTAAAAATTTGCTTGGTCAAAGGTACTTTTGATTTTTCAAAAAAACGAATGATTGAAATACTGACTGTTCTAATACTATATTATAAATTAATTTTTAAAATTTTATTATTACTATTATTTAGCATTGTGAATTCGTGTAAAAGTAAATAATGATTATTGATACAAATCAAACTATTTTTATAAATCATTACTTTATACACATCTTCCTAACATTATTATTATAACTACAAATTTTTTATCTATTATTGATTTTCAGTCTATTAGTTTCCTTTTTGTTGATAGTATTATCTTCATTCATCCACACTTGTCAGTTATTTTATCCATATAGAATTGTGTATATTTTTTTTAGAATATTTCGTGTATTAAAGTACTTTTTATGTGTTTAAATTTATTAAAAATTGCCTTGTCCGT
>JBDKHK010000054.1:0-3235 GCA_039797705.1 Bacteroidota bacterium
TTCCAAATAATAAATGGCAGAGTTTTGAAAGTCATCCCTAAAATAATAGCCGTAATCCATCCAAAAAAAATAATAAAGCCATAACTAATAATAATAAGCTCGTTGTCATTTTGGAATATAAAAAGCAAAATAATTACAATTAAAAAAATAATTGGGATTACCATCATTAGTATTGAAAGCAAGGTAAGTTTCATTTGCTTATCAACTTTTTTACGTACTCTATTCTGGTAAGAATTGTAACAATAGAATACAAATAAAACTACTGCCAAAGCAATTGAAAATATAGGAAATACAAAAAACAAAGTATTAGAAGAATATAAAAAAATACAAATAAATATTAGCAGACCAATATTCACTAAACTAAAAATCAACCATAACAATTTATTATTACTATACTTTGAAATTAAAAACATTGGGATTAGTTTAGATCCAACACCCATGACTAAAAGTAAAAACCAACCAATAATTCCTATATGAGCATGTAATGGCAAATAATCAGTTGAATTTAATGGCATTAATGGATAAGTAAAATTATAAATTAACATCAATCCGATTATTGCAGTCAAGAGTAACCATATAGTAGCTGTAATTAAAAAAACAGTGTGAATATTTTCCTGTTTCCTCATTGACATACTTTTAGCAATATTAAATAGATACACAATTATTGCTAAAATTATTAATCGACCACCCCACTTTGAAGGCCATCCCATGTCAAAAATATAAAAACCATAAACCAATAACGGAATTCCAATTGCAGCTAAACAAAAGGATAAGTAGCCTAATTTATTACTGTATAATTCTTGTTCAATTAAAACTGGAACTAACTGATGACTTGCTCCAAGAATCACCATTGTACCCCAACCTAATGCCATCAAATGAACGATTGCTAACGTATTCGGTTGAAAATAGTGTTGAGTAATATTGTTTGTTGAGCAAACTAATAAAAAAGAAGCAATAAGAAATGATATTGCCCCATATCCATAAAACGGCAATACAACTTTCCATGTAGTAGTCTTATTATTTGTTTTACTAACAAAAGTTGAATCCATATTAATCTTTAAAAATCAATAAATGAACTTCAGTATGACTAATTTCTTTAATCAGAAAACTAAAATTCTGCTCTTTTAATTCAGGCAATAAAAATAGTGGAATACGTTTATGATAAACAAATAATGCACTATTAGGAGATAGATTATTTAATGCATTTAAAATTGAATGCATGGGTAATGGCATTTCGAAGTTTCTAACATCTAAGGTTTCAATATTATTCTCGAAAACTTTCAATTTTGATTCCCAATCACTAGTTGAGACTTCTAAATTGGGAGTTAAATCTGTATCTACAAATAATGCCTTATCCGATATTTTGTAAAAGAAAGTGTGGACTAAAAAATCATCTATTTTTTCAACATATGCTTCAAATCCTTGTTTATTTAGTAGTCGAATTAACGGAGTTGGCTCAAAACCATTAATAATTTTGAGCACAAACCCGTTTTCCAACTCCTTTACTTTATTGAGTATTACATTTAGTGGATCAGAACCTGATGCTAAAATTGGCCTAACATCAAGGGTAGTAATATTTTTAAAATTCAAATGATTCATGATTATTGTTATTCAAAATATTTTGGGAAAATTGTTATGATAGTCGTGATTTCAGTATAAACTAATCTAGCATCTTCAACAGATTTTGTTGTTTTAAGGGCTTTAACTTTATCAATTAATGGTACTAGCCATAAATGAAGTACTTCATGATTTTCACCAGTCATTTTACACTCGCTAATAATTTTATTTAAACCGAGTTGTAATTTATCTGCTCTATTGATAAAATCATTTAAACTTTTATCATTTTCTTCAGCTATAATTTGTTGTAAGAAATCAACATTTACTATTGTTGCTGAATCTGCATCCCATTTACCTCCATTATTTAACTTTAATCCTTTTATAGTTTCTGGCAGCTGATTTTTTTGATTGCATGCAAATAAAAAGCAGGAAACAAGAAATAGTGAAAGTAAAAATTTCATGACTTTATTTTTTAGATTCTTGCTCCAATTCTAGAGCTTTCGGGAACAAAATATTATTTTCTAAATGTATATGCATGTGAAGATCTTCTTCAAACTCTTCAAGGAAACGATAAAGTAAAGAGTAGCTGCTACAAGCATCTTCCGGCAGTTTAAAATTGTTTGATAATTCTCTAATGAGAGTAAGATTTTGCCCTACCATTTCATGCTCCATTTCCATCATAATAATTGGACTTTGAACAGAACCAAAGCTTGCGGAAAAGTTTTTCAGTTCGCCATTTTTTACTGCTACTAAAGACTTTATATAAGGGAACAAAATTTTCTCTTCTTTCATTAAGTGTGCAGTTAATTCATTATTAATGGCTTTAACTAGTTCATTAATCTGAAATAATTGTACATGTCTTTGTCCATGAACTCGATTAACTTTCTCTGCATAAGCAACAATATCTGGCAAGCTCGATTTCACATAATTATGGTGAGTATTAACTATATAATCAATTAAAAAATCAAGACTCCATTTAGTATATTCAACCGGTCTTCCTGATCCATTTATAGCAATATTTTTCTCTGCGTCTTGCAACTCTTTTTCCACTTTGATCACGTCTAGTCCTTTTGCTAAACATGCTTCTTTCACAGATTTCTTTCCGCCACAGCAAAAATCCAACCCATATTTTTTAAAAATTTGAGCTTTACGAATATCTTTCGCAGCCATCTGCCCAATGGATTCCTCATTTTCACCATCTTTTTTTTTGGTAATTCTCACTTTCCACCATTCAGGTCCTTCTTCTAAATACTCCCAATTAAAAATATTTCCTCTTTCTCCTAATAATTGATAATACAAGGGTTTAGGATCATGGTCGTTGTGTATAGTTAATGCTTCTCCAGGGTTGAGTTCGTCGAATCTTACAAAAATTGTAGGATGTTTTTGTTTAGGTTCTAAAACTGTTACGTCTAGCGTATTTTCAAATTGTGTTAACATGATATTTTAATTAATTAGTTATTCAATGATGTAAAATTAATCATTTTATTCAATAAAAGTATTTAAATACTTTTATTGAATAAAAATTACACTTTTAAGACAAATCATTGGTGGTATAGTCAATATAATACATTGGAGACGAATGGAGGATTAGCTGCGCCCCCTTTTCAAGGGATTAGCTGCGACCCCTTTTCCAGGGATTAGCTGCGCCCCCTTTTCAAGGGATTAGCTGCGCCCCCTT
>JBDKHK010000055.1:0-4566 GCA_039797705.1 Bacteroidota bacterium
ATTTTTCAAAAGATTTAAACAATACTTTATTTCTTTATAATAAAATATACGATAAGCTCGAAATTCCAAAACCAATGAAAGATTTCAAAATAAATAATGTGCATGCCATTTATTTTTTACAAAATTGGAAGCAAAAAATGAACTTTGTTCAAAAATAGGCATTATATTAATACCTGCTAAATCATTAAAAATATTTCACACTAAAATCAATCCGATGAAAAAAAATATTCTATTTATATTGCCAGTTTTAATAGCTTGCTTTCTATTGCCAAATTGTAATAGAAAAACAGGAAAAAATGCTTCAGTAGTATCTGAAAAAACTGCAACGTTAACGACGTTAACAAAAAATGGAATTACATTAACAGAGCTTTATTCACCTGAAACTTTTTCAGATGCAACTCTCACGCAGGAATTAAGTTCTAACCTTAATGATTTAGACAGCAATAAATTCACGTTGAATTTTGCTACCACTAATTATGAACTTGGAAAACAAACCTCCATGTCTGCTATAAAGACTTGTGCAAATTCTGCTCAAGGTCAACACGTTCATTGCATTATTGACAATGCTCCTTACATTGCTATTTATGACAAATCGCACAAAGTGAGCGCACCAACAGATGGACAACATACTGTTTTAACGTTTTTATCTCGCTCATATCATGAAAGTGTGAAAAATAAAAATGCGTATGTTTTAACTTCTGCCATAACGGGAAAATCAAGATATACTGCACGCTATGCAAAACCTGATTTAGAAAGTCCAATGTTATTTTTTAGCCGACCAAAAGGAACTTATTCTGGTATTGAAACGGATGCCGTTTTATTAGATTTTTATATTGTAAATTGTGATTTATCTAAAAATGGATATAAAGTAAAAGCAGAAATAAATGGTACTGAGTTTATGTTGACTAAATGGTGTGGTTATTTTATGGAAGGCTTGCCAATGGGTGAAAACACCGTAAAACTTACTTTATTAGATGCAAAAGGAAACCAAGTAAATAGTCCATATAGTCAATCAGAAAGAAAGTTTACGTTGAAACAATAATTAAACGTGTTCTTTAAAATATTTCAAGGCTAACTCATAACTTTTCAACCCAAAACCTGCAATAACGCCTTTTGCAACGGGAGAAATGAAAGAATGATGTCTAAATTCTTCTCTTGCAAAAGTATTACTGATGTGTACTTCTACTACCGGAGTTTTGATAGCACGAATGGCATCGGCAATGGCAATGGAAGTATGCGTATATCCAGCAGCATTTAGAATAATACCGTTGTAAGAAAACCCAACTTCATGTAGTTTGGTAATCAAATCACCTTCTATATTGCTTTGAAAATATTCTATTTCAACATCAGGGTATTTAGAGCGTAATTCTTCTAAGAAGTTTTCAAACGTTTCAGAACCATAAACCGTTGGTTCGCGTTTGCCTAATAAATTTAAATTGGGTCCGTTGATGATAATGTATTTTTTCACAAGAATTATTTTTACTTTGAATTTAAAGATACAAGATAAAATTAATTTCTAAAAAGTATAATGAATGTAGGATAAAAAATGAAGATAGATTCTTTTCGCAATAATTATCATCAACCTATTCTATTGTATCAAAAATCAACTACTTTTAACCACTAAATACAATATGTCCAATTGGAATTTTTATATAAAAAATTTTGTAGCCTATTTAAAAATAGAAAGATCTTTGTCTTCCAATTCAGTAGAGGCGTATTTACATGATGTGCAACTGCTCGTACAATATTTAAACATTGAAAAAAACATGGTCAATCCCGAAGATTTGATGCTAAATGATTTTGAAAATTTTATTGCACATCTACATGATTTGGGATTGAGCGACCGCAGCCAGGCACGCATTATTTCTGGCTTAAAAGCATTTTATAAATATTTATTGACGGATGATTTTATATCAGAAGATCCAACTTCTTTATTAGAAGGACCAAAATTAGGAAAAAAATTACCTGATACGCTTTCTTTTGAAGAGATAGAAACATTAATTGGCGCATTGGATTTGAGCAAAGCTGAAAATGTGCGCAACAAAGCCATGCTGGAAACCTTATACAGCAGCGGGTTGCGCGTTTCAGAATTAATCAACCTTCAAATATCTCACATATATAAAGAGGTTAGTTTTATTAGAGTAATTGGAAAAGGAAACAAAGAACGATTAATTCCAATAGGTAGTGAAGCATTAAAGCAGATAGAAATTTATTTGGAGCATGTGCGCAATACATTACCGCAATATCCAAAATATTCTGATGTATTATTTTTGAATAAACGCGGCAAGCCCATCTCCCGTGTGATGGTTTTTTTAGTAATAAAGAAATTGGTTAAAAAAATTAATTTAAATAAAAATATTTCGCCTCATACATTCCGTCATTCCTTTGCAACACATTTAATTGAAGGTGGTGCAGATTTACGTGCAGTGCAACAAATGCTGGGACATTCGTCTATTACTACAACTGAGATATATACGCATTTAGACCAACAGTATTTAAAAGAATCGTTATCATTATACCACCCTCGTTTTAAATAACATTCATACCATCTATTTTATTGAAAAATATTTTAAAAAAAATCGTATCTTAAAAACGATTCAATTTTAATGCGTATGAATAAATTAATAGAAGATATTATTACAAGAACGTTTTTAAATAAAAGCGGACAACTTAGAAGCAAAGAAGACGCAGAAATTCGACGTAAGAAATTATTAAATGATTTTGTAATCAACTCAAAACGAATTACGAAAGACAGTGTATTTATTTTGATAGGTATCATATCTGCTGGGTTTGGATTGAAGGGTTTTTTGCTCCCTAATGACTTTATAGATGGAGGTGCTATGGGTATATCCTTATTGATATATGAATTAACCAACATAAACCTTTCTTATTTAATCATTGCTATCAATATTCCATTTATTATTCTTGGGATTCGTGCTATCAATTTGACATTTGCAATAAAGACAATCTTAGCTATTATCTTATTGGCTATTGTGGTGGCTATTGCTCCATTCCCAGAAATAACCAACGACAAATTATTGATTTCTATTTTTGGTGGTTTCTTTTTAGGTACAGGTATTGGATTAACCATTAGAGGCGGTGCCGTTATTGATGGAACAGAAATTTTAGCCATCTATGCCAGTCGCCGCCTGGGCAGTAGTATCGGCGATGTAATCATGGTTATTAATGTAATTATTTTCTCTTTTGCGGCCTATTTACTTTCGATAGAAACCGCCATGTATGCTATGCTAACATATTTATCTGCATCCAAAACAGTAGATTTTATTGTAGAAGGATTTGAAGAATACATGGGAATTACCATTGTTTCTGATCATTGCACTGAAATATGTGATATGATAAAAAATAAATTAGATAGAGGTTATACTATCTACAAACAAAAAAAGGGAAGCGGCAAGAAAGGTGTCAGAAATGAAGATGCTGAAATTGTTTATACCGTAATTACTCGTTTAGAAATGGGCAGGCTTTATAGTGAATTGGAAAAAATAGATCCAGATGCATTTATCATCAGCCAAAGTGTAAAAAACATCAAGGGTGGATTGGTGAAAAAACGCCCTTTGGCAGAACATTAATTTTTTTCTAAAAAATTTAATACGTCTTGTTTTACTTGTAATGGATTTTCCATCATTGGCACATGCCCACATTCATTATACATTATAACTTTGCTATTTTTTATATCCCGATGAAAGCGTTCAGCAAATTTTGGATTAATCACTTTGTCTTCATTACCCCAAATAATTAGCGTTGGACATTTAACATTTTTAATCAAATTTTGGTCTATATAATTTCCAGAAGATGCCATATTTAAAATCTGCTGTAAGTTTCCTTCTCTATTCCAAAAATCGTTCATGCGTTGTGCTCGTTCAGGGGTCAAAACAGATTTATTATAAAATACTCGCGACATTCCATTTTTTGTCAAAAACATTGGTAATCCTCGATGAAGTAACATTTTTACAATTGGGTTCTTAAAAGTAGTCACTCGTGCTGTTTTTTCTACCTCCTTCATGTCATATCCTGCACTGTTGAACAGTACTAATTTCTTTACTAAATTAGGATGTGATATTGCCAAGTTCCACGACATCATACCACCTAATGAATTTCCCATTACATAACAAGAATCTATGTGAAGTGTATCTAATAAAAAATTAAAATAGTCATTGTATATTTTTATATAATCAGGATGTGAGGCTGTTTGTTTGGGAAAATCAGACAAACCAAATCCGGGTAAATCTACTCGAATAATTCTATATTGATTGTTTATTAATGAATCTAATGTTTTAAAATCATAATTACTTCCGCCAAATCCATGAATCATTAAAATGGGAAAACCACTGCCGCTTTCTGTGTAATGTATTTCTGATCCTTCCCAATTTATAAATTTAGAATTTGGAAGGCTGTATTTTTCTTTTACATATTCTTTAGATAAAATAAGGTCTTTTCTAAAATAGCTTGCATACAAAAAGAAAACAACAAGCAGTAGAATTATAGTTAATAAACTAAAAAGGATTTTTTTAAGCATAAATTTGTGGTTATAAAAAAATTAGATGG
>JBDKHK010000056.1:0-5975 GCA_039797705.1 Bacteroidota bacterium
GCTGCTTTTGGTTTTTATAATTTAGAAAATTTTTATGATACTATAAACCAGCCCAATGTAGATGATGAGGAATTTACACCTGATGGCAGCCATCATTATAATGGAAAAATATTTTTTGATAAAGTAGATCATTTGGCAGATGTAATTTCTCAAATTGGGACGGATAAAACCCCAGATGGTTTAGCTTTTATGGGTTGTGCTGAAATAGAAAATAGAACTGTTTTGGAAACGTTAGTGAATCATCCAAAATTAAAAGCAAGAAATTATCAAATCGTACATTATGATGGACCTGACTTACGTGGCGTAGATTGTGGGTTTATTTATAATCCAAAATATTTTAAAGTATTGGAAAGTAAATCTTTGCGAGTAAACCTAAAACAAATTGTAAAAGATTGGAGACCAACTAGAGATATATTATACATTAAAGGAATTTTTGGTGGTGTAGATACTGTACATATTTTTGTAAACCACTGGCCATCCAGAAGAGGTGGCGAAGAAGTAACTGCTCCACTCAGAAACTTTGCAGCAAATGTCAGTAAGCGTTTTATAGATTCATTAATGCAAATTAATCCAAATACTAAGGTGATAAATATGGGAGATTTGAATGATAACCCCACGGATCCATCTATGGTGAAAATATTAAAATGCACCGACAAAAAAGATAAAACAAAACCGGGCGGGCTTTTCAACCCTTGGGTGGATTATTACAAAAAAGGAATCGGTACTTTAGGGTATAATGATACTTGGAGTTTATTTGACCAACAAGTAATTTCTTATGGATGGTTGCCCCACAATCAAGAGGGTTATTTTTACCAAGGAGCGTATATTTTCAAAAAAGATTTTATGCTACAAAAAACGGGCAAATACAAGGATTATCCAAAACGTACTTGGGATTTTAATATTTACAACGCCGGTTATAGCGACCACTTCCCTACTTATATAACGATACTCCGAGAGGTGAAATAATAATTTTGTGGTTGTTACTTACTCTTTAATGAAAGTACTGACAGAATTAGAATCTTTATGTAGAAGGTTTAAAAAATATATGCCTTTATCTAATGAACTTACATCTATAATCGGTGATGTTCCTGCATTTATTTTTTGAGTATAAACTATTCTGCCTAATATGTCTGCAATTTCTATGGTTGACTCTTCTGTTTGGTTGTTTGTAAATTGAATATTTAAAACAGCATCTTTAACTGGATTTGGAAATATAGAAAAATCTATAGTATTATTTTTATGAATTGCCGTTGATACACAATCTTGTGCTTTTCCATTTATGCCAAATACTTTTTCTACCCAATTGGAGTGGTCAATATATGGATTTCTATTTCCCTGAATTGCAAATACAGAATCGTTTCTTTTTATTTCGAAAGCACTCGGTGGATCTAATTTACTCCATTTTACACAGAGTTGTAAAATCCATGGTTTTAGTCCTGGATATTTATTTCCATCCAATACATTCGCTGAAGTACTTCTGCCTACCCAATTTATAATGGAATCTTCATAGCGAGTAATTACATATAAATAAGCTCTTGCAAAGTCTCCTTTAAAAGAATCTATGGGTTCAAAAACGAGACTACTATTGTAACTATAATTGAGTGTTGTTTCTGATGTACCAACTTTTGTCCCATTATGCGAAGTATAGGAACTATTTTTTACGTATCCTATAGGTGTGTTTCCTTTTCTAAAATTCATATAACTGTCGGCTGGCCAAATAAAATGAATATCCGAATACATGGGATATACATTTTCTCCACCAAACCATGATTTAGGAAAAACATGTTCTTTGTTGTAACAATAACATTCTGTACTACCGGATGGTCTATTGCCGCAAAAATCAGTTGGAAATCTATAATTGCAATAATCTGCACCATAAGGATTGTCAGAGGAATATCTATCAGAAACCACAGAACCTGTTTGAGGTGATTTGGCTGCTTTTAAATCTGTTTTATCAAAATAATCATCCACCAATGAGTAAGGAATAGAGGTAGTAGTATTGGATGATAAAAGTTGAAATAATGCTGTTTTTAACGCAGCACAAGTTTTATTGGTATCTATAGAATTATAATAAGTTCCGGGCACAGCATATAATGCATTTGAAGAAAATATTATTATGGTTATAAGAATATAATTTTTAAATCTTTTCATATTACCTATTTAACAACAATGCCTCGTCTGTTTAGTTGATTTTCAGACGAGGCATGTTTTTAGTTTAATATTTATTATTCCACTATAAAAGTGCTTACATTATTGCTGCCTTTATATACAACATTTAATAAATAAGTACCTCTTGCAAAATTACTTACATCAATAGTTTGCATGTCCGTTCCATAAGCAATTTTTTGTGTGCTTAAATTTCTTCCTAAAACATCCATCACTTCTATCACTGCTGGTTCTCTTAATGGTGTTTTAAATTTTACAAACAATGAACCATTCGATGTTGGATTTGGATATAAAGCAAATTCGGCTTCTACGTTGTTATACTTAACACCATTTGTAATAGCTGTACGTATAGTCGTACTTGCTACACCAGAATAATTAGGACCGTTCGTACAATTTTTATTATTGAAAGTAGCAAATAAAATTTTATAAACAGTGTTTGCTGTCAATCCCGTAATGGTTACCGTTGAATCTTTTCCTCTATAATACACTATTGCTTGGCTTCCTGGAATAGTACTTCCAACTGCATAGTAAACAGAATCTCTTACAGACACAAAACCTATGGTAAGATTAGGTCCCGCCATTATCATCACACTGTCTGCATTGGTAGGATTTGTCCATTTTACAGTAATAGAAGAGGAGGTAGAATCTACTTTTATAATAGATGTGTTGCTTACTCCACTTGGTTGCACACAATCAGATCCTGCTGCTGTGCGTATTGTTATATTTGCAACGCCGGAATAATTGGGACCGTTTGTACAATTTTTATTATTAAAGGTTGCAAACAATATTTTATAAACGGTATTAGAAAGTAATCCTGTTAAAACAAGCGTGGAATCTGTTCCTCTAAAATAAACCTTAGCTTGGCTTCCTGAAATAGTGCTTCCAACTGCATAATAAACAGAATCTCTAATAGAAACAAATCCTATTGTGTTTGTAGGTCCAGCTACTATCATTATACTATCACTGACGGAATTTCTCCATTTAATAGTAATTGTATTTTCTGTAGAATCTACTTTTGTAACTGTAGATAAATTGATACCACTTGGTTGTGTACAATCAGCCAATGGAGGCGTTCCTGCTGTTGTTGTATCTGCTCTCAAGGGTGAAGTCCTGTTGTAATTTGGATAAATACCACATATATTATATGGCAATACTGCAAAATAATATTTAGTACCGCTTATTAATCCATTTACCGTAAAATTAGAATCGGTGCCTACATACGCAACTTTCGATTTATAGCTACTATATTTTATAGAATCTCCAACATTGTAAGTAGATGAATCTACAGGGTATCCAACATTTGAACTTGTGCTATATACTACGACATATCCATTGGGTGCCGGATTCGTTTTATTGAATTTACCTTTTATAGAAGTTTCTGTTACTTGTGTAAATGCAAGCATAGTAGGTTTAGCTGTTGGTTCAGGGCATGCGTCTATTTGAGTTTTTGCAGTTGCAGTTCCAGGGCTAGTTGATTTATAATTTGGTCCTCCAGAACATCCTGAATTATTGTATGGGAATACATATACTTTATAGTTTGTGTTGGGTACTAATCCAGTTGCATTAAAAGTAGTAGTACTTCCGTTGCTAATTACTTCCGCTTTACTAATTAATACTTGTCCAAGTGTATAATAATTGGCATCTACTATGGTGGGTGTAATAGATACGCTAGAGCTATCTAATAATACTAAATAGCCATCTGAAGCGGGTGTAGTACCAGTAAATGAACCACTTAAAGAGGTGGTTCCAGTGGGTGTTAATTGCACATTACTTACAGAGTTAGCGGGTTCGGTGCAAGCAGCAATAGTTCCTGTTGTAAATGCAATAGAAAAATCATCTACTGCTAATAAATCATCAGAATCTGGCGTTACATCAAAATCATTGAATCTAATCCAAAAAGTAGCACCGTTGGGAATGTTCATTCCTGTTATATTGCCGGCAACAGCAGTAAAATTGGTATTACCATTTAATGCTCCTATTACAGAAGAAGAATTAGTAGAGCTTCCTGCTAAATTTGAAACGCGTGTCCAAGTTCCTTTATGCACAGAATCTGCTGCGGAAGAATATTCAAAAAATAGTGAATCTTTTACTCCAGCATTTTTATTACCTCTTCTCCATTGCTCGCATCTGTAAGAAACAGTAGCAGATACAATTGTAGAACCGGTATTATTGACAAATTTTACTCCAAAATACAATGGCTTAGAAGAGGCTGAAAGTAAACTTCCTAAAGCTCTATCTGTAGAGTCTTTTTTACCTGCTGAATAAAATCCACCAGCATTTTCAGTACCATCTCCTACTGCTAATTTAGTAGCATCTGTTGTTTTCGCATATCTGTACCAATTGGGTGGATTTGGGTTCGTAGTAGTGGATGCTCCTGTATTCGGCAAACTGTTAAAGTCTTGTGTGTACGGAGTTGAATTGGTGATAGAAACTTGAGCGTTTGTGATGCCTGTTAAAAGACAAAAAAACACTATAAAAAGAGTAATTCCTTTTTGCATTGTGTAAAGTTTATTCATGAATGATATAACAAAAATACAATTTTATCTGAAAAACTATTGAGGTATAGTGATTTATATATAAAATTGTGGAAAAAATAACTGAATATATGGCTAATTGTAACTAAAATGTAATCGACGGAAACACTTTAATTCAGGTTGTTTTATTAGTTAAAATAAATAATAAATTTATTAATGTGGATGAATAACTGTTTGAAGTTCTTTCGCTAATGATTTTCGCTGTTCCATCATTTCCATTTTTTTAAGAATAGATGCCATCGTTTCTTCATATTCTCCGTTTTGTTCGGATGTTTTTATTTTATCGTCTAATATTTTAATGGCTTCCATCATTTTATAATATCGAAATCGTTGCATAACAGAAATTACATCGGTCTTATAAGTTCTGTTGGCATCTTTAACGACTATCTCGTGCTTATCAAACCAATTTGGGCTTAATTCATAAGGGGATGACATTAAATCTATCAAGCTTTGCTTTACTTCTTCATCTTGGATGTTGTTTATATTTTTTATTTCATCAAAAGGAATTTCCTCTTGGTAAGCATCTAAATACATTTTTACAATTTTACCAAAAGTATTGTTTTTAAATTCTATATCTACCAATTCAAAAATGACATATTCTGCTACATTAAATTCTTCGGTCATTGGTTCATGTCCATGCTGAATAATAACTCGTAAAATATCTTTTTCCTGATAATATAATTGTGAGGATTTACGGCTTTTTTGGCTATGATTTTCTTCTGTATTTACATAATGGGTTATATCTGTAGCTTCTTCTTGCGTTATTTCATTTTTCTTTTTAAAATATTGCGTTCGTATTTTGTTTACTTCATTTACCAAAACACTTTCTGTCACCTGCACTATATCCGAACAATGTTTGATATATACTTGCCGCTTTATTCCATCATCAATTTTGGCGATACTCTCTACAATATCTTTGATGACTGCTGTTTTTTTTATCGGATCATTTCCAATTTCTTTTATGCCTTGTGTTGCCTTAAACAAGATAAAATCTTGCTGTTCTTTTTTTATAAAATCAAGTGTTGCATCGGTGCCGTTATTTTTCACAAAAGAATCGGGGTCTTCATTATTTGGAAGCAGTACCAATTTTACATTCAAACCTTGCTCCAGCACTATGTCTAATCCACGTAAGGCCGCTTTTACTCCGGCGGCATCTCCATCGTATAAAATAACTATATTTTCTGTAAAACGTTTTATGAGTTGCACTTGCTCTTTAGTCAATGCGGTTCCACTGGAGGCTACCACATTTTTTATACCGGCTTGATATAAAGAAAT
>JBDKHK010000057.1:0-14424 GCA_039797705.1 Bacteroidota bacterium
TTATTTTTCTTTATTAATTCAATATATGCCAATAACAATAATTCCTGTTTGGGATATTTCTGCACTTTTTCAAATGCATCTTTGGTGGGCATATTTTGTGTAGCATAAATGGAATTTAAAACTACAAATGTTTCAAATTTTGGAGAGTATTTTTCATGCAAGGTTTCTTTTACATAAATCACTTTTTTGTTCAATAAACTCTTAATAATTTTACCAACTGTTTTGCGTTGTAAAATATCGGTAATATCTTTTAAAGAGAGTTCTGCCTGATGCCCTAATGCTTCCATAATCATATATTCATCATCGGGCAATTCAAGTATATCCGTTTCTAAATTTGTATTTTTTACAAAAAAAGTTTCTGAATCTAATTTAAAAAATGCTGGCAAGGCTGCTTGCATTACCTCCCCTACAGTACACATATAATACGAGGCAATCCATTCCCAAAATTTTATTTGTGTTTCAGTAACAATAGGCGAATCATCTATTACTGCTAAAATTTCTTTAGGAATATATTCTGTCGGAGGATTGATAGTAATAGAATGAACAATAGCTGTATATAATTTCTGGCGACCAAACTGCACCTCCACTCTTACACCTGGTTGAACTTGTTGTTCTAATTCAATGGGTACAGCATACGTATATAACTTTGGTAATGCCAAAGGCAACACAACGTTTATAAAATAGTTGTATGTGTGAAAAGTTTCCATTTATTTTACACTACAATGATAATAAAATGAATACAAAAGAAGATATTAAAAAAGTGTTGGTTGAAATTTTTCAAGAATTGGATAATTATTTAAAAGGAATTAAGAATCAATCATTTTCAAACAGTGTGAATGGAAAATGGAGTATTGCTCAAAACATTGATCACTTGACTGTTTCTAATAATATCACTGCATTGAGTTTAAATATACCAAGACCGCTATTAAAACAACTCTTTAAAACAAATCAAAGAGTAAATTGGAATTATGATGAGGTTGCATGGAAATATCAATTACAATTGAGCCATGGAGCCAAAGCACCCTTGCCGTTCCAGCCCAGACTCAGTTTAATTCCGATACCAAGTGTTATAGATTTTTTTTGGAAAAAATCTTGTTCCAATATTTTAAAAGCGGTGGACAATTGGAGTGAAAACGATCTGGATACTTATGTTGTTGCTCATCCAATATTAGGAAAAATCACTGTTCGTGAATTACTTTTCTTTACAGTTTACCATACTCGTCATCACTTGAACACGATTAAAAATATCGGAGCGTCCACTTTGTGAAACACTGTTAGGAACAATATAGCAGAGTCCACTATGTGAGACTCTGCTAAGAAAATAATTTACATTTCCCTTTCTACGTCTTTATCTCCACGACCGGAAAGGTTTACAATGGCCAACTGTCCTTTGCCTTTCATTGTTTTAATAGCAATGGCTACTGCGTGTGATGATTCGATAGCTGGTGTAATACCTTCTAATTTAGAAAGTAATTTGTAGGCTTCCACTGCTTCTGCATCTGTTACAGGTGCATAATCAGCCCTTCCGGTATCTTTCAGTTGTGCGTGTTGTGGTGAAATTCCCGGATAATCCAATCCCGCTGCAATAGAATGAGACGGAATCGGATTTCCTGCTTCATCTACTAAACAATAAGACATCGTACCTTGAAAAACGGTTGGTTTTCCAAAAGTTAAAGTAGCTGCGGTATTTGGATAAGTGCCTTCACCTCCGCCTTCACCTCCGTGAATTTTCACGGATTCATCTTCCAAAAATCCGGAGAATAGCCCGATAGCATTAGAGCCACCGCCTACTGCTGCAAAAATATGATCGGGTAATCTTCCTTCTTCTTGTAAAATTTGTTGTCTTGCTTCATTTCCAATTACAGATTGAAAATATCCTACAATTCTTGGATATGGATTTGGGCCTACTTGAGAACCTAAGCAATAAAAAGTATCTGGATTTTCTATGTAATAACCCAATGCTGCATCTACAGCATCTTTTAAGGTTCTGCTACCCAAATTAGTAGAAATCACTTCGGCTCCTAATAATTTCATTCTGCGCACATTTAATGCTTGCCGTTCCACATCAATTTCACCCATAAAAACTTTGCAAGGAATACCAAACAAAGCGGCAGCGGTTGCTGTTGCCACACCGTGTTGACCTGCTCCTGTTTCTGCAATCACTTCTGTTGCACCCATTCTTTTGGCTAACAAAAGTTGCCCAATACAATTATTGATTTTATGAGCTCCAGTATGGTTTAAGTCTTCTCTTTTTAAATAAATGGTAGAACCTACATAATCACTTAAATTTTTTGCTAAATATAAAGGTGAAGGTCTTCCAACATATTGTTTTAAAATTTTGATATACTCATTTTTAAAATCTTCTTTTCGAACTTCTTGATCAAAAAAATCTGCTAATTTTTTTAAGTTAGGTTCTAATACTGGTGGAATATAAGCACCACCATAAGGACCATAATTACCATCGTATTGCAACATACTTTCTAATGGTCCGACTTGAATTTCTGCCATGATTTTATTTATTATATTAAAGTGAAAAATTATCAGCTAATATACATAAACATTGAACATATTTCACTTACTATAAAAAGTTTATTTCAACTTAATAAAAGAACCAATTGTTTTTTGATTTTCATCTTCAATACTCACAAAATATCCACCATCTGCCAAATGATTAATATCGATTTTATAGTCAGATTGCTGTAATTTATCAAAAGGAATCGACATTACTTCTGCTCCTTGCGAGGTAACTATTTTCACCATTGATTTTTTCATATTCCAATCCTGATTGTTTACTTGAATACTAATTTCGGTGCTGGCTGGATTAGGAAATATTTTTAATGTTTGATGGATTGAAGTATTATTTTTTACGCCAGAAATTATTTCTAAAGAATCATAATAAATATCTAAATAGGGACCTTCAAATTCAGTAGTATCGCCGTTGTAAAATGTCAATAAATTATTGTCAGAAGTACTTAATCTAAATTCTGTAATTCCTGTTTTATTAATGTATTTTAGGGCATCGGGATGGAGGTCTGCTCTTAAGGTATAGTCGTTGCCAATTAAGTTTCCTGCGAAACAGGCTATATCAGAAAAAGAAGCTATATCATTGTAGTCATCTCCTTGTAAATCATCTGTCCCAAAAGTGCCTTTTTTTACATCTAATGAAAAATTCTGTGGAAAAAACAAACCTAAAGGATATGGCTGTTTCAATGTTTTAACTTTCACAAAAAGGGAGGCTTTTTTAATGTTTTTATTATCTGGAATCTCTTCTGTATTGAAGCTGAAAATTCCTTTTGTGTCTATATTATTTCGCTTCCCAACCAATACATCACCTGTTCCGGTTATACCATTGGCATCCACCCAACCGTCTGCTGTTTTTCCAATAGAACGAAATGTTATATCTCTGTTTTTGCGTAAATAATTATTGATGAATTTGCGCATATAAAACTCTGCCAAATAAGTAAACCCTTGGGGTCCGAGATGATAGGTATCTATACCCAATAATCCCATTGCCGGATAAGGTGTTGGGTAGTCAATTTTTCCACCTGGTAGCGGAACACTTCTTGGTGGGTAAGTACCGTATGGTTCAAACCGAAGCGGGGTGGTTTGACCGTAATGCCATTGCATTAATCCTAAAGCATTATAAAAATGCATATAAGGTTTTTGGTATGCTTGTACAACAGAGTCTTGATATTGGCTAATATATCCTAAGAAGCGGTTAATTTCATACGGAGTAGGATAATTGTGACTTTTCCATAAATCGCAGTAAGGATCCCATGGGAAATCGATGCAAGGGTCATTAAAATTGGGGTAATCATACGATTGCCATATAATCTGACCGTTGGGATATTTTTCATGTAAAAAATCAAAAATACTATCCATAAATAATTTAGCTGTGTACAATGAATTATCCAATACATTTAAGGAGTCGCCATGTTTAATTTTAAATGCCACGTCGTTTCCTCCTAAAGAAACCATTATAATATCTATTGGTCTGGCTGCATCTGAGTTAACGGAGGCTTCTAAAGCAAACCGAGCTAAAGGATGTTGCCACCATGTTTCTGCCGTCATACTGATTAAAACACTCCCATCTGATACTGTAAACATATCGGGGAATCCGTATTTTGCCAAAGCAGAATCATACGCATGGTATATAGCGGGAAAATGCAACCAACTGTCTCCAACCAATCGGATATGTGCCGCCCGACGTGCTTTACAAGCATCTTGAGCATGAGTAGTATTTGAAAAAAAATACGCAAAAAAAATGAACGTTACAAAAACAAATAATAACTTCTTCATATTATTACCTTAAAGATTTAACTATATTAACAACTAAATATAGGAAAAAACAAAGTAAAATACAATATATTATTTCATATTTCGTTCATTGTAAAAATAATATTATGAAAAGGATAGGATTTATATTTCTGATATTTATGGTATTTCACCATTCCGTTTTAGGGGTTTCTATAAAATTAAACGATGCCTTTAATAATAAAAAAATAGTGGGTGAAATTCGTGGTAATAGTGCCAGCACTCATTATTTAGAACCTATTATTTTGGATTTAACCAATAGTAGTAATGAATTCGTAAATATTACAATAGACAATGGAGATTTGTTTATTCCGATAGATGATACAAAACAAAAAATCATTGTTACCTCACCTCAAATAATTACGTTACAGCCAAAACAAAGGAGTATTTTAAAAATAAAAGGGATGTGTATTCAACGAAATAATGCAGCGGGAAATAACGATACAAAATACATTTTTAAAACCGGCGACAATGAGAAATTAAAAAATATAGCCGTTTTTATTAATGAAAAAAAATACCAATCAACTGCGGCTCAACAGGCCGTTTGGTGTCTTGTCGATAATGTTGATTTCAATACTATTATAGCTGCCGATAGTTCGGAGGAGAATAATTTAAAACGTTTTATGGCAAAACTTACTGGAAAAACGTATGCTGTTCAAGCAAAAGATTATACAACTAGTTATTATGCTCCACCTCGGGAAAAAGTGGGTGGAATGTTTGAATATACTATTCCCATAGATAAAGATGTTCAAATAGCCATGTTTAATAAAGACGGTATTTTGGTGCGTGAATTATTCAATCAAAAGAAAGTAGTAGCGGGAACGCACAAAATAAATTTTGAATATGATTCCTCTGTTTATACAGACGATGTGTATTATTTTAAATTGATTGTAAACAACAATATTTTCTTAAGTCAGAAATGGGATGCGGGGGCGATGCGGGAAAAATTTAAGAAAAATATGCAGAAAAAAATAAATGAGAATTAAGGTGGATTGAAAAGCATCTAATGTGCAATTTAAAATCAATTCATGCGCTTAAAAAATAAATGGAAGAACGATTTCAGTACGTTATCTGCATGTGTTGTTTTTGGCGAAATTCTTTACGAAGGAATACGATACCCATTTCAAAAATATCAATAGTACAGGTTACTTTTTCATGGTTTTTAATATACTCCCATGCTTCTTGCATTTCTTCACTCCAGTGTATATCGTCAAAGAGTAAAATGGTGTCGTTGTGGCAGCAAGGAAGAACGGTATTAAAATAATTGATAGTTGGTACTTCTCGATGATTCCCATCTATAAAAACTAAATCAAATTTTAAATGTTTATCACAGATTTTATGAAGTTCGTTGTCAAAATGCCCCACTACTAATTCAATATTTTTCAGATTTAGCTTGTCGAATGTTTCTTGTGCAATTTTTGCAATAGATTCGCTACCTTCTACTGTAACTACATGCGTATTAGGATGTGCGGAGGCTAAATAAGAGGTGGTAATACCTAAAGAAGTTCCTAATTCTAAGATAGAATTTGCTTTTAGATAGCGCACCATCATAAAAAGTAAATGTCCGTATTTTTCTTTTTTTACACTTTTGCGGGCAATTTTACTAATTTTTCGTTTGCTGGTTTTAAATGCTCTGGAGCCTGCGCCCAAGTCCACTACATCTATAATATTATCATTGCTTCTGAGTTCATCGCGTACTTTTTCAATTTTAGCAAAATCTTCATACTGAAGCTCTTTTTCAAAAACTTCTGTTACTAATTTGTAAATATAAGGCGAATGTATTTTATATTTATTAAAGGAGGTAATCCAATAATTAAAATATTCTTCTATTTGGAAAAAATTGAGCATTGTTGCAAAAGTACATATTCTATTTAATAAAAAACATACTAAGTTAATTGTCAATATAGAAATAATGACAAGTAAAGATTGTGTTTATATAATGAGGAAAATTGAATTAATTAATCCACCACTCTATTTACATGATAATCAATTACATCTAAAGGTTTTTTGCCTTTGAAATTAGGATTAGTGAGTTCTGAATAATAGATAGCATAGCATAAACCACGTAAACCTAAATTGAGTTGTCGCAAGTTGTTGTAAAGCAAATTTTCACTTGGATTGCTTTGTGCGCTTGTACATAAATTTATCACCCATTTAATAATAAACATAGGTAAAAATGAAAAGAGTGCCAATACTAAACTAAGGGCCGAAAAATCATCTTCGGGTACATATTCCACCATTCTATTAAGATAAGCAGTTCCTGCGGCTTCTTTAAAAGAGGGGAAATCTCCATTTTTAGGGCAATATATTTCACCTACTTTTAGCAATCCTTTTGTAGCACGGGTTGAAAATAAATTGGGCATTGTATTTATATTTTAGTTTTGTCAGAAAAGTTATTTTGTCAATTGCATTGCTAATCGATGTCCTAAGGATTTTATCGTTAATCCTGGATTAATACCGGGAGCATTGGGGTAAATACTGGAATCTGCAATGTATAGTGTTTTTTCTCCATGCACTTGAAAATCTGGATTTACTACAGATTTTGATGCGTCTGTTCCTATTACACATCCGCCCATTAAGTGCAATCCAAAATAAAAATTTGATTTATAAATTTCTTTAGCTCCTGCCGTATTCATAATATTTTCTATGGCATTGAAACCTTTATCGCGTCTGGCTTTATCTTGGTCTGTTAATGGTTTTACAATGGTGAGTTTTCCATTATTGTCACAAAGTATTTCTCCCACATTTTCATCGCGTACTGCTACTTCAATGCATTGCATATATCGGTATTGCTTCATCAATCGTTGGTGTTCTGCTCCTGTTTCATTCATGAGCATACCGATGGATATTGGAGAAGCAAATACATTTTCTAACTTAAATCCTTGTACTCTAAAATTTGGGTCTTTAGATGCTACGGATTGAAACATTCCTTTGTGTGCATCTACTGGCTCATTTTGGAAGCCTAACCACATAAACTGTGGATGCGAAGCAAAATTTTTACCTAAAGCTGGAAGTTTGGATTTGAATCCTGACATGGTCATCATTCTAGTAGAGCCAAAGGCACCTCCGGCTAAGATTACTTTTTTGCCTTCAAAAGTTACTTGCTTACCTTTTTGGAAAGCTTGTACTTGGCAAGTTTCACTATTGGGCACTACTTTGTGTACTTCTGTTTCTGCTTGTATTTCTAATCCTTCTTTTTCTGCTTTTTGGATAAATGCTACTAATGAACTTTGTTTGGAATCTCTGAAACAACCACCCAAACAGCCTACGCAGTCATTGTTTTTATCTGGAGCACAATCACTTTGTCCTCTTCTCAAGAAGCCCCATTTATATCCTAATTTATCGCAAGCATCGGCAAATAATTTTCCATTTGGACGCATTTCATCGGCAGTAAACGTATGTAGAGCCATGTCGCTTTCTACTTGCGCATAATGTGGTTCCATTATTTCGGGCGTAAACCAATTTACGCCACTTTCTGCTCTCCAATCATCCAATGCAATATCATCAAAACGATCCATTAAACATTGATATACAATAGAAGAACCGCCCACCATTCTGGTGCGTAAAAATCCCATTCTACCGTCTTTTCCAAATTCTATTCCGCCGCCCCAGTATAACTTTGCAGAGGTTTCTGCTTCTGTTTTTGGGAATGTATCTTTTCTGTAGAATATTCCTGCTTCTAACAGCAGTACTTTGGCGCCACTTTTATTAAGATAATAGGCTAATGATCCGCCTCCGGAACCAGAACCCACTACAATGAAATCGTAAATCATAATATTTTAGAATTTTACAGCTAACTAAATACGGTTACAAGATAGTGATTAATCATTATTAGGGATGCAAAAAAACGTGAATTTTAAAAAAAAATTCATGCCGTCTATTCTGTGGCGATAATTGCTTCTGATAAAGTGGTAGCATTATAGCAAATGGCTAATAAGGTTTCTTTTGGAACTATCTTATTTTGAGCTTTAAAAATCTTCCAATCAAAACCAATTGGAAGGGCGGCAATTCTGCCTTTAGGAATACCAATGCTTTTTAAAATATGCTTCTTTTGCTCTTCGTTTAAACGGCGTTCTTCAATAAATATAGATGATGGCTTCAACTTATGTTGTGTATAATAATCGATAGCGATTAATTCTCTCAAAACTGTATCGTTTGGAAATTTATTTATAACAAATTGATATACAACTTCATATACTTCTTTTAAGGTATATCTAAAAAGACTTTTTTGAGTAGAAAAATAAGTTCCCAATTCCAATAAAAAATCAAAAATACTGTATTGTTGTGTTACATATTTTAAAGTATTGATGGTGCGTTTTTTATTCCAATAAATTTCCAAAGCATGTTCTAATAATACAATTTGTGCTAATTCGTTTTTGGATAAATACTTGCTTTCTATAATTTGATAAGGTGGATTTTTGTCAAATACAAAATCATGCAATTGTTGTTTGTCCCGCATGGGCGTGCCTTTCAGAAATTTCAAAAATCCTAATTGTAATTCGGGAGCAAATATTTTAAATACTTCTTCAAAAGAATATTTAATGTCTTCAAAATAATCTAATGGCAATCCAACTATCAAATCAAGATGCATTTCGATTTTATCAGCTATTTGCAGGATAATATCCCGCGTTTTTTCAAAATTTTGTTTGCGGCTTACTGCCAAGTTTGCTTTTTGATTAACCGTTTGAATACCGATTTCAAATCGGAATATTCCGGGTGTAACTTTTTCATGAATAAATTGAATAATATCTGGATGAACGATGTCTGCTGTTATTTCAAATTGGAAAACATTATTCGGTTGTCGATTGTCTAAAATAAATTGAAAAATATCTATGGTGAAATTTTTCTTGATATTAAATGTTCTGTCTAAAAATTTGATAACTCTTCCGTGTTGCATCAAAAAAAGTAAATTTTTCTTAATGGCTTCGTTCGGCAGATAACGTACCGTATTGTCTATGCTTGCCAAACAAAATTCACATTTATATGGGCAGCCTCTGGAAGTTTCTATATATAATACTTTATGATGCAACACACTAATATCATCCGCTGCATAAGGTAAAATATCTTGATAATTAGTTACGTCAAACATTGGAGCAGGTTTATTTTCTTTTACCACACCTTCTTGCTTGTACACTAAGCTTGGAACATTTTGAACGCTTGGATAAGATTCTAAAAACTGTTGAAATGCTACTTCCCCTTCGCCGGCAATAATAAAATCTACACAATCTTGTGCCATTATAGTTTCCCATTCAAAAGATACCTCTGGTCCACCTAATAATATTTTTATAGATGGGTGTAATGTTTTTATTTTACGGGCTACTTCGAGTGTTGGAGTTATATTCCATATATAACAACTGAAAGCAATAATATCATACGATGAACAAGCCTCCGCAATGGAATCTTTATCTTCATTAATAGTAAATTCTTTCCATTCTAAATTTTCATACTTTTTGTTTAGTTGATATAATAATCGAATAGCAAGATTGGTATGAATATATTTTGAATTAAGAGTAGCAAGTAAGATACGCATACTGCAAAGATAGCAATTAGCATTGAGTGGTTTAATAAAATAATAATAAGTATATATGTTTAATGGCAATAAAAATTATAATTCGTCTTGAATTATTATAGCCAGCTTCATTTCATTATTTACTTCTTTATTATTATAGTATCCAATAATTTCAGCAATTTTTTCTGGTTTTTCCCATTTACTAAAATCTGCATTGGGCATAGCTTCTCTATTTGGAGGCGTATCAATAATGCTTGGCACTATTACTTGCGCATAAATATTTGTTTTTTCATTTTCGGCATTAATAATATTAGCTAATTGGAATAAAAGAGATTTAGATAAACTATAGGCAGTAACTCCTTTACCTTTGCGGGTGTCCATTCCTGCGCCTGAACCAATAAAGAATATTCTGCCCTTTCCTTGCTGTTCCATTTGTGCTAATACAGGACGGACTAAGTTATAAGCAGTTTCGAAATTTAATTTATACTGGTGCTGTATATCTTGAATAGTAGTATTGTTAATGTTGCCCATTGCAAAACCTCCTGCCGTTAGCACAACGGTGTCTATACTATTATAATGTAGTATAATTTTATCTACACATTCACTAATTTGTATTTCATTACACAAGTCCACTTCAATCTCTTCATAGTGGCTATTAAAAAATTGATGGGCAGAAAAATGATGCACCAATCCAATTACGTAATAATTTTCATTAATAAAATAATGAACAACGGCTTTTCCTAAACTTCCGGAAGCACCGCTAACAATGGCTATTTTTTTTTGCATATTATAAGGATTAATCAATTTGCTAAAATATAAATTTTAAAAAGAATGTTTAATTTAAATATTTTCAAGAAATACAAACAAAAAACATATTTTCACTACAATATGCACTCAATTTATTATTAAACAGACTTATTTTATGTATTTCAAGTTAAATAATAAGAGTAAAAGTTAAAAATATTAAATGATTTTTGTAATTTAACGTCGATTTTCAAAATCATGTTTAACACAATCAATAAAAAATAGACCAAAAATGAGAAAATTAGTAGCAATCTTACTGCTTTTATGCACAGTCACCCTTCCCTCACAAGCTAAAGTTCAAGCAGGTGTAGGTGTTACCTTAGGACCTGCTTTCGGGCGATGGAACAATGGATTAGAAAATTCTAAATTATCTTCCGTAGGTGGTACAGTAGGATTTCAAACAGGACTTCACGCCGGTATTCAAGCACGTGTATGGTTTAACAAATTTGTAGGTCTAAACTTGGCAGGAGAATTTAATATGTCTGGAAGTACTATGAAAAGAACAATTGGTACTAATTCTATAACTGTCATCCACAAAGAAAATCAAGTTACTATTCCGGTAACAATAATGGCAGGATGGGGAAATGAACGTTTAAGAATTTTTGCCAATGCTGGTGGTTATTTTGGATACAATGTAAATGGAAAAGACAAACAAGTTATCAACTTGAATGGTAGCATCCAACCGAATGACGGCTTTGTAAAAAGTGACTATTCAAAAGAAGACAAACATTATCAAAATATTGATGCAGGGGTGAGATTAGGCGGAGGAATCCAAGTATATGTAGATAAAAAACTAAAAAGCTGCGTAACTTTTGACATTAATTATGACTATGGTTTGATAAAATCTTTCAGAGGTGAAGAACCCGATTTTTTTCCAGCTCCAAGCAAAATAAAAATCACACCATCTAAATTGACTATTGGTGTTGGTTATATTTATACATTTGGAAAAAGCCAAGCTGAAGAAAAACCAAAACGTGCTTCAGGCTTATAATATTATTAAAAATAAAAAATAAAAAAGAGGGAAAGTAAAATTTACTTTCCCTCTTTTTTTTATACTTTCTTGAACGAAATAATGTATCATCTAAAATGAACATTAGAAAAATACAACATAATAAATACAATTTTTCGAGATACTTTATTGCATTAAATCTTCCAAAATCATGCCACCAAAATTACCCGAACTCATTAATAAAACAACACAATGATTTGTAATTTCCATTTGGATAGATTTTTTCAATATATCAACTTCTTTGATAACCTGAATATCATCATCGGCAAATTGTTTTTTCAACCATTCTGGTTCTAAATCTTGCTTATTTTTTATTTTGAGTGCGTCCTGATCTAAGAAAAGTATTTTAACATCTGCATTGTCTAAAGAATGGGCATATTGTTCTATAAAATTTTGTTGTAAAGAACTATAAGTATGCATTTCAAAAATTGCTATAATTTTTCTAGTAGCAAATCGTTCTCGCACTGCTTTCACCGTAGCTTTCACCTTGCTGGGTGCATGGGCAAAATCTCTGAATATTGTTATTTTCTTTTCTTTATTTTCTATTATTTTTTCCAAACGTTTGGCTGCCCCTTGAAAGGTGGTGAAACTCTGTAATATTTCTTCCTCTGTCAACCCTACAATTTTTCCCACCTCGAAGGCTGCTTTTAAGTTGGCAAAATTATGTGAGCCAAACACTTGAATGGAGTATTTTTTATCCTTAAACAATAAAATACTTTCGTCGTCTTCTGTCTTAAATAAAAAAGGGTGATAAGGTATTAAATGAACAGAAGGCTGTAATTCTTTAATCATTTTATTTAATTCTTCATCCTCGGCATTGTAAATTAAATAGCCATCAGGTTGAATACTGCGAATAAATTTCCTGAAGGTTTCTAAATACTCTTCAAAGGTTGGAAAAACATTGATATGATCCCAGGCAATACCTGAAATTATAGCAATATGAGGATGATAATGCAAGAACTTACTACGTAAATCCAAGGGTGATGTCAAGTATTCATCTGCCTCCAACACCATTAATGGTGCATCTTCTGATGTTTTTACCATAAAATTAAAACCATCTAATTTTGCTCCTACTAAATAATCAAATTTCTTTTTATTGAAATGTAATAAGTGCATTATCATCGATGTAATGGATGTTTTTCCATGACTTCCGGCAATGGCGATTCTGGTTTTATGTTTACTTTGTTCATACACAAATTCGGGGAAGGAAAAAATTTTCAATCCTAAAAATTGTGCTTTTACTAATTCCGGATTCTCTGCTTTTGCATGCATCCCTAAAATTATAGCATCTATATCATTGGTAATTTTATCAGGAAACCACCCAATTTGTTCTGGCAGCAATCCCAAATGTTTTAAATTAGAATAAGCTGGTTCATAAATCGCATCATCTGAACCACTAACTATATTTCCTTGATTTTTTAAATGGGATGCTAATTGATGCATAACTGCACCTCCAATAGCAATAAAATGAAAACGTTGCATACTGCTAAATTAAAAAATGAATTTTTCATTATATTCTATAATTATACACAGCCTGCGCATTCCTTTTATTTCAAAAAAATGGATTTTATAAAACATCTACAAATGGTGGTTAAATTGTTAATAAATAAAGAAAGAAATACTATGCTACAATAATTATTCTATTTTTGCATTATACTTTTAAGCGTAAACAACAAATTTAATAAGATGAAAAAATTAACCTTAGTGATGCTATGCGCATCATTTGTTTTTGTAATGACTGCTTGTAGTCGTAAAAATGCAACCGGTTGTCCTGCATGGGGAAAAATACAACATGAACAAACTCTAAAAAAGAATGTTTAGGTAATATGCATTGGGAAACACTCCTTACTGAACAACAGTTTTTAGAATTACAACAACAATCGCCGCTGTTTGCGATATTTAAACATAGTACGCGCTGTTCCGTAAGTGCTATGGCAAAAAATAGAGTAGAAAGAAATTGGAATCTATCCATGCCTATTTATTACTTAGATTTATTGCAGCATCGTTCTATCTCTAATTTAATAGCTACACAAACAGGCATTGAACATCAATCGCCTCAATTAATAGTTTTTAAAAATGGAAAAGCTATCTATAATGCCAGCCATAATGCTATTGATATAGAGGAAATCAAAGAGCAATTAGCTGTTTGATATAATTTCATTTTAAAAAATAAACATCCAGAACACAGGTTTTACTGTACTATTTTTCGAATAAAAATAACATCATAGATTTTTAGAATAATTGATTAGGTGATTATTTATTTTCTAAATTTTAGATTTATTTAAAAAATAGATTTGATAAATTTCTGAATAATAAATAAATTTCAGGGTAAAAATTTAGCAAAAAAGCAATGCATACATTAGAACCGTTTTGGAAGTGGCGCGATTATTATACCGCCGAAGAAGATGAACACTCTCCTTTTTATGGGCGTGAATACAGTGAATTTGAATTTAGCGACCACATCTATAATTATTACATTCATCCGCAATGGGATTATTTTGGTTCCGAAACATTGTACCTAAAATTATTGTATGTAAATTATAAATCTGGTGCCGCTATTATTGAATTTATTGGTGAATGGAATGATTGCGTAAGAAATGACATTATGTTTTTGAAACGTGATTTTATTGAAATATTGCTTCAAAATGGCATTTCAAAATTTGTATTGATTGGCGAAAATATTTTAGATTTTTTCTTTGATACCAACGAGTATTACGAAGAATGGCATGAAGATATAAAAGAAAAAGATGGGTGGATTATTGCCGTCAATTTTAGGGAACATGTAATA
>JBDKHK010000058.1:0-27097 GCA_039797705.1 Bacteroidota bacterium
AATGAACAGATAATAATGACACAAGGTATTGTATATAAAATTAATCTTGTATCAAAAGGATATAATTTTATACATGATAGTGTTAGTTGTATAAGAAATGGTGAAAATGAAAGGATAATAATATCTATCCTCTTTTTTATTATCAATTGATAAATCCCTATTATTAATAAGCATATAATCATAATATCTACAAAATTAATATCTATAATTAATCGTGAAAATGTTGGAAGCACAGCAATAACACCATTCATGTGTATAATGGATACTATTTTATTTAAAAAGAATGTATAAAAGGAAATATCTAATGGATTCAAAGGCATGAAAGCTCCTGCATTATCCCAAAAGCTTAGCATAAAGTTTTTAAGTGGATGGTTATATATAAACTGAAAATAATATAATACAAATACTAAAAACCATACAATAAATACTAAAAAAAGTTTACTTATCGATTTTATATTTTCTCCTCGCTTAAAATAAATGTATAGTAAATATATTGCTACTGTCGATAAAATAATTGGAGATACATTAGAAAGGAATATGTTTAATACTCCAATCATTCCAAAATAAATATACATTAAATATTCTTTAGTGTATTTTCTTAATACTACGTAATACGTTAATACTAAAACCAATACATCACTCATGTATTGTTTTACTTCACTTGAGTAATAAATCAAAGTAGCATTCAAAACAAAAAGTGTAAGCGCAAAAGAGATGGTATAATAATTTTTATGAATTAATTTCAATATTTTGTAAAAAAGGAATAATGAACATATATAGGATAAAAATGGAAATACCCTTAATCCTATTTCAGAATTAGGTATAATTGTAGTGAATATTTTTTCTATTTGAAGAAATAAAATAGGTGCAACTTGACCGTTGTCTAAAGGTTGAAACAGTTCTAAATAACTCTTGTTAATTATATTAAGTGCAAGTTTAGCTTCATCCCCCCCTAAGCTTCTAGTGTATAGTAATTGAAATAATACTAGTATTACACCAAATAATAAAATTATGTTTGCTGATATTTTTTCAAATCTGAATTTATTATTCATCTGTAAATTTTAAATTTTGAAAAATCGCTATTATCAGTTATTTATTCTATCATCCTCTACATTTCTCCCAAGCATTTTTTGCCAAATGATAGGTTAAATATTCAAGATAATAACTGCCTTTTGCTGCATCTTGTATATCATTAAAATAAGATTCATAGCTCAAAACATGATGCACATTTCGGGCAATGCGTTTGCCAAAAGACGTTTCTTCTTTTAGAATATCATGGCTATTAATAATTAGATAATCGCATCCACCCAAAATAGCACTCATCGCTTCGGTGGTATTGCTTAAAATATTATTGTTTTCATTTTCCTTATTCAAAGACTTTAAATCGGTTTCGCATCGAATAATAATTTCAATATTTTTTTGCTGTAAATCATTAACTTGCTTCCACAACCAACGGAAAGCTCGCAATCTCGCTATTTCAAAAAAATAATTTTTACCGATATAAAAATGAAAATAGATTTTATTACAAGATGTTTGCATGCCTTTTTGCAAAGCAAAAACCAATTCATCGGTTAATGTTTCTAAAGGTGGAATTTGTATCGTTTCTGGACAGCTATCTATTGCGAAAGAAATTAGTAAATTTTTATTTTCTGCAACATAATTTTCAAAATAAACCGGTGCAATATCTAGCATAATATCTTTTAGTAAAACCGAAAGATTATCCGAATCAATTTCTTTATGTTGTAAGTCAAAAACAATTACTTGCGCTCCATTTTGCAAGGCAGTTATTGCTGCGTAATTAGCATTTTCTGCATTATTTACTTTGATGCGTTCTACAATTTGCCAACTCGCTGTTTGCTTTGCAGGAATGGACAATATTTTATTTTGAATAGATTCTTTAGTATAAAATGGTAAAACATCAATATTTTCTTTTGAATGAAAAATTAATGGTTCAAAAAGTTCTCCTTTTAAATCTTTTATAATTCTGTTTTTCCAATCTTCTGGTGTGGCAGATGGAAATTGAGTAAAAATTGTTTCAAAAACATCCAATGACATATTGTAAAGATACGAAGTAAAGATGATTTTTTGCTTGATAATAATGAGATAACAACTTTTTATTTCAACATTAGTGTTTTATTTTTGTTGAAGTTAATTGTATGAAAAATCGTTTCGGACCATTTTGGTTTATACTTCCAGCACTTATAGTTTTATTAGTAGATTTTTATGTTTTTCAAGCCGTAAAAAGTACTGTTTCCGACAGCAAACCTTCCACCCAGAGAATAGTATATGGCATCTTTTGGGGCTTATCCTCATTTACCTACATTGCTCTTTTAATATTATTAATTGGTGGATATTCCAGTTGGTACGGATGGAGCAAAATATTAGTAGTAGGAATAGCACAAGCAGTATTTTTTGGAAAAATATTAGTGTTGCCTTTTTTATTGATAGATGATTTATTAAGATTATTTCGATGGGCATTTAATTTATTTGGAAATACGAAAGACGTCGCACAACCTATCGGTATATCGCGATTGCAATTTTTAAACAGAGTAGGTTTAATGATAGGTTCTGCCACCTTTGGCGCATTGATATATGGAATATTAAGAGGTGCTTATAATTATAAGATTCATAAAGTAAAACTACAACTAAAAAACTTGCCTGATGAATGGGAAGGGTTAAAAATTGTACAAATTTCTGATTTACATTTAGGCAGTTTTGCCAATGCTGCTCCGATAGAAAAAATTGTAACATTAGTAAATCAGCAAGAACCGGATATTATCTTTTTTACAGGCGATTTAGTAAATTATGTTGCCAAAGAAGTGGAACCATTTATTGATACATTGAAAAAATTAAATCCAAAAATAAAAACCTATTCTATTTTGGGCAATCATGATTATGGTATGTATGTAGAATGGGATTCCAAACAAGAACAACAAGAAAATTTGCAACATCTATTAAATATTCAAAAGGAAAAATTAGGCTGGGATGTATTATTAGATGAGCATAGAATTTTGGAGCGCAATGGAAAGAAATTAGCGATCATCGGTGTTCAATATATCGGGCATTCCCTTCGTTTTGGAAAGATGGGGAATTTACAAAAAGCTTATTCAGGTGCTGAAAACGCTGAGGTACAATTGTTGTTATCACACGATCCTTCTCATTGGGATTACGATGTATCAAAACAAAAAGAATATGCAAATATTCAAGCTACTTTTGCCGGGCATACGCACGGATTTCAATTTGGCATAGAAATTCCGGGATTAAAATGGAGTCCCGCAAAATATGTATATCCGCATTGGGCGGGATTGTATGCAACCTCCAAACAAAAATTGTATGTAAACCGCGGCGCGGGATTTTTGGGCTATCCTGGTCGCTTAGGTATTTCTCCTGAAATAACGGTGTTTAAGTTGTCAAAGGAATCTTAATTTATAAAAAAAGAGAAAAGAAATAATTATATTTGTAGGTAGATGAAAGTTTTATTAGAAATACAAGACAACAAAGCTACCCACTTGTTAGAGGTATTGAAAGAATTACCTTACGTAAAAACGACACCTGTTAAAGATAATAAAACAAGCTTATCAAAAGATATTAAGCAATCCGTAAAAGAATTAAATTTAATAAAGGCGGGAAAATTAAAGGGTATTCCTATAAAGCAATTATTAGATGAACTATAGTCTAATTGCTGTTCCTAATTTCAAAAAAGAATTAAAGAGATTAATCAAAAAATATGATTCTTTAAAAGATGAAATTACTGTCATTTTTGAGCAATTAGAAGCAACGCCATCTTTGGGTACACCAATAGGTAAGAACTGTTATAAAATTCGCATTGCTATTTCATCAAAAGGTAAAGGTAAATCAGGAGGCGCACGAATTATAACCCATTATGTGATTACAGATAAGACTGTTTACTTACTTTCCATATTTGATAAATCTGAGAGAGAAAACTTGACAGATAAGGAAATAAAGGAACTTTTAAAGTGTATTGAAGAATAACTATCAATAAAACAAATCTTCCACTTCACCCGCACCTTCTCTTACTACAATCGGTTCGTCTTCGGTGCAATCAATTATGGTGGACGGATGATAACCGCCCGTACCGCCATCTATAACTATATCTACTAAATTTTCATATCGCTCAAAAATGGCGCTTGGCTCTGTGATATAATCAATGATATCATCTTCATGGTGCACCGAAGTGGTTAAAATCGGATGACCTAATTCCTGTACTATTGTTCGTGTAATTGGATTATCTGGCACACGAATACCCACCGTTTTTTTATTGTTTTTAAATAATTTTGGAACAGCATTATTGGCTCTTAAAATAAATGTATAAGGGCCGGGCAGACAACGCTTCATTAATTTATATGTTGGCGTGCTAACATTCATCGTGTAATCGCTGATATTGCTTAAATCACTGCAAATAAAAGAGAAATTCATTTTTTGCAACTTCACTCCTTTTAATTGACAAACTCTTTCTACGGCTTGTTTATTAAATATATCGCAGCCCAATCCATATACAGTATCTGTGGGATAAATAATTAATCCTCCATCACGCAAACATTCCACAATTTGTTTCATCTTGCGCAGGTCAATATTTTGAGGAAATAATTCTATCAAAACTGCCATCTTAATTTATTATTCTAAAGTAAAAAACCGTCTTTCGACGGTCTTTTGTTTTTTTATTAAGCTACTGCTTTTGCCACTAATGCTGCTGCTTCGGAAAGAAGAATGGCAGATTGTACTTTTAAGCCTGAGTCTTCTATCATTTTCTTAGCTACATCTGCATTGGTGCCTTGCAAGCGCACAATAATTGGAATTTCAATATTGCCAATATTTTTATAGGCTTCAATAACACCGGCAGCTACTCTATCGCAACGAACGATTCCACCGAAAATATTGATTAAAATTGCTTTTACGTGTGGGTCTTTCATAATGATGCGGAATGCTTTTTCTACGCGTTCAGCATTCGCAGTACCGCCTACATCTAAGAAGTTCGCAGGTTCGCCACCACTTAATTTAATAATATCCATTGTAGCCATTGCCAATCCTGCACCATTTACCATGCAACCAACGTTTCCATCTAATTTTACATAATTCAAATCTGCGGCTGCGGCTTCTACTTCTGTTGGATCTTCTTCCAATAAATCGCGTTGTTCTTCTAAATCTTTATGACGAAATAATGCATTATCATCCAAATTTACTTTAGCATCTACCGCCAAAATTTTATCATCGGAAGTTTTTAAAACAGGATTTATTTCAAACATACTGGAGTCTGATGCTTCATAAGCTTTATATAAATTTTGAGTAAAAGCAACCATTTCTTTAAAAGCATTGCCACTTAATCCTAAATTAAATGCAATACGTCTTGCTTGAAATGCCTGTAACCCAACAGATGAATCTATCCATTCTTTATAAATTTTATCTGGAGTATGTTCTGCTACTTCTTCAATATCCATTCCGCCTTCAGTAGAATACATGATTACATTACATTCTTTTTTTCTGTCTAATAAAACAGACATATAATATTCTTTTGTTGGGGTGGCTCCTGGGTAATATGCATCTTCTGCTACTAATATTTTGTGAACAACCTTACCATGCGCACCTGTCTGTGGAGTAACCAATGTCATTCCTAATATTTGACTTGCTTTTTCTTTTAATGCTTCTAAGTTGGGAGCAAATTTTACACCACCTCCTTTACCACGGCCGCCAGCATGTACTTGTGCTTTTACAACAACTCCTTCGCTTCCTGTTCTTGCGCTGATTTGTTTCCAAGCTTCTACTGCTTGTTCTACCGTTTCGGCAACAATTCCTTCTTGAACTCTTACATTAAATTTTTTCAAAAGTTCTTTTCCTTGATATTCGTGTAAATTCATTGGATATTATTTTTAGTGAAATACTTACGCTAATAATGAAAAATATTATTATTAATTTGTGGTGCAAAAGTAGTAAAGTATTAAGTAAAAGTAAAAAGTTTCGTAATAATTTTAGTTTTTACCTATTATTGCATAAAATTAGCCTATTAAAGCACCATTAGACATATTAAAAAAATCACAACAATTGGAATTATTGGTGCATTTGCATCCTTATTGCTTTTCGTATGCCATATTAGACAAAGAAACCAATCGAATAATTGATTTTGATTCAAAAATTTTAGAGCAAAATATTGGTAAATTTTTACACAATGATTCTATTGCACTTTGGTTTTCAGACCATCAAGAAATATTTGGATTACCATACAAAACAAGTAAAATAGCTATCTATACTACTGAATTTACAATATTACCAGGAAAAACAGAAAATGCTACAGAAATTTTTCAGCTATTAGGATTTACAGACAATACCAATCTGACATATTTGAAAAATAAAATAGATGATTCATTTTATGTATATTTTTCATTACCCGACAAAACCATCAGCTACATAGAAAACCAACTGCCAAATGTAGAGTTTTATTGCTGTGATTTTGGAATGTTGTCTTTTATAAACAATAAGCTATCTTTTAAAAATTACATAGCTGCAAATTTGTACGGAGAAGAACTAACGATTTGTTATAAAAAAGATGGAAAAAACATGTACTACAATAAATTTCCAATAAAGGCAAAGGAAGATTTATTGTATTACCTACGTTTGTCGTATGAGCATTTAGGATTAAATCTGAATGAATTTCCAACAGAATTATATGGATTTATTGAGGAAAAATCTCCAATGTATTCTACTGCTTACGGTTATATTCGCAATTTTGAAATAGATAGAACATTGAAACATGTTTTGCCGTTTACATTTGGAATAAATGAAATCTCTTTACATTATTACATCAATCTTTTGGGATTAGGCTTATGAGAATTATTTCAGGTACATTAAAAGGCAAACGGTTTTATCCGCCAAAAAATATTCCAGCAAGACCCACCACGGATTTTGCAAAAGAAGCATTATTTAATATTCTTAGCAACCGATTGGATTTTTCTGAAGTAAAATTTTTAGATTTATTTGCCGGCACCGGAAGTTTGGATATGGAAATGTTTTCGAGAGGATGCACCGATATTACCTCCGTGGATATGAGTAAAATCAGCTTGGGATTTATAAAAAAAATGAGCGAAGAAGTTAAAATGCCTAATCATAAAATTATTTTAGGAGATGCTATACAATTTGCCAAAAATTGCACACAACAATTCGATCTTATCTTTGCCGGTCCACCTTACGCATTGGAAGTAATTGATGAAATTCCCAATATTATTTTCGATAAAAAATTATTAAATGAGGATGGAATTTTTATTTTGGAAACTTCTCCAAAGCATAATTTTACAGAACATCCGCATTTATTGGAAGTGCGCAATTATGGGCAAACTCATTTTTGGTTTTTCACTAATGATACCTTTGAAAAGGAATAAAATGTAAAGTTGCCTTAAATAATTATTACATCAAATTATTGAAATAGTAATATTATTTTGTAATTCCTCCGTCGTTTAAACAAGAAGAAAGTCGTTTTCCACAAAATGTCAATAATAATTTTGTAATAACAGTAGGATTTTGTATCTTTGCACTTTGAAAATAATAAGAAATAATATCTAGACGACAAAAAAGATGACAACAACAGAAAAACAAGCAATTTTTAAAGAATTCGGTGGCGCAGAAACGAATACAGGATCTGTAGAATCACAAGTTGCTTTAATCTCACACCGAATTAACCACATTTCAAGTCACTTAAAGACAAATAGAAAAGACTTCTCTTCTACTCGTTCTTTGTACAAATTAGTTGGACAAAGAAAACGTCTTTTGAAATATCTATCTCAAAAAGATATTGTTCAATATCGGGCTTTGATTGAAAAACTTGGATTGCGTAAGTAATCTAAAATTTATAAGACGGCGAGGCTTTAGCCTCGCTTTTTTCTTTTTTTACAAAATAAAAAAATAATAATGCAATTTAATATTCATACCCAAACCGTTGATATTGGGAATGGTAGAACAGCTACCATTGAAACGGGAAAATTAGCAAGACAAGCAGATGGTGCAGTAGTAATAAAATGTGGAAACTGCATGATTTTGGCTACAGCAGTAGCCAGCGAACAACCTAAGGAAGGCATAGATTTTTTTCCATTAACCGTAGAATATCAAGAAAAATTTGCTGCCGCCGGTCGTATTCCGGGAAGTTTCCATCGAAGAGAAGGAAGAGCCAGTGATTACGAAGTATTGATTTGCAGATTAGTGGATAGAGCCATCCGTCCAATGTTTGCAGATAACTTTGTCAATGACACACAAGTATTAATATACCTTATTTCTGCGGATGAAAATGTTGAGCCTGATTCTTTAGTAGGATTGGCTGCTTCGGCTGCTTTATCTATTTCTTCTATTCCATTTGAAGGACCAATTTCGGAAGTACGCGTTGCAAAAATTGAGGGACAATTTATTGTAAATCCTACTCCTAAAGAAGCAGAAAATGCTACTTTAAATATCATTTTGGCTGGAACAGTAGAAAATATTCTAATGGTAGAAGGCGAATCAAAAGAAGCAAGTGAAGCTGACTTAATAGAGGCTATCAAAACAGGACATGAAGTCATTATCAAACAATGTCATGCACAAACAGAACTGCAACAAAAATGTGGAAAACCTAAAATGGCAGTAGCTGTACCAGTAGAAGATGCAGAATTAGAACAAAAAGTAAAAGATTTTTGTGTAAGCAAAATAGAACAAGTAGCCTTAGCTGCTTTAGGAAAACACGAACGCAAAACCCTTTTAAAACAAATAAAACAAGATTTTATTGCTAATTATCCAGAAGAAGATTTAGAAATTTTCAACAAAGAGTTATTTAGTAAATATTATAACAAAATTGAAAAAAACACCATTCGTAGAGTAGTTTTAAATAACAAAATACGTTTAGATGGAAGAAAAACAGATGAAATTCGTCCATTATATATGGAAGTAGATGCATTGCCATCGCCACATGGTTCTGCTTTATTTACTCGTGGAGAAACTCAGTCTTTAACCACGGTTACATTAGGCTCTAAAACGGACGAGCAAATGATTGATAAAGCAGAAAAATTATCATTTAATAAATTCATGTTACATTATAACTTCCCTCCTTTTTCTACGGGCGAAGTAAAAATGTTACGCGGTACTTCCCGTCGGGAGGTAGGACATGGTAACTTAGCCATGCGTTCTTTAAAACAATTATTACCCAGTGAAGATGAAAATCCATACACTATTCGTGTAGTTTCGGATATTTTAGAATCCAATGGTTCTTCTTCTATGGCTACTGTTTGTGCAGGTTCTTTAGCATTAATGGATGCGGGAATTCCATTTAAAAAACACGTTTCCGGTATTGCCATGGGTATGATTGCAGAAGATGGCAAATACGCTATTTTATCTGATATTTTGGGAGATGAAGATCATTTAGGTGATATGGATTTTAAGGTAACAGGTACAAAAGATGGTATTTGCGGCGTTCAAATGGACTTAAAAGTAGATGGTTTGTCTTATGAAGTATTAGCAGAAGCTTTAGAGCAAGCAAGAAAAGGACGTTTGCATATTTTAGAGGCTATGGAAAAATGTATTCCTGCATACCGTTCTGAATTAAAACCACAAACACCAAGAGCGGAAAGCATTAATATTCCTAAAGAATTTATTGGTGCTGTAATCGGACCAGGCGGAAAAATCATTCAAGATATTCAAGAAAAAACCAATACGGTTATAACCATTGAAGAAAATAAAGAAAAGGGAATTGGTAAAGTAACCGTACTTTCTAGTAATAAGGAAAACATGAAAGCTGCATGGGCACGAATTAATGCCATTGTAGCAGTTCCCGAAATAGGTCATACTTATGATGCTGAAGTAAAATCAATCATGCCTTATGGTGCCTTTGTAGAATTTATGCCAGGTAAACAAGGATTATTACATATCTCTGAAGTATCTCATAACAGATTAGAAAATCTTACAGGAGTATTAGCCGAAGGAGATAAAATACAAGTGAAATTATTAGAAATTGATACTAAAACCGGCAAATATAAATTAAGCCATAAAGTGTTGATTCCTAAAGAACCACAAGCATAAATTATAAATATTTTTTAAAAAGGCTGTCTCAAAAGGACAGCCTTTTTTTATGAATTTTTTATTTTAAAAAATGAAACATCCACCCCTCATTTTTAAATTCAATCCATACTTATAATTTTAATTTCTACTCGCTGGTTTAAAGGATTGCCGAGTTCATTTGGTTTTAATAATTGTGTTTTTCCGTATCCTTTATAAGATAATCTATTAGCAGAAATTCCTTTGCTGATTAAATAATCGACACATGTTTTAGCTCTATTGGTCGAAAGTTTTTGACAAAAAGCATCATCACAAAGACCGTTTGTATGTCCGCCAATTTCTACTCTTAGGTTTTTATTTCGAGAAAGAAACAACGCTACTTTATCTAATTCAGGATAAGATGGAATTTGGAGAAAAGCTGCATCTGCCACAAAATAAACATTATTCACTGGTGCTACAGCACCGACCTGCAAGGGAACATTGAAAATGTCTGAATTTTGTTGAACGGTAGCGGCGGTTCGTAATTGTATTTTCCCAAGTGAATCTATAGAACGTTTCAAGGCGAATACTTCTTTTTCTTGTTGCTTTTTTAGTGCTTCTAATTTTTCTTTATCCTCTTCCATTTTTTTCTTCTCCGTGGCTAATTTATCGCGTTCCATTTGCATTTGAGTCAATAAGTCATCCATTTGTTTTTTTTCTGCTTCCAGTTTCGATTTTTCATCTGATAGTTTAGTATTTTGAACCGTCAATTTATCTTTTTCTTTGCTAAATTTTTGTCGCTGATCTTGTAAATCTGCAATATCTTTTTCTAATGTCTGTTTATTATTTTCCATTTTATCTAATGAGGCAGTCAGTGTTTGTTCTGCTTTCTTTTGAACTTGTTGAATAGAGTCTAATTTTTGTTGTTCTCTTTCTATGTTTTGTGAAGTAGAAATTATAGGAAAAACAGGGATGGTGTTGGATGTATCTGCATGTTCAGGTAAATCATTTTTTATAATTATCGTTTCTGCTTTCGGAGGGCTTGCCGTATTCGATTCAGTTAACTTTGTTTCAGATAAAATTGGAGAAGTTGGCGTTATAAATGGCGTTTTTTGAACAATAGAAGCTGTTGGGGTATCTTGTTGTGGCAAAGGTGTTTCTATGGCGGAAGTAGTTGTTTTTAATGCCGCCATTTCTTCTTGTAGTTTTCGTAATTTCTCCTCATATTTGGAAATAATCGGATTGGTACCTGAAGCAGTAGATTGAATGGTGGCTGATTTAGATGCAGGCTCTTGTTTTTTTGAAATATTTTTAGGCGTTTCTACTGTGGGTGATGGTGAAGTTGTAATAACGGTGGGTGATGGCGTAACTACCGTTACATTTTTTTGCTGCTTTTTTAAATCTTCTAATTTTTTTTGATAATCATCATACTCTTTAGATGCCACATCCTCTTGACGTTCTTTCAATGGTTGTGGGTCATAAGGTTTTGGAGTATAGTAATAATTGTTCAATTTAGTGTCTTGTCCAACTTGTTGTTGTTTTAATGCTTCTAATTTTTGTTGCAGCTCATCTGTTTTAGCATTAGTTGTTGCAATTACAGGTGATGGGTTTGGATATTGTTCTGCAATAGTTCTAGATGTAATTGGAGCCGAATTATTTGCAATAGGTTGTTGCATTGGTTGATTAGCTTGTTGTCTTTTTAATTCATCTAATTTTTTTTGATAATCATCTACTGCTGGAGTAGTAGTTTTTAATGTAATATTATTACTCGTTCGAGATGGTTCAACGGTATTGGGATCTACTTCGGTTGTTACAATATTGGGGTTAGATATTCTTTGTGCAGAAGGAATACCGACATTATTTGCAATTGGTGCCGGAGTCGGCATGGAGTGTTTTGATAAGGTATTCAGGTTGTCTTCACTTGGTCTTATTGTTGGATTTATCTTTTGTTGTTCACGTGCTGCTAATTCTTCTTGTGTTAAAATTTTTGGTGCGGGCTTCGGTGTTTCAACCGGTTGAACAGAATTTACCAACGTAGGTTTAGTTTTTAATTCTTCTGGAGATTGATATGGCTGAATAGAATTCACCACGTCTCTTTTAATTTCCGTTCGAGGGGCTGTTGTGGTTGAAATAGACGTTGGGATTACCACTGGGGACGTTGGGGTAGGCGTAGGTATGGGCTTGGCGGGTGGAGTGACAACTTGTGCTTGTTGTTTTTTTAGATCGTCTAATTTTTTTTGTAATTCATCGGTTTGAGGCGAGCTGTTTGTACGAGGAATCGTTGTGCTAGTAACTGGTGGTGGTATCGTGGTAGGAGGTGATAAAATAGGTTTTTGAGGAGATAATGTTGTATTTACTGTTGTTGTAGCAGGCATCTCATTTTTTTTGGGTGTACTTGCTATTATTTTTTTTATGTCCACAAATTCAGGGCGTGCTTCTTTGGGTAATTTAATTCGATATAAATCATTATTGCCAAACATGGTTAAGCCACTTGAAAAATAAGCATAATCACCGGCAGCAGGAATTGTATAATAAATATCCATTTCATCTGTATTTATTTTATCGCCTAAGTTTAAGGGTTTTGACCAATTCGTCCAAGTGTCGTCTAATCGTTTGCTCATAAACATGTCGTAGCTTCCAAAACCAGGATGCCCGGTGGAAGAAAAATAAAGTGTCTTTCCATCGGCAGCCAAAAATACACTTCCCTCCGCTCCTATTGTATTTATGGTGGAACCTAAATTTTTAGGTTTTGTCCAACTGCCATCGCTATATTTTTTTGAAACATATAAATCTAAATCTCCGTAAGAATCATCGCGTTGAAGAGCCATTAATACAACATTTTCCTCTAAATTCATGCAGTAATGAGCAAATTCATTTTTGTTATAAATATCAGGTATATCTAAGGGTTTAGGTTTGCTCCAGCTACCATCTTTTTGTTTATTCGAAACAGAAAGCCCGTCAAAATTGTAGGTATTTTTTATGTATTTATTGGCAACATACAATCTATTGTTATCACTACTGATGAAACAAGCAAAATTGTTGTCTGCCGTATTTAAAGGCGGTCCTATATTTTCGGCTTTACTAAATTTTCCTGTCGGCAAAACTTGTGAAACATAAATATCATCATTAAAAGCTCTTGATTTACTTTCATCTGTTAATTTTCGAGTAAAATACAATAAACTGCCATCGGGTGAAATTAATGGAAGATGGTCATAATATTCAGAATTTACATTGGAACCTAAATTCTCTGGTTTCCCAACGGGTTCAGAGTATTTTACAACATTGATATTTTGTTTATATGGTAATACATTAGAGGAAATACCAATGCAATCAATTTCTTCTCTGCCAAATGTAGTATTAGTGTTGATTATTAATTTTAATTTCACCACATTATAAGTTGGTTTTATTTTAAAATAAGTCAATACATCATACAGTTTTTGCACGGGAACAGGATGTGAATTTTCAAATACAGAATATTTTTTTCCTTTATTATCATATAAAATAATTTCACTTACGGAGCCTGCATTATAATTTTCTCCAATAATTACTTGTTGTACTGTTTGTGGTATATCGAATCCAACTGTAATATATTCACTTGATCCATCTTGTTTTTGGGGTGTCCATGCCAATTGTGAAGAACCAAATTTTATAGAATTTGGATAACCTAATACCTGAGTAGCGCTCCATCGCGTGGAATTATTGCGAATTAAATCATCTTTGTATTCTGACGAAAAATCAATAACCTTACTTGCCCATTGAACTTGTGCTTGTGCAATATATGTAGTCAGTAGCAAAAAATATGTAGTAACAACCAATACTTTTCTCATTTTATTTTTTCAGTTTTATGAAATATAGTTAATAATCGTAATTTGCAAGAATTATTTGCAAGAATTATACCAATGAATCCATCAAAATACTATTTTAAAGATAATAACGTTTATTTTTGGTATTAATTTTGAATATAACAAGAGCATGAAAATTTATATAACCTTTCTTTTTATCCTTACTACTTTTTTTTCTAAGGCACAGCTATCGCCAGCTGATTTTCAAAAAATAAAACTTTATGAAGATACGATTCGAATTTATGGCGATACCTTAATTAATAGCCAGCTACAAAACAATCGAACAATAGCCAGCTATCGGATAATAAAGACATTAACACAGGCCTTGAGAATAAAAAATGCATATTATTATACTTGGGATTCTACACTTCCTTGGAAGGTTTTAATGCCGGAAGATGGCTCATTTAAAATTTTCACATGGTATGTGCGCAGTGATGAAAACAGGTATAAATACTATGGCACTATTCAGGTAAAAAGTGACACATTGAAAATGTTTCCTTTAATAGATTATTCAGATTTTACAGATAATCAAGAAGATATAAATGTGGATAATAACAATTGGATTGGTGCATTATATTATAATATTAAAACAGTGAAGGCTGGTAAAAAGAATTATTATACCTTATTAGGATGGGATGGGTTCAACATGACGGGAAATCGGAAAATCATGGAAATTTTTTCTTTCAACAAAGAAGAACTTCCTCGGTTTGGTGCTCCAATTATTGACATGGGCAAGGGAAAAATTTTAAATCGATTTATAATAAAATATGCAAAAGAAGCGGCTGTTTCTTTAAATTACAGCAGTGCCGATAAAAAAATTATTTACGACCATGTAGCCGCTAATGGAGACGCTTTGGAAGGGTTTTATTCCAATTTTGTGCCAGATGGCACTTACGAAGGATTTGAATGGAAGAAAGGGAAATGGAAACATATAGACATGATTGACTACGAAAAAAGGAAGGATGGCGATGTGCCAAATGTTGGAAAGAAAAATAGTTTTGAACTATATAAACCTAAGACAAAATAATCAATTCAATTTATCCAAAATCAATGCAGTAGCTATCGCCGCATTTAAAGATTCTGCATTTCCTTTTTTAGGTATTGTGATAGGAAAATTGATTTTCTCTTGAAGTTTTTTACTTATTCCGTGTCCTTCATTGCCTATCAAAACAACTCCTTTTTTCGAAAAATCTTGCTTTCTGTAATTATTTCCGTCTAAAACAGCCCCGTAAATTGGTAATTTTCTTTCACTTATCCACTCATTTAAATCTGTTTCCATAACCTGCACTCTGCCCACCGATGCCATACTTGCCTGTACTACTTTCGGACTCCAAGCATCTACACAACCATGAGAACAAATGATTTTTTGAATACCAAACCAATCACACGTTCTGATGATAGTACCCATATTTCCCGGATCTTGAATATCGTCTAATAACAAAACCCATTCATTTTCTTTAATTTCAACCTCTAACTCAGGCAATATAAAAACGGCTAAACTATTATAATGATGTTGCAAAGCTGTTATCTTGTTCAATTCGTTTTCAGTTACCAAAATAACTTCTTTTAATAGAAAAACATCTTTCACTGCATAAATGTGAACAAGTTCTATACCCTCTTCTATTAATTCTTTTATAATTTTATCACCTTCGGCAATAAATTGCAAATACTTCTTTCGGTATTTCTTAATTTTGAGCGAATTAATATGTTTAATTTCTGGTTGGCTAAGCATCGTATGTATAATTCAGTTCAAAGATGTAAAAAAATAGGATATGTTGTTTGCATACTGCTACTCTATTCCTGCTCAGCTACCAAACATTTAATAAACAAAGACCAAAGCCTTTTAGTAAGCAATGGAATCTCTATAAAATATAGTGGAAAAGTAATCAGCGATAAAACTGAATTAAAATCTGAACTCGCCAGGCAGGTAGTCTATAATCAACAACCTAATAAAAAATTCATGAGTTTATTTCGACTTAAACTTGGAATTTACACCATGTCTGTTTTGAGAAATGAAAAAAGATTAGAAAAGAAAAAAGCAATAGAAGCAAAAATCCAACAAGGAAACCATACAAAAAAAGATTCTGTTACACTTGCCAAGCTAATGAAAAAAAAGAAATTCTCTAATTTCTTAAACCAAACCTCAGGCGGAGAAGCTCCTGTTTTATTTGACTCTACCACCTTAGAAACATCTATCAGGAGAATGAAAAATTATCTATTCTATCACGGTTTTTTTTACAATGAGGTGGGAGTAAAATATAAAACAAAAAAGAAAAAAACAAGCGTAACATATTATGCGAAAACTGGGCCACAATTCACTTATCGCAATATTACTATTTCGGCAGAAGACAGCGCTATTTTAAAAATTGTCAATAAAAATATAAAAGACAGGTTGCTGATAAAAGATGACCCATTGGATATTGATATCATAAAAAAGGAAAGACAACGATTGGCAGATATGATACAGAATAAAGGATTTTATACCTTTAGCCCTGATTATATATTTTTAGACTTAGACACCACGGTGGGAAAACATCAAATTGATGTGAATTTATTGGTGAAAAATGATATAGATTCTTTAAATCACAAAGAATATTCATACGAACAAATTAATTATGAAATTTTAAATTTTGATGATAAACAAGGGAATAAAAAACTATCGCGAAAAGATTTTATTTACGATACCATTTGCGATGTATTTTATCGCGTTTTACGAACCTCTGTTTTACCAAGAGCACTCACTAAATCAACCTATATAAAACCAGGTGATTTATTTAATAAAGACCAATTACAAAAAACAAGAAATGCGCTGAACAGCTTAGGTGTATTTAGATTTGTAAATATTGAACATGTACCTATTTCCATTTCACCAGAAGAAAGCGGACTATACACCACTATTAAATGCTCTCCTGCCAAACGACATTCATTTAGTACCGATATAGAATTAAACACCAATGCACAAAGTACACTCGGATTTAATTTAGTTGGTTCTTACCGAAATAACAATTTATTTAGAACCGCTGCAAAATTTCAATTTAACATGAGTAGTGGTGTTGAATTTCAATTATTAAAATCAAGAAGATTAGACAATAAAGCAGTTAATACGGTAAATTTCAATTTAGAAGCAAAAATAAATTTAGCCCGTATTTTTCCCTCTTTTAATACCAATAAATGTATTACTTATAGAAAATATACCCCTCGAACATTTATTACTTTAAATTACAACTTTCAAAGAAGAATTGGATTGTATGATATTCAAACAATAGGCACAAGTTATGGATATGAATGGTATAATGACAAAATGCGTCACATTATTTCACCCATGAATTTTGTTTATGTGATTCCCTCCAGAATCAGCGATTCATTTAGAACCCAATTAGACCAAAATGCCCGATTGAGGCAAAGTTTTAATCAACAATTTATACTCGGACAGGAATATACTTTTTCTTATAATAATCAAAACTTAAATGTAGGCCGATATAAAAACTATTTTTACTTTAGGGCAAATACATTTTTTTCAGGAAATTTTCTGTATGCTTTTTCCAAATTAGCCCAAAAAGGAAAAGACAAACCATATAAATTAGGAAAAGTTGACTTTGCACAATTTTTTAGATTTGAGTTAGAACCACGTTATTTTTTTAATTTCAGACGCGGACAAGTAATGAGCTTTCGGGCATTTGTTGGAGCCGGTATTCCTTATGGCAATTCAAGATACAATGTTATACAAACCAAATACCACGGAAGAGATACTGCTTATATGCGAGATGTTGCAGTCATGCCGTATATCAAACAGTTTTTTGCCGGCGGGCCAAACTCCTTGCGTGGTTGGGGTTTCCGCCGCTTAGGACCAGGAGGATATAATACTTATTTAATTAATAGAAACAACTTAGATCAAACAGGTGATTTAAAATTTGAATTTAACGCAGAATATCGTTTCAATATTTATAAAATTTTTAAAGGAGCCATTTTTACAGATATTGGAAATATATGGTTGCTAAAAGATGATCCAGACAAACCACTTGCTAATTTTGACCCCAAACGATTTATGAAAGAATTGGCATGGGATGTTGGGGTTGGCTTGCGCATGGATTTGAATTTCTTTGTCGTTCGCTTTGATGTTGGTTTTGCTTTATACGACCCTGCATTCCCCGAAGGAAACCGTTGGGTATTTAATAAAATCAACAATTCTGAATTTCCTATTTTAAAAACACCAAAAGGGAAACCATTAGGATTATACAACATGAACATGAGCGACCTTATCGGAATAAATTTTGCTATTGGATATCCTTTCTAATATCTATCTAATTCCTTTTTATTATATTAACCAATAGAAACATAGGCTTCCATGTTGATTAAAAATACAAAGAGACGGTCAGTACTATTTATCTTCGATAAATTAAGAAGAATCCCCTTTTATAAATGGATAATTTATTACCTAATAATCTTTGGAATTACCCAAAATATAGATGCTCAAAATTTTGTTCGATTTGATTATTTGCCCGTTTCCCAAAATGGTATTCTCCTTACAAATCCATGGACAGGCGGAATTAATAGTGTTCAATTTGGGAAAGCAGACATAAACCATGACGGCAAAAATGATTTAATACTTTTTGACAAATACAATAAACAATTTCTTCCATTCTTAAGTACCGAAAATTCTTCTACCAACTATATTTTTAATCTACAATATGCTTCCTGTTTTCCTCCAGCACGTGGTTGGATTATTATGAAAGATTACAACTGCGATGGTATCGAAGATATTTTTACATATAATGGAATTGGTAATTTAATAGTTTACATTGGATACTATGAAAACGATACTTTAAAATATAAATTACAGCAAAATGGATTATACTATCAAGGAGTTAGCGGCAAAATAAATGTGTATTGTTCGGAAGTAATAAAACCAGCTCTTGCAGACATAAATCAAGATGGTGATTTAGATATTATTTCTTTTAATGTTACCGGCGATAGAATAATCTATTATGAAAATCAACAAAAAGAACTTGGATTATCGTGTGATTCATTATTCTTTGCAAAAACCGATAATTGCTGGGGAAATGTTCGCGACCCTTTGGATGCTGCATTTATTTTGAAAGATACTTGCGGATATAAATTTACCCGATTAAATGGAAATGAAAACATAGAACATACCGGTTCTTATATTGATGCTTTTGATATGGATAAAAATGGAGCGGTAGATTTAGTAATAGGAAGTGTTTCTCTAAATAATTTAACGGCATTGTATAATAATGGTAATAAAAATTACGCCAGTATTTTACAACAGGATATTAATTTTCCTATTGATGCTACGACATTCAACGTTAGCACTTTTGGCACTCCCGCCTTTATAGATGTGGATAATGACAATGTAGTTGATTTGTTAGTTTCCACTTTTGATAACGGTGCTGCGAACATCAATAATATTTGGTATTATGAGAACACACAAACAAACCCAACGCAGAAAATAAAATTAGAATTAAAACAAAAAAATTTTTTATTGGATAATATGATAGATGCCGGTGAAAATTCTAATCCATGTTTTTTTGATGTAGATGGCGATGGCTTAACAGATATTTTATTAGGAAGCGGAGGGTTTAAAGACTATGTAAATCCAAGTGTTTATAAATTATTGTTTTATAAAAATATTGGAACGCCAACACAACCTGCTTTTAATTTAGAAAATGATGACTTTTTAAACATCAGTGCTTTAGGATTAATAGATATTGTTCCAACTGTTGGCGATATTGACAATGACAATGATTTGGATTTGGCAATAGGAACTTCTGACGGACGCATTGCATATTGGGAAAATACTGCCACTTTGGGCAATCCACCAAATTTAGTCTATAGAGGCTTTTTGAAGGATAATAATAGTAATGAAATTTCAATCGGATTAAATGCAGCTCCTTGTTTGATTGATATTGATAAAGACGGAAAAACAGATTTAATCATTGGCGAAAGAAATGGTAATTTAAATTTTTATAAAGGAAGTTCAACCAATAATATCAAGTTGGCTTACATAACGGATTCTTTGGGTAAAATTTTTATAAAAACAAATAGTATTGCTATCGGCTATACACAACCCACTATAGCTGATGTAAACAAAGATGGAAAATATGATTTAATTTTGGGAACCAACACCAACGGATTATTATTTTATGACAATATTGAAGATAAATTAACTACAAATTTTATCCTATCACCTACTTTGATAAATTATACAAATGGCAGAACCACCTCTACATTTGCCGATATAAATAACGACAACAAACCAGAATTATTAATTGGAAATATAAATGGAGGCTTAATTATATATAGCGAAAATCCGCCACCATATATTCCTACAGCTCTTCATCATAATAGCTCTACATTAGATGTAAAAATATTTCCAAATCCAACACAAAACAATTTATATATTCAATTAAAAGAAATTTCAAAAGAAATACAAGTACAAATAATAAATATCTTTGGGCAAAATGTTTTTACTCAAAAATATTATTTGCAAAACAACATAGAACTTAATACAACAAATTTTATCAATGGAATTTATTTATTAAAAATTACAGATGGCGAAAAAGAAAATGTATTAAAATTTGTTATTCAATATTAAAATCGAAAAACCCATAAATATGAACTCATTAGTTTAACACATAATTGTTTATTTTTATAAAATATAATCTTAAAAACAAAAATGAACTCGAAGGGAAAAAATAGTATCATAGCAATATTACTTGTTATCATTGCGATAATGAGTGCCAAATTTTTTATTCAGTCTGTATTTACGAATAAAGACCATTCGACCGTAGATAGCAATATTATTGTAGAACGCATACAAAAAGTAATGAAATTAGTAACCGTAGAAGGCAACTACTCCGAATTAATGACTTACAAAGATTTTGACTATGTAAATTTTCCGGGATTTCGAAAAGATGCCATCGTAAAAGTAAACGCAAAAGTATCCGTTGGATACAACTTGGGAAATATGAAAATTACCAGCGATGAAAAAACAAAAACCATTGTAATTTTTAATTTCCCAAAACCAGAAATCTTATCTACCGATACTGATATAAAATTTGAAAATTTAAACACAGGTTGGTTTACCAGCTTTTCGGAAGCAGAAATGACTAAATTAAATCAATTAGCAAAACAAAAAATTAAAGAAAAAGCATTGAATGCTGAATTAATAAAACAAGCAGAAGAACAAAAGAACGATGTGCTGGATTTAATTTTTTACATGGCAAAAGAAAACGGTTATAAAATCATCATTGAAGGAAACGAATTAAAACCAATCAATCTACCAAAAGACTAATTAAAGATGGCTACAAGTCTCATTATCACCATTGGAATTATTTTACTCATCATTGGGTTGGTAAGCTGTGTACTGCCGCCATTGCCAGGGCCACCTATCGCTTTAGGCGCATTGGTACTTGTTTATTTTGGGTTAGATAATACAACTGATTTGCCTCTATGGTTATTGATTACTTATGTCTTTATCATTATCATCATCACCATCATTGATTATCTGATTCCCGTTTGGAGTACCAAAAAATTTGGAGGAACAAAGGCCGGCGTTCGTGGGTGTTTTATTGGCATATTAGTGGGAGTTATCCTCTCTCCTTTTGGTGGAATTTCAATTATAATTTGTCCGTTTTTAGGCGCTTTAATTGGTGAATTAATTGATGGGCAAAACTTTAATACAGCCATCAAATCGGGCATTGGTTCTTTTGTAGGTTTTTTACTTACCAGTGGCATTAAAATTATAGTAGTTTTGATGATTAGTTATCACTTTTTCAAAACAGTTTTCTAATGAATTACCACAATTGGTATCTTGTCCGCTTATTTCGCTCGCATAAAATATTGTTTGCTTTTGTAATGTTATTTATTTTCTTTCAAATAATTTTTAACAATAAACGCGTTCATTCATTTCCGTTTTTTGTATGGGACATGTATTCTCGCACGCAAACCCTGCCAGACACACTCACGCAAACCGAAGTTTTTATTGACGGTGCAAGATTAGATATTACAAAAATACCTATATGGGAAGAACTTGGAATTATACATACCTATCAAATGTATAATTGGATGCGCATGAATGATTATAATGACCCAATGGATGATGTAGTAAAAAATAGAACACATTATTTTCCCCAAAAAATATATTCTTATGTTGCTTATAAAATAAATAATCACAAAGAGGAAACAAGTACCTATCCCGCTTGGTTGCATCAATATTTAGAAAAAATTTTGCACAAAAAAATCACCACTGTCGAGCTAAAAGATGTTCAATATAAATACAAAGACAATCAATTTAAATCCATCAATAATAGCTGGTCTGTTTTAAAAAATGAAAAATGAAATCATTTCTAAAAATACCGATAGAAAATAGAGATACTTTTGCAAAAATATTGTTTGGATATTTTTTCATATTGCTATTATATCGCTATAACAGCAGCACATTTTTAATTTTTCAATACGGACAACCCATGAAAGGACCTGGAGTAGATTGGGCATTTTGGTTCAGCCTGTGCAGTGGTTTTCCTCATTTTATTATACAGCATTATTGGGCGTGTGTATTAGTAGATTTAGCGGTCGTACTCTTTTCTATTGCCTGTTTTTTTTCTGCCAAATATCGATCCATTTTTTGCATCGGCTTAACCATCTTTTTTTTTATACAACGCATTACATTAGAAACCTATTCTTGTTCGCACTCAAAAAGTGATAGTGCATTATTCATAGCACTTTTACCATTTTGTTTTAAAAAAGAACAAACATTTAATGTCGTTTCAGAATTTTCTCGTTATTTTTTATTGTATATTTTAACGGCATCTGCTTTTTATAAATTTCACAATGGAGCCCTTTTAGACCCAACTAATTTTGCCATTACATTAGTTAACCAACACAGTGATTTAGCCACTCTAAACCCACAACACATCAGCTATAAAATGGCTTCATTTCTTATGACAAAACCAATATTAGCTGCCTTTTCTTATATTGTATTGTTCTTAGTGCAAGCTGTTTTCATCGTTGGTTTTCTTACCCGAAAATTTGATAAATTTTTATTTGTATTGCTTTTTTTGTTCGCATTAATGACCTATTTAATAATGAGAATCTATAATTTTGACATTATGGTATTAGGTTGTTATTTATTATTTATCGGAAATAACCCTGCTGACAAAGTCTTTCAAAAAAAATAATTCTTTTTAAGTATTTTTGGCATAGTTTTTATTAAAAAATAAGAGATGAAAAAATATCATTTAATATTAATATCATTTTCGTTTTGCTTACTATTAAGCAGTTGCGATGTTTTACTTCAAGGGATACAACAGTCTAACCAACAAAAAGTACAACAACAAAAAGCAACAGGACAAGCGCCCAAACGGGCATATACCTTAAATTTACCCGCCAATCCTGATAGAATTTTAGCTGATGGATATGCATCTGGCGACATCTTAAATACCCAACCCAATCCTTGGGGCGTTCGATATAAAGATTATATTTTTACTGATTTTGATATTACAACAGAGTATTATGAAAAGCAAGCACCGATGTGGGACGGAAGCATGAAAAATCTTATTGTAGATATTATAACACCTCAAAATGATGCAGAAAAAAAACGACCTTGTATTGTTTATCTTTTTGGTGGTGGTTTTGCAAGTAAAGTAGATGACTGTACGCAAGAAATTGGCAAAGGATTTGCTCAAAAAGGATATGTGGTTGCATTAGCTGATTATCGCATTGGATTTAAAAATGCTTTATTGGCCATGCAGTGTAATGGCGATTTCAACACAGGAATGTATCCTGCATATATTCGCTCTATTCAAGATGCACGCTCTGTAGTGCGTTATTTAAAAGCAAATGCAGAGCGATTGGGAATAGATCCAAATTTAATTTTCATAAGCGGACAAAGCGCTGGTGCTTTAACTGCGATAGGTATGGCTGTAATGAACGAAAACAATGCACCTACAGAAATTATGCGACAAGTAGGAAATGACTTGGATAATTTAAAACAAAATATGCAGTACAATGCAAAAGTTGCTGGTGTTATTGCATTAGCCGGTGCTGTCATTGATCCAAAATTAATCATTGGAAGAAAAATTGATATTCCTATGGATTTTTTCACCGGTACTTGCGATGAATTAATTGATATGAATGCCGGGAATCCGTTCAGATGTCCTGATAAAAAATCATTTCCAACCATTTATGGTGGTGCCGCTATTTATGAAGCATCCAGACAAAATGGAAATCCAGTCCACCTGAACGAAATTTGTAATGGTGGCCACGGCATGGGAACTTTAGGCTACAGCAAACTAATTGATTTGATGAGTGAATTTACTTATAGTGTTATCAAAGGAAGTCCTATTACCGGAAAGCGTATTGTACAGGCAGACAATGGCGTTTGCAATAAACCAGAGCTTTGTAAATAATAAAAAATTGCCCTTTAGGCAAATTCACTCAGCTCCAACCAACGCAACTCTTTTTTATCTAACAAAAGTATAATTTCTTCAATTCTTTTAGCTGTTTTTTGAATCTCAACATGGTCTGTTTCCCCCTCGGATAATTTTGCTGTTTGTAGGGTTCGTTCCGTCTGCAAGGTTTCAATTTCTTGTTCTAATTGTTTTAATTCAGACTGTTCTTTAAAAGATAATTTTCGCTTGGAGGCAGTGGCAATAGACTTTATTTCTGCTTGTGCATTTTTTTCATCTCGGGCAGCTTGTCGTTGTTCTTCTTTTAGTTGAATTCTATATTCATTATAATTTCCCATAAAATCACGCACCTTTCCTTCTCCTTCAAAAACAAATAAATGCTCGGTCAATTTATCTAAAAAATATCTATCATGGCTAACGATTACCAAACAGCCTTTAAAATCTAATAAAAAATCTTCCAATACTTGTAATGTCAAAATATCTAAATCATTCGTTGGCTCATCTAAGATTAAAAAATTAGGGTTCTTCATCAGGATAGTCAATAAAAACAAGCGCCTGCGCTCACCACCACTTAATGTAGAAACAAAATTATATTGTTGTGAAGGAATAAATAAAAACCGTTCTAGCAATTGTGAGGCACTTATTGTTCCTTTTCCAACCGGCAAAAATTCAGCAATATCTTTTATTACATCTATTACTTTTTTATCTGTTTTTAATTGCAATCCTTTTTGGTTGTAATACCCAAAAACGACCGTTTCGCCTAATACCACATTTCCACTATCGTATTTTTCTAATCCTATTAAAATATTTAGCAAAGTAGATTTCCCACAACCGTTTCTACCTACAATGCCAACTCGTTCGCCGCGCTGAAATTTGTGAGTAAATTTATCTAATAGAATTCTATCACCATATTGTTTGGAAATATTATGAAGTTCTAAAATTTTCCCGCCTAAACGTTGCATCTTAACTTCAATTTCGACAGCTTTATCTTGCGGTTTTGCAGTGGCAGAAGCTTTTACATTTTCAAAATTGTCAATTCTGGATTGTGCCTTGGTTGTACGAGCTTTGGGTTGTCTGCGCATCCATTCTAATTCCTTTCGAAAAGTATTTTGCGCCTTTTCAACATTTATTCGTTGATTTTCTTCGCGGAGTTCTTTATTTTCTAAATATTTAGAATAATTACCTTTGTGTTTATATAAAATACCATTATCCAATTCCAATATTTCATTACAAATATTTTCTAAAAAATAACGGTCGTGCGTTATCATCAACAACGTAATATTACTCTTCGTCAAATAATCTTCCAGCCATTCAATCATATCCATATCAAGATGATTGGTAGGTTCATCTAAAATAAATATATCGGGTTGTTCTAACAAGAGAATCGCTAATGCCAATCGTTTTTTTTGTCCTCCTGAAAGTGTGCCTACTTTTTGGTCTAAATCTTCTATTCTGAATTTAGATAAAACTGTTTTTACTTGTTGTTCATAATCCCATGCTTGTAATTCGTCCATTTTATTCATGGCATCTTGAAAATCACCATGCCCATCTAATGCTTGTTCATATTTCAAACTCGCCATCAAAATAGGATTGTCTGCGTGCATAATAATTTGATAAATAGTTTTGTTATCATCAAAATCGGGTTCTTGAGTCAAAAAACCTGGCGTAATATCCTTATGAAATTTATAATCTCCACTTTCTGGAGGTTCTAATCCTTGTAATATTTTTATTAAAGAAGATTTGCCCGTTCCATTTTTAGCAATTAATGCAACTTTTTGTCCTTTATCAATAAAGAAAGTAATGTTTTCAAATAATAATTTATCGCCATAATATTTTGAAAGCGCGTTGACAGTAAGATAATTCATGGCGCAAAAATACACTTACTATACAAAATAATCTTATTTTTATTGATTACACTTAAAATTGAATACCATGCAAGCAATTTATTTAGTCAAAAATGGAAAATCTAAAGATGCATTTGAATTTAGAGACATAACAATACCAACAATAAATGATGATGAAATTGGTGTTCATGTAGAAGCAAGTGGAATTAATTTTGCAGATGTAACGGCGCGCATCGGACAATATAGAGATTGTCCACCACTTCCTACCATTGTGGGGTATGAAGCAGTAGGACGAGTAGATCAAATTGGAAAAAATATAAGAAACATAAAAAAAGGAGATCGAGTATTAGTATTCACTCGCTTTGGTGGATATAGTCAATATGTGGTGCAAAAAGAAAATGCCGTAGCAAAAATCAGTGAAGATATGGACGTTGGCAAAGCCCTTGCGTTGGCAACACAATACAGTACTGCATTTTATGCTAGTTCTGTTGCAACCAATGTATTGCCCAATGAAACTGTTTTGATTCATGCTGGTGCGGGTGGCGTAGGCACTGCGTTGATTCAATTATGTAAATTAAAAAATGCAAAAATATATACTACAGCAAGTTCTGAAACAAAATTAGAATATTGCAGAAAGCAAGGTGCAAATGTTACTATCAATTATGCAAAAGAAGATTTTTCTAAAATAATAAAAGAACCCATTGATGTGGCTTTTGATAGCTTAGGAGCAGACAATTTTAGAAAGAGTTATAACTTACTCCATCGCGGTGGTCGCATAGTTGGATATGGTGCTTCTTCTATGACAGAAGCACATCATCTCCTTGCAAAAGTAAAGAAAGGATTAGAGTTTGGTGTATATCATCCAGCTCAATTAATCATGGAAAGTCGCTCTATGATTGGTGTAAATATGCTTCGTATGGCCGATTATAAACCGGATACATTAAAGTATTGTATGGATAGTGTAATTCTGCTATTGCAAGAAGGG
>JBDKHK010000059.1:0-25389 GCA_039797705.1 Bacteroidota bacterium
TTTTTGTAATATTGAATAATCACTACTTGAAGCAGATGCTCTGCCAGCATAACAATTATTCCCACTGGCATTTGAAACAGTAGGCGATGCTGCTCCGGCAGTAAGAATTGGATATGTCGCATTGTAAGTAGCAGAAGAAACTGCCCAATTTGTAGGTAACGTTGTCGCCGTACCTCTGAAGGCATCAAAATCTTGAGTGTAAGTATTTCCTGCTCCAAAGCCAGTTATGGAATACTGCCCCCAAACACTCCCACTCCAAAACATACCACTCAGCAACAATAAAACAGTAATAATATTTTTAGAAAAAGAGGTATATAAAAAGCGATGAATCTTCTTAGCTACTTTGTATGTAGTTAAAAAAGAAAGCATAAAAGGGATGGGTGTGTAAACTTTATTCATATAATGGTTTATATTTTATACCATGAAAAATAATAAAATGTTCTATCAAATTTAAGTGTATTCTACCAAATCCGCAAGTCTTATAAATTAAGTTTTATATACATTTTAATGACGATTATGCACTTTTTTATGTGGATAGGTTATTTAGTATTGAAACAAATGTGCTAATGTTACGATGTATTAACGACAGCAATGGAGGAGATTCTTGTTTTTGCCTGTCCGAACAGGCGGCGGGAATGAAGCGAAGCATACACAGAGTCCCTTGCAGGAGACTCTGCTGGGAAGGAAAATGTCATTCCCGCGGAAGCGGGAATCTCCTTAATTACATATAATATGATTTATTTTAATCCGTAATTCTATATGAAAAATGAGCCTGTCATTGCGAGCACAGCGTATCAATCTTGATGAGTTATGGTATGTCTGTAATGGTAGAGATTCCCACTTTCGTGGAATGAAGCGAAGCATACACAGAGTCCCTTGCAGGAGACTCTGCTGGGAAGGAGATTCCCACTTTCGTGGGAATGACGCGAAGCGAGCAATACGCAAGGCGAGGAGGAGATTCTGCTGGGAATGAAGGCGAGGTGTAGATTCCCACTTTCGTGGAATGAAGCGAAGCATACACAGAGTCCCTTGCAGGAGGCTTTGCCGGGAAGGAGATTCCCACTTTCGTGGGAATGACATCTCACATCTCCACCTCTTTTATATCATGACTTATATCAAGAAATTACATTGTAGTTTTTTATTGATTCATATCAAATGTTTTAACAAAGAATTAGACTTATTTTTACATTGCTTAAAAAGCTGGAAACATAAAAGTCCAAGAAAATCTCTCCCACGAATAAGTCCCGCCTCCACGGGACTTATTTTTTTGCCTTCTTCATTTCTGTACGGCTTATTTGCAAGGATGTAAATATTCAACAGATGGCTTTTCCCGATACATCGGGACAGGCTGTCCTCTCGCAAGTGTTTGACAGATGGCTTCACTGCGTTCGCAAGGAACGCAACTATTCGAGACAGGCAACTTTGTTCGCGAGGTCTTGCCCTTTGAACAAATAGCAAAAAAAACATAAAAGCCTAAAACTTCATTTCTCGGATTTTTTTGTGTAATTCTAATTGATGTAAATCCAGTAAAAATGTGATCCGTTGTTTAAATTTTGGGGCATTGGATTTATAGTACTGCGTAAATTCTTTGCTATAAAAAAGTGGAAAATACACTTCAAATCCACGATTGAAAAAGCTGAACATAAATCCGCCGTCATAAGCAAATTGTTTTACTGCCGGCGGAGTATTTGTATTTAAAATATTATCCTGAATAAATCCAATATCTAAAAAGAATTTCAACGGCACGTGTTCTATCGGAAAATCAATAACAGTATTGAGCGCAAAAATAAAATTCCCAGTTTGCCCCACTGCCGGCGATTGGAGCGGAGTGGTTACTTTAAAAAATCCATCGCGAGCAGAAATTTGATTCGCAGTAAATCCTTCATTTTCATAACGTCCAAAATAGTAATCGTCGAATTTGTAATCATTGCTGCCGGTAGTTCCTGTAAGATTATAATTAAATCCGCCCAAAGAATATCCGGGATTTGGTTTCTTAATTTTTCGCCATAAAAACCCTCCGACAAACATTTTAAAATGCACGCCGGTATTATAATTTTTTAATTGATATCGAAGAAAAGCATTTGCCTCAAAAGATGTTTTGACAAAATTCTGAGCCTGCTCTAAGCTCAACGAAGCACTGAAAGGAAAATTCAAATCATTGCGCTTAAAAGTATATTTCAGTTCATTTACATAATAATGTGTCAAAGCCTCTTTTAACTGAAAATGGGTGCTGTCTAATTGCTCTAAAATAGAATCTTTTTTTAAAATAATATGAGAGGTAAAAGAGAGTCGATGTTCTAATTTTTCTAATTTTTCAGAACGATGATTAAATGTAACAGAAACATTCGGATGAAGGGCGTAATATTTCATCGGTTTACTGTTGTTGCGATAGGAAAAAGATTGGAATTGAATGCCCGGTTTTATAAGAGAAACCACACTCATTTTTGGGCGTACATAATAATCCAAATTAACTGTTCCATTTGCCTTTTTAGATTTAATGCCATAAAACAAGGTGGAGGTAAAATCTATATTTTTTACCGGTTGTTTTAAGTTAATAAAAGCAGCTCCTATCTGCATACCGTCGTATTGGTTGTAGGCAATAGCCGGAACCGCAAACGGAAATTCGCGTTGCGGCTTGTCCACCCATCGCAAATATTTTTGTTGGGCAGCATACAATTTGGGGAAATGAACTTTTTTAAGCGTATTTATGTTGATAGGAGCAACAACGGAATCTGCTTCCGATGCATCAACACAAGAATACCCTAATAATACTAAAATGTTAATAACTATTAGCGTGTATTTCATTTTTAACAATTAACTTTTCAAAGTAATATTTCACACAATATTAAGTATTAACTTTGAAATTATGTGCGCAAATCTAAAATACTAAAACTATGAGTAATTTTGATTTTGATAATGAACCCGAAGACCAAATAAATATTTTGGAATTGGTAGAAAAATATGAACAAGCTACGAAAGGAGCGTCCATTCCTTTTTTTGAACAAGAGGATTATGAAGTGCTGGTAGAATATTATCAAGCAAAAGGACAATTGGACTACGCCATGGATGTAGCAGAGAAATCGTTGATTCAATATCCATATTCTGCTATATTATTATTGAAAAAGGCACAAATTCTGTTCGATTTAAAACAGTTGTTTCCGGCATTGGAGCTATTGGATGTTGCAGCAATTTATGATAGTTCAGAAATCGGAATCCCATTATTAAGAGCAGAAATTTATACGTTTCAATCGAAATATAAAGAAGCAGTAGCGCTTTTGCAAGATTTATTAAGCACGACAACAGAGCGGGAGGAATTATCAGATATTTATTTGCAATTATGCGATGTATATGAAGATTGGGAAAAATATCATGAAGTATATGATTGCTTAATAGCTTGCCTGCAAATAGACACACAAAATGAAGAAGCGTTGAGCCGATTTAATTATTGTGTAGAAATAACCGAAAAATTTGCAGACAGTATTCCGTTTCATCAACATTTAATTGATATTGACCCATATAATGAATTTGCTTGGTACAATTTGGCATGTGCCTATCGAGGCATGAAAGAATATGAAAAATCCATCAATGCTTTTGAATATGTGTTGGCTATTAATGATGATGCCGATTATGTTTATCAGGACATGGCAGATTTGCACTATAAAAATGGTGCATTTCAAAAAGCATTGGATGTATTAAAGGATATGACAGAAACGTTTGAGCCAGACGATGAAATTTATTTCCTACAAGGGAAATGCCACGAAGCATTGGGTAATATGAAAATGGCGCGTTATTGTTTTAAAAAAGCAGTACGCGATAATCCATCTTTGTCGGATGCTTATTTTAGAATAGGGGAAACATACAAGCAAGAAGGACTTTGGGAACAAGCCTATAAATCGTTTCAAAAAGCCAATGAATTAGAAAAAGAACAATACGAATTTTGTTTGGCAATGGCAGAAGCCGCCCTGGAAATAGGAGAGAACGATGTGGCACTCGATGCTTGTGAATCTGCTATCGATATTTTTGTAAAAAGGTATGAAGCTTATTTTATTTTAGCCAAAGTGATGGCATTAAATGGAGATACCAACTCGGCGCGTCAAGTATTATTGACTGGTGCAGAAGTATGTAAAACCAGCATAGAGCTGAATTATGGTATTTGTGCTGTTGCGTTTATGGAAGATAAATTAAAAGAAGGAGAGGTGTTGCTGCGCCTGTTGCTGGAAGAGGATTACAATAAACATGTTATTCTTTTTGATTTTAATGAAGACTTGAAAGAACAGCAACTCATTCAACGTATTTTAGCAGAATACCATTAATAAATGAATAATGAAAGTAGTATCCTGTTATCAATATCGTGGCAGGATGCTAAAGGTTTTATACGGTTGTTTGGTTAATAGTTACTGATAAAATCATCTTTATTTTTGTTTTTGACACAATTCTATCAAAACACCATTAGTGGTTTTAGGATGAAAAAAGCAGACTAATTTATTAAGAGCCCCTTGATAAGGTTTGTCCGTTAATGGTTGAAATCCTTCCATTTTTAAACGTTCCATTTCTGCATAAATATCTTCCACTTCAAAAGCAACATGATGAATGCCTTCCCCTTTGTTTTCTAAATATTTATGAACGGTACTTTTTTCAGAAATTGGCTGAATCAATTCTACTTTAGTATCTTCCAAAGCAAAAAAAGAAACCTGTAAATGTTGTGTTTCTATAGTTTCCTGATGAAAAGGAGGTCTATTGAATAATTTGGAAAATAATTCAATCGATTTATTTATATCCTTAACTGCCACACCGATGTGATCCATTTTTTTCATAAAGCAATGTAGAATTTATATAAAGATAAACCAAATTCTTTCTTTTAAATTCAACATAATTTAATCCATTAAAATCGTAGCAGAACTTTATTTTCCACCATAAAAAGAGGATAAAAATGTGTTAAAAAAAAGATACTTTTACTTCGTGATTTATTTAGATTATAATGCAACAACGCCTGTAGAGGAACAAGTTTTACAAGAAATGTTACCCTATTTTTCGGTAAAATTTGGTAATGCCGCCAGTAGTACGCACTTGCCGGGAGCCACCGCAAAAGATGCAGTGGAGCGTGCGCGCAAACAAATAGCACAATCTATAGGTTGCGAAGCGCAGGAAATTATCTTCACTTCCGGCTCTACAGAATCCATCAATTTATCTTTAAAAGGAGTTTATAATTTATATCAAACCAAAGGCAATCACATCATAACGGTAGAGACAGAACATAAAGCCGTGTTGGATACTTGCCAATATTTAGAAAAAAAAGGTGCACGGGTTACTTATTTAAAAGTAAATACTAACGGCATCATCGACTTAGAAGAATTAAAAAACAGCCTTACTAAACAAACCATATTAGTTGCCATCATGTATGCTAATAATGAAACAGGCGTTATTCAGCCTATTCAGGAAATTGCAGCAATAGTACATCAACATCAAAGTATTTTTTTTAGCGATACAACGCAAGCAATAGGTAAGGTTCCTATTAATGTTCAAACAGTAGGATTGGATTTGATGTGTATTTCTGCACATAAAATATATGGACCCAAAGGTGTAGGAGCTTTGTACATAAGAAGAAAAAATCCGAGAGTAAACGTAGAGCCTTTATTGCATGGAGGAGGGCACGAAAGAGGGTGGAGAAGTGGAACACTCAATGTACCCGGAATTGTTGGGCTTGGAAAAGCGATGGAAATGACCAACGACAATCATTCGATAGAAAATTTGCGTAATTATTTTGAAAAATACCTAAAAGATAAATATGCAGATGCTATCAAAATAAATGGCGAAGAAGCCAGTCGTTTACCCAATACCTCCAATATTACATTCCCTTTTAAAGCAGTAGATTTTATTCGGGCAACCAAAAATAAATTAGCCATTGCTACTGGTTCAGCCTGCACCTCCGCAGAAAACACGCCCTCTCACGTATTAACAGCAATGGGTTTGACAAAACTACAAGCAGAAAAATCTATTCGATTTAGTTTGGGGAAATATTCCACTCAAAATGAAATAGATGAAGTGCTACAAATGATTGATAGTTTAATAAATAGTTGAGAGTTATTTTTGTCTGATATATCTTTCTGTTTGTAATTCTAAATGCCTCCAGCTCAGCGTCAAAGTGTCTTTGTTTTCAGAAATTGTAAATTGCGCAGGTCGTTCGTCGTTAAACTGTACTACATCTTGGTTGTTTTCTTTATAAACAATAAAAAAACCATTTCGGGGGAGTGTTTTCTTTTTACTATGTTCCTCTTTGAAAGATTTATTGTTGTTTAGCTCTAATTTTATATTATCATTGGTACTTTCTGGAGTAGAAAGCCCGTGTCTGCTGCCACAGCAATCCGTATCCAACCAAATCCAATTACCATAAATTTCGGGAGTCGGTTTTTTTACTACATCTATCCATTCCAACCGATTTTTTGGATTAAGCTCTCTTTTGGGTTTAGCTTCCAAGGTGTTTAAAATCGATATTAAAATTATCGTTATTCCAACTGTTTTTTTCATACTTTTAATTAAATTGCATAAAATTATAAAATTTATATCAATACCTTTATTGAATAACAAATATTTTGCCAAAAATGTCTGAATTAGATAAAACACGGATAGACAAATGGTTATGGGCGGTGAGGATATATAAAACTCGAAGCCTTGCCACAGAAGCATGTGCTGCCGGAAAGGTAAAAATAAATGGAGAATCCGTAAAAGCATCCTATTTACTCAAACCCGGACAAACCATTCAACTGAACAAACAGGGTGAAAAATCAACTTTTAAAGTAATTAAAATAATAGAAAAACGTGTTGGAGCACCTATTGCCATTGCTTGTTATGAAGACTTAACGCCGCCTGAAGAAAAAAACAAATTGCTTTTCCCATCTGTATTTTATGAAGTAAGAGATAAAGGTTCGGGCAGACCAACCAAAAGAGATAGACGAGAAATTGATAAATTTAAAGACATAGACGATTGATTATTTCTTTTTAAACAAATTATAACACAAGCACCATGCTGAATTGGTCATCTTACCATTTAAATTTGTAACTTTGTACCAAATCTATTTGTATGTTTGGAATGCATGGACCTGAATTATGGTTTATATTGGCAATAGTAGTTTTGCTTTTTGGAGGTAAAAAAATTCCTGAATTAATGAAAGGATTAGGAAAAGGAATTCGTGAATTTAACAACGCTAAGAATAACCTTCAAGACGAATTTGAAAAAGGGTTAAAAGAAGACGAAAGCAAAAAGCTTCCTGAAAATAAATAACCTGAGTATTTTTGCCAAACACCATTATGTACAGCTCACTTAAGAACTGTTAGAGTAATGTGTTATTAAGGTTCGATGGTGAACAATTTGTCTTATTCTAATTGGACGACAATATCCATTTTTATTACAAATTACTACAATTTGAATTTTTTCCACCTATTTATACGAAGGAAAGGGGAAATCTCTAAAAAAATCCTAAAAACACGTATTGTCATTATAAAAAAAGGCAATTTGCTTATCTTGCACCTATACGAATGAAACAGTCACTATCTTTATATATTATATTATTTTTTTGTCTCACCTTTGGTCCTGTTTACGGGCAGACACTGCCAGCATCTTCACAATTTAACGACTTACCACAAGACATAGAATTGCCATCAGAAGCACAACTATTTAAAGACGACCCAGACCCTGTAGTTTTAAGCGCACAAATAGCAGTTAGGCTAAAAAAAATACAACATGCAATACCTTTAGATTATAATGACCATGTTCAAAAATACATATCCTATAATACACATGAAAAACGCCGCACACATTTAGCAAAAATGTTGGGTCGGGCAAAAAAATTCTTCCCAATTTTTGAACCCATACTTGCAAAATATGGCATTCCGGACGAAATGAAATACCTGGCAGTGGTGGAATCGGCACTTAATCCATTCGCATTATCCAGAGCAGGTGCCAGCGGCCCTTGGCAATTTATGTATAGCACCGCATTGCGATACGAACTGAAAATCTCCAAACAAATAGATGAACGACGAGACCCATTTTTAGCCTGTGAGGCAGCTTGCAAATACTTGAAAGAAATGTACAATCTCTATGGCAACTGGCAGTTAGCTATTGCTTCTTATAATTGTGGAGCAGGAAATGTAAACCGAGCCATCAAAAAAGCAGGAGGCTCGATGAATTTTTGGGATGTAAAACCATTCCTTCCCTTAGAAACACAAGCTTACGTACCCTCCTTCATTGCCGTGGTATATGCTATGAAATATGCCGATAAATATGGCGTTGAGCCCTTGTCGATGGAATGGGAAAATACGCAGCGCATCACTATTAGACAAAAATATTTGTTAACAGATTTAGCAAAAATTTTAGAGCTCCCAAAGCAATTTATCATAGATGAAAATCCTTCTTTATTAACAACATATATTCCTGCTGGTTTTATTTTGAACCTTCCAGAATCAAGAATTGGCTGGTTGAATCAATATCAAGATTCTATTTATCAAAACATTCAATATCCATTAGCAGAGCAACCTATTAACCCAACATCAGCCATATCCGAAAATAACAATACAGAATCTATCGAAACTACTCTTGAAACAGCAACAACACCATCCAACCCAGCAATAAAATCTAATACTAAAAATCCAAATACAAAAGAGGAGTGGAAATCCGTTCCAACTATTCCTAATTCAAAAAATAGTACTGCCACTATCCAATCCGCCCATCTTCTAAAAGAAGACAATAATGAGTATAAAACTATTGCCTATTCTGTACAAAAGGGAGACAATTTGGGAAACATCGCTTCTTGGTTTCATTGTAATGTAAAGGATATTCGCCGATGGAATGCTATAACAGGAAACAATATTCACCCAAAGGATGAATTACTAATTTATATTCATAAAAATGATTATAAGAAATTTGTTCGGTTCAACTATTTAAGTAAAAATATTAAAGATGATTTAAGCGCAAAAATAACGACACAGGAAGAAAAAGATAAGGTGGCACGAGGAGAAAAAATTAATGAAAATACCTCTTTTATAGATAAAATTAATCCTGTAAAAATAATTGCCAAAAAAGATTGTTTTCAAAAACATACTGTAAAAAATGGCGAAACATTATGGTCTATTGCCCAAAAATTTGATGAAGTAAGCGTACAAGACATTATAAAATGGAATAATTTGAAAAAAAACCCAATTTTACACAAAGGCGATGTTTTAAAAATTCGTAAAATAGCATGTAAATAAGCCCACCATCAGCCATTTTTTTGCTTTCCAATTTTATTTTTGCTATAAACTTATAGATTATTTGGTATTTTTGTCCAACTACTCTATATTGTAGTCAACACAAAACTATGTTTGCCTATTTAAACGGAACCATTACATTCAAAACGCCTACACATGTGTACCTCGATTGCAATGGAGTAGGATATTTTGTAAATATATCGCTCTACACATATTCAGAAATCGAAAACAGAGAGAAAGTAAAACTATTCACCCACTTAGTGGTGAGAGAAGATGCACAATTACTCTATGGTTTTTTTACAGAAATAGAAAAAAATTTATTCCTTCATTTGATTAGCGTATCAGGCATCGGACCCAATACAGCCCGATTGGTTTTGTCGTCCATGAGTGTTCAAGAATTTCAAAAAGCAATAATTCAAGGAGATGTACGTTTAATACAATCAATAAAAGGGATTGGCCCCAAATCAGCACAACGATTAATTTTGGAATTAAAAGATAAACTAAAAAAAGATTCCTTGCATGAAGAAATGGATTCTTCATCAATACACGGCAATCTCTCTGTATTGACAGAGGAGGCTTTGGCAGCATTAACCATGCTGGGTTTTCAAAAAGCTCAGGCAGAAAAAGCCATACAAAAAGCTACAAAAGAAAATCCTTCCATTCATTTGGTAGAAGAATTAATTAAATTGAGCTTAAAAAATTTATAATTTTACGCTTTACATTTTTTATTTAGTGAAAAGAAAAACAAATACTTACATTCGTACTCTCCTGTTTTTTGCCACTCTTTTTGGCGCACTAACTACATTTGCACAAATAGATACTACCAAAAAACTTCGGTATCCTATCGAAGATAGAAATACAGATTTTTTAATCACCCCTTCCAAATCCGCTATTGATTTAAAAGACCCTAAAATAATTGACAAAAAAATAGAATACGACCCAGCAACCAATAAATATGTGGTATATGAAAAAATAGGCGATACTTATTACAAAACGCCCACTTACATGACGTATGACGAATTTTTACAATATAATAGTAAAGAATCAGAACAAAATTATTTCCAACAACGCTCCCGTGCTATCGACCTTGCAGAACGCAAAAGCAAACAACCATTTTTATATCAAGGACCTGAGTTATTTAATCGCTTCTTAGGCGGTACAAAAATAGAAATAAAACCACAAGGCAATGTTGATGTAACTATTGGTGTAAATTCCCAACGCGTAAATAACCCTGTATTGTTGCAAAATCAACGACGCAATATCAATTTCGATTTTGATATGAATATCCAATTAGGCTTACAAGCCTCCATTGGAGATAAAATGAAATTGGGAATTAATTATAATACTAAATCTGGATTTGCTTTCGAAAATCAATTAAAATTAGGATACAAAGGAAAGGAAGACGATATCATTAAAGGAATTGAATTTGGAAATGTTAGTATGCCATTGCGTAGTTCTTTAATCAAAGGACCACAAAATTTATTTGGTATAAAAACACAACTACAATTCGGAAGATTAACCATTACGAACGTGCTTTCGCAACAGAAATCTAAAACAGAAAATGTTCGAATTGAAAATGGCGCCCAAACTAAAAAATTCTCCATCAAAGCAGATGAATACGAAGACAATAGACACTTTTTTATAGCTCAATATTTTAGAGATACGTATGAGCAAAATTTAAGCAAATTACCCTTTGTGAGTGCTCAAACGGTTATTAATAAAATTGAAGTTTGGGTGACGAACAAAACCCGCCAAACCGAAGACGTGCGAGAAATGGTTGCATTTCAAGACCTCGGTGAAACCGGAAAAATATACAATACCACTTCTATTTTTAGCAACGGAGGAACATTTCCTGAAAACAATTCCAATAACCTTTATAACCTCCTTACCCGCAGCCCCAATGCTGCAAACTTTAGAGATCCCAGCAGATGTATTAGTTTCTTAGAAAGTAACGGCCTCCATTCTGTCGATGATTTTGAAAAAGTAAGTGCCAGAAAATTAGCCCCAACAGAATATGTTTTCAATGCACAATTAGGATATATTTCCCTTAATCAACAACTACGACCAGACGAAGTATTAGGAGTAGCCATTCAATATACCGTAAACGGCAAAGTATATCAATTAGGAGAGTTTGCAACAGACCTACCTCCCTTGGCAGATACCACCAAAACCAAAGATCAAATTTTAGCTTTAAAAATGTTGAAAGCGACTTCCGTAAGAACCTTTGAACCCATTTGGAATTTGATGATGAAAAACGTATATTCCTTAGGAGCATTTAATGTTAGTCAAGAGCAATTTTTATTTGACATTTATTACATTGACCCAGGTGGCGGTCAAAAACGCTATTTGCCAGAGGCAGGAAATATTTCAGGCAAACAATTATTACATGTACTAAATTTAGACAATCTTAATAACCAATTAGACCCACAGCCCGATGGTCGGTTTGATTTTATTCCAAATGTAACGATCAATCCCAAAAATGGAAAAATTTATTTCCCAGTTTTAGAGCCGTTTGGTAGTTCGTTAGCCAATGCTATTGGAGACCCTACTGTTGCCGCAAAATACGCATATCGTTATTTATATGACACCACTAAATTTGCCGCCCAACAATTTCCCGAATTTAATCGATTTGTGATGAAAGGTTCTTATAGAGGAACGGATAATAGCACCTTCCGATTGCCGGGAGCATTTAATTTACCACAAGGCTCTGTTACTGTAAATGCAGGAGGAAATCAACTAAAAGAAAATATTGACTATACGGTTAATTATGGAATTGGTGAAATATCTATCATCAATCAAGGGGTTTTAAATTCCGGCGTTCCGATAGATATAAAATTTGAAAATAATATTTTATTCGGTGTAGTCAATAAATCTTTGTTCGGAACGAGATTAGATTATGCCGTTAATAAAAAATTTAATATTGGTTTTACTCACATGCGATTGGCAGAAAAACCATTTACACAAAAAGTTAATTTTAATGATGATCCAGTTAAAAATAATATCATTGGATTGGATTTAAACTATGAAACAGAATCAAAAGGTATCACTCGATTTTTTAATAGACTTACGGCGCAAGACACTAAAGCACCCTCCAGAGTTGCAATAGCGGCAGAAGCAGCTTATTTTATGCCAGGACACGCAAAAGCCATTAATATAGATAAAGCAGGCACCGTTTATGTAGATGATTTTGAAGGCGCCAGTACTAATTTTGATTTAAAAGGAAGTTACCTGTCGTGGTCATTAGCATCTGCACCCAAAGAAATGCCAAATATTTATGGAGCAGAAAAATTTCCAGAAACGAGGTTAAGTGATAGCTTAGTTTACGGATTTAATCGGGCAAAATTATCATGGTATTCCATAGATCCTGTTTTTCAAAGTAGTGGCGGCAGTAATCCATTGAGTAAACCACTGCAACAAGAAACAGCCAATAATATTTATACCCGTCAATATTTTGAAAATGATGTATTTATAAATAGGCAAAATTCAACCATTACCAATCCACCATTATACACCTTAGATTTATCCTATTTCCCCGAAGAAAAAGGACCCTATAATTTTGAAACGACACCTACTCCTTATTCAAAAGGGGTGAATGTAAATGGAAAATTAAATAACCCAGAAACCCGATGGGGAGGTGTTATGCGCACCATAGAAAGTGCCAGCGACTTTGAAGCCGCTAATGTTGAATTTATTCAATTCTGGGTATTAGATCCATTTAAATACCCAGGAGCCAACCGAAAAGGAAATTTGTACATCCAATTGGGAAATTTATCAGAAGATATTTTAAAAGATTCTCGAAAACTATATGAAAATGGATTACCCCGACCAGGCGGAGGAACAACCGTGGATACATCTGCTTGGGGAGTGACACCCACTATACAAAATGCTTTGACCAACAGTTTCGATGCAGACCCCGAGGTAATTAAAAAACAAGATGTTGGATTGGATGGATTGGATGATGATGGTGAAAGAATTCATTTTGCAGATTATCTAACTAAACTCCCAACCGTAGTAACCAATTCTGCCGTTTTAGCTAAAGCCAACGAAGACCCTTCTGGAGATAATTATAAATTCAATAGAGATAATACTTATTACTCTCCAGACGATGGAGTCATTACGCGATACAAACATTTTTCCAATACACAAGGAAACTCCTCCAATAATATCAACAATAAAGATGTAAACGGAAATTCAAAAACACAACCAGATACAGAAGATTTAAACAATGATAACACCCTCAACGAAACGGACGAATATTTTCAATATAAAATTTCATTTGACCCTACTACATTAGCTACCTCTCCTTATGTGACCGATAAAGTGACCGATACGATTAATGGAAATCAATATGCAGATTGGTACCAAATAAAAATACCGGTAAAAGAATACGAAGCACGTGTGGGAAATATTTCTGACTTTCGTTCTATCCGTTTCATCCGCTTAATTATGTCTGATTTTACAGACAGCGTAACCTTGCGTTTCGCACAATTGGCATTGGTGAGAAATCAATGGAGAAAATATGATTTATCATTGGCAAATGCTGGCGAACAACTGCCTGGCGATGAAGCCTCCAGTACTGATTTTAATGTTACATCCGTAAGTGTGGAAGAAAACTCTTTGCGCTCACCGATTCCTTATGCTATTCCACCTGGTATTGTTCGCGAACAAAATATCAGCGGCTACAATAATGCATTGCAAAACGAGCAAGCAATGAGTTTGCAAGTATGCGAATTGCAAGACGGCGATGCCCGTGCCGTATTTAAAACTACAAACCTCGATTTGCGAAATTATAAACGCTTAAAATTATTTACACACGCCGAAAATTTCCCAAAAGATAAAGGTTCTTTATTCCCAATAAAAGATAATGACATCCACGCATTTATTCGCATTGGTTCTGACTTTACAGATAATTATTATGAATACGAGTTGCCTTTAAAAGTAACGCAACCTATGCATTACAACCCTACAAGCGAATTAGACAGAAGACTTATTTGGCCAGATTCCAATGAAATAAATATATTGTTAGATAGCCTTACCAAAATAAAACAACTTAGAAATATAAGCAATGCATCATTAATATTACCGTACGATGTTGTATTAGGAAATGGCTCAAAAATTAGCATTAAAGGAAATCCGGACTTAGGTGTTGCCTCTGTATTTATGATAGGTGTAAAAAATCCAAAACGCATTATTGGTGAAAATGACAATACAGATGATGGATTAGCAAAATGTGCCGAAGTTTGGGTAAATGAATTGCGCCTGTCAGGCTTTGATGAACAAGGCGGTTGGGCTGCACTTGGACGTGTGGATATGCAATTAGGAAATTTAGGAAGTATCGTTATGTCCGGAAATTTACACACCATCGGATACGGCAATTTGGAACAACGACTCAACCAACGATACAGAGATAATTACTATCAATATGATATTGCAACAAATTTGCAATTAGGAAATTTAATCCCCGAAAAAGTAGGGCTTAAAATTCCAGTGTATGCACAATTCTCACAAGCCATCAGTACACCACAATATGATCCTTATGAATTAGATGTCAAATTAAAAGACAAATTCAAAGTGATTGAAATGAATGAAAATTTGACACAAGCACGCAAAAAAGAATTGATAGATTCTGTAAAATATGTAGCACAAGATGTAACCACCATCAAAAGTGTAAACGTTACCAATCTTCAAAAAGTAAAAACTAATAATAAAGAACCTCGGGTGTATGATGTAGAAAATTTTAATGTAACGTATGCTTACACGCAAACTGAAAACCACAATCCCATTATTGAAAAAGAAGTCATTACCAAACATCGCGGCTCTTTGGGTTGGAATTTTTCACCCAAACCTTTGGTATGGCAGCCCTTTAAAAAATTAAAAAATAATAGTATCCACCTAAAACCTGTCAAAGAATTCAACTTGAATTTGAAACCAAATTCAGTTGCTTTCCGAACAGACATCAATCGGCAATATGGGTATCAAAAAATTAGAAATATTAGCGGTGATGATTTAGAATTAAAACCAACTTTCAATAAATATTTTACTTGGGATCGTTTTTGGAGTGTTCGGTATAGCCTTACCCGATCTATCAATATAGATTTTACGGCAAATAATAAAGCACGCATTGATGAGCCTGAAGGGGCTTTAGACACCAAAGCAAAAAGAGATACCGTAAAACGGAACTTTTGGAAATTTGGAAGAAATATAAATTACGATCATATTTTCAATGCATCTTATAATTTACCTTTCCAACTCTTCCCTTCTTTAGATTGGATAAATGTAAGAACACGTTACAGTGCTTCTTACTCTTGGATGGCAGCTCCATTAGCACTTACTAGTTTAGGAAATACTATTAGAAATGGACAAGATTACCAAATTACAGCAGATGTAAATTTTAAATCACTCTATCAAAAATCAAAATTCTTAAAACCATTCACCCAACCAGATTTAAAAAAGACTAAGAAAGAATACGCGGACTTATTGATTAAATATAAAGAGCAAGAAAATAATGCAAAAATTAAAATTGATAAGAAAAAAGAAACAATTCAAAAAAAGATAGACGAGATAGAAAAAGCCAAAATAGATACTTCCAAAACAAAAGAAGATATTAAAAAATTAATTGCCGAAAAGAAACAATTAAAAAATGACCTGCGCCAGCTTAAATTAGAAAAACGACAAATGCCAGAACCAGCAAATCCGGCTTTGGATTATGTAATGCGCCCGCTGACGATGTTGCAACGTGCCTCCTTTAGTTACGACGTAAAACGCACGACTGTACTACCGGGTTTTATGCCATCACCAGTTTTATTTGGAGAAAACTTTAAACAACGGGCTCCCGGTGCCGCTTTCCTATTTGGCGCTCAAAAAGATACCAACTGGCTAAATGCAATAGCTCAAAAAAATTGGATGTCTAAAGATACTTTGTTGAATTATCAATTTATACAAACCAGGCAGCAAAGCATGAACCTGAAAGTTTCCTTAGAGCCTTATCGTGATTTGCGTGTGGATATATCTCTACAAAAAACAAGAGGCGAAACTTATTCTGACTTCTTTAAGGCAACTTCTGCCAATGGAAATTTTATGCACCTCACGCCACAAGTGAATGGAAATATGTCCATGTCATTCTTAATGGTAAAAACGATTTTTAGTAAAGTAGATAAAAATAATTTCAGTAATGCATTTTTAAAATTTCAAGAATTACGAGAAACCTACTCGCAGAAATTTGGAGATAAAAATCCAAATTCAACTGATATTTATATCAACGACAGCATAAAATTACCTAGTTTTAAAGAAGGTTATGGACCTTTTTCACAATATGTTTTAGTTCCGTCCCTTATTGCAGCTTATACAGGAAAAAATCCGGACAATGTAAAGCTAAATCCATTAAAAACATTACCATTGCCTAATTGGCGCATTAGTTATAGCGGTTTTGCAAAAACCAAATGGGGCAAAAAACTATTTACTTCTTTTAATATCAACCATGGTTATAGCTCCACTTTTAGCATTGGTTCTTACGTCACCAATCTAAATTATTTAGGAACACCAGGATATTACAATGAAGATTTATTTTATGTACCTCAGTTGATAGATTCTTTGTCGGGCAACTATTATGCTTATTATTCTATTCCACAAGTAAATATAACAGAACAATTGTCTCCATTAATAGGCGTAGAAATTACGTGGAAAAATTCATTAATCACCAATTTTGAATTTAAAAAAGCACGTACACTTGGTCTTAGTATGTTAGATTATCGACTTACTGAAACCCGCACGACCGAATACACCGCCGCCTTAGGATATAAATTAGCAAAATTCAAATTACCGTTCAAAATAAAAGGAAAACGCATCACTTTGAATAATGACATTAACCTAAGAGCCGATTTCTCCTATCGCGATGACAAAACCGTAAATTACCGACTTGACCAAAATATAGCAGAGCCTACTCGCGGACAAAAAAGTATCTCACTGGCTGCCACTATTGATTATATCATCAATAATAAATTGAACGTCCGCTTGTTTTATGATTTCAGAAGAATAAACCCCGCAACATTAGCCTCCTACCCAACCAAATCACACCGCGGTGGTATTACTTTCCGCTTCTCCTTAACACCGTAAAGATATATTCAACAATTAAGCGATATAACTTTTTGAATTGAAACAAAAATCTTATTTTCGTACAAAATAAATAATTATGAGTATTCCTGCTGATTTAAAGTATTCCAAAGAACATGAATGGGTAAAAGTAGAAGGTGACACGGGCACTATAGGTATTACCGCTTTTGCACAAGGTGAATTAGGCGATATTATTTATGTCGATATTGATTGCGTAGGCGATAATTTAGATAAAAATGCTATTTTCGGAACCGTAGAAGCCGTAAAAACAGTATCTGATTTGTATTTGCCTATTAGTGGTGAAGTAATCGAATTTAATGAAGCATTAAAAGATAAACCAGAGCTTGTAAATAGCGATCCTTATGGCGAAGGATGGATGGTGAAAATAAAAATTGCACATCCAGCAGAATTAGACGATTTATTAGACGCAGCAGCTTATCAGGCACTTATTGGATAATACAAAATTGACAATGCGAGCAAAAGGAGTAATCGCATGAAAAATAAAATAAATATCAAATACTATTTGCCGGCTATTGTATGGTCGGCATTTATATTTTTTGTCTGTTTTATTCCTGGTGGTAAATTACCCAAAGAAAATTGGTTAGATAAAATCTATTTTGACAAAATAGTACATGCCGGACTATACATTGTTTTGTTCTTTCTATTGGTTCGTATTCCACCAAATCCAAACAAAAAAGTCATTATCATAGCAAGTTTTATTTGTATTGCACAAGGTATATTGATAGAATTTATTCAAGGAACCTCTCTGATAAGCAACAGAACCTTTGATGTGTTGGATATTGCCGCAAATATAGTCGGGGTATTGATAGCCATATCAATATTCTTAAAAAAAGCATAAGACTATTTAACTTCACTTTTAGCATTATTTTTGATAAGTTTATTACGTGAAAAAAAGCTACTTTATTTTCTTTCTATTTTTTACTACTGCCACTTTTGCCCAGTCAGGAGATTACGATGTATTTTTGGCACGTCAGTTTTTTGAAAACGGAGAATATGCCAAAGCATCCGAATATTACAACGATTTATTTCAGCAAAATCCAGCCGAATATTATGCTGATTATCTTAATGTACTAATACTATTAAAAGATTTTGATAAAGCTGAAAAAACAATCAAAACCATTTACAAACAATCCGGAAATAATCCTTTGTATTTAATGGATTTGGCCGATTTATATTTAAAACAAAACAAAGAAGAAGAAGCCAACAAACAATTCAATAAAACCATCAAAGAACTAAAACCCGACAGATACACTATTTCGCAAATTGCAGAAAAATTTATTCAGCTCAAACAGTTGGATTTTGCACAAAGAGCGTATGAAAAAGGAAAAGAAATATTAAAAGACAAAAATGCTTTTAATTTAAATATCGCCAAACTATTATACTTAAAAAATGATTGGAATGGCATGATAAATGCCTATTTGAATGAAGCACCATTTCAGGCAAATGATCTTACACCAATAGAAAATGGACTGCAAGCAGTATTGACAGAAGAAAAATTAAAAGATGCCTTAGAAAAAGAATTATTAAAACGAGTACAAGCAACTAAAAGTGAATATGCCTATCAAGATTTATTAGTTTGGCTTTATATGCAACGCAACGATTTTGACGGCGCCATTCTTCAAGCAAAATCATTGGATATGATGCGCAGAGAAGATGGAGAAAATGTATTGCGCATCTCCCGCACCGCTGCAATACAAAAAGATTACGATGCCGCCGCCAAAGGCTATCAGTATATCATTGATAAAGGACCGCAATTTTCTTCGTACGTTACAGCTAATTTAGAACTCATTAACGTAAAAAGAGATAAAATCGTTAATTCGCCCAATTATACCCGCGAACAATTACTTTCTTTAAAAAAAACTTATCAAGATTTTATCAAAAATTTTAATAATGAATATACTGTTACCACCGCTACCTTAGAGCTTGCCCAGTTAGAAGCATTATATATGCACGATATAGATTCCGCCATTGCTTTATTGATACCAATTACTGAAAACAACCGAATGGCTAAAGATGTATTAAGCAAGGCTAAATTATACCTCGGCGATTATTATATCATAAATGACCAACCCTGGGAAAGTTTATTACTTTACACGCAAGTAGAGAAAAATGAAAAAGGAAATCCACTGGGAGAAGAAGCAAAATTTAGAAACGCAAAACTAGCTTATTACAAAGGCGATTTTGGTTGGGCACAAACACAATTGAAAATAATTAAGGCAAACACCACAGAATATATATCCAACGATGCTATTGACTTATCTGTTTTTATCTTAGACAACCTCAATACAGATGATACAGATTTTGCTTTATTAAAATTTGCTAAAGCCGATTTGTTGCGCTACCAAAATAAATTGGACGAAGCCGAAGACACGTTGAATTTTATATTGCAATACTATCCGCAAACAGCCTTGCAAGATGATATTTTATTTTTGAAATACAACATTGAAAAAGATAGACAACATTATGATAAAGCAGCTTCTTATCTTCAAAAAATAGTAGATAATTATGGCGATGATATTTTAGCCGATAATGCCTTATTTTATTTGGGCGATTTGTATCAATTCTATTTGAAGGAAGAGGAAAAAGCTAAAAATTATTACGAAAAAATCATAGTAGAATACAAAGACAGTACTTTCTCCATAGAGGCCCGCAAACGATACCGAAAATTACGTGGCGATACATAGTAATATTTTCTACAGCCATCTTCAGCGTTTTTTGGAACTTTATAATACATATCTTTGTTATCTCTTTTAAATTATAACTACAAATGACAGGAATTTATTTGATTTCGATTTTAATTATGGGCGTGAGTTGGTATGTAAGTTCCACCATGCAACGACGGTTTAAAGAATATTCTCAAATGCCAATCCGACTTACAGGTAGAGAAGTAGCTGAAAAAATGTTGCGTGAAAATGGTATTTATGACGTGAAAGTAATTTCCGTGCCAGGCGCCTTGACCGACCATTACAATCCAATGGACAAAACAGTCAATTTAAGCGATTGGGTTTATGCGCAATCCAATGTTGCCGCTGCCGCAGTAGCTGCTCACGAATGTGGACATGCGGTACAACACAACACCGCTTATGCATGGCTAACCATGCGCTCTAAATTAGTACCAGTCGTGCAGGTAAGTTCACAATATGTACAATGGGTGATTTTAGGTGGTTTGGCAGTATTGATGTTTACCAAAATTCCATGGGTGTTATTAATAGGAATCGTTTTATTTTCATTCACTACATTGTTTAGTTTTATTACGTTACCTGTAGAATTTGATGCCTCTGCACGTGCATTAAAATGGTTAGACAGCACACAATTGTTAGTAGGTGAAGAATATCAAAAAGCTAAAAATGCCTTAGGATGGGCGGCCTCTACTTATGTGGTAGCTGCTTTAGGTTCTTTGGTAACTTTATTGTATTACATCTCCTTATTTATGGGTGCAAGACGCAGAGATTAATTTTAAATTTCCACATAAAGGAGAAAAGATTAAAGATAAAAGAAAATATTTTCAGCAGTTCACCGTGGATTGTCCACCGTGGACTGCCAACTATACAAATATCAACACTCTATAAATTGTCAGTAATTTGCCATGAAAAATTTATTGCAATCCACTATTTTTATGTCATGCAACAGTACCAACAATTTTTGCAACATATTTTAGAAAACGGCACTCAAAAAAATGACCGTACCGGCACTGGTACCAAGAGTGTTTTTGGCTATCAAATGCGATTTGATTTGAACAATGGATTTCCATTGGTAACAACCAAAAAATCACATATAAAATCTATTATTCATGAACTGTTATGGTTCATAGCTGGCGATACTAATATTCAATATTTATGCAAAAACGGTTGCAATATTTGGAACGACTGGCCTTATGCAAAATATCAAAAAAGCAGCGATTTTAAAGGTGAAACAATGAAAGCATTTGCCGAAAAAATTGCTCAAGAGGATGAATTTGCAAAACTATATGGAGAACTGGGACCGGTGTACGGTCATCAATGGCGGCACTGGCCGGATGGCAAAGGTGGCGAGATTGACCAATTAGCTATTTTAATACACAATTTAAAACACAATCCTGATTCTCGACGGCATATTATTTCGGCATGGAATGTAGCAGACATTGAACAAATGACTTTGCCACCTTGCCATACGCTATTTCAGTTTTATGTGATAGACAATAAATTATCTTGCCAGCTATACCAACGCAGTGCTGATGCATTTCTTGGCGTGCCGTTTAATATTGCATCTTATGCGCTGTTTACCATGATGATCGCACAAGTTTGTAGTTTTGAATTAGGTGATTTTGTACATACTTTTGGAGATGCTCATATTTATAGCAATCATATAGATCAGGTGCAATTACAATTAAGTAGGACTCCGTATGAATTGCCAAAAATGCATATTAATCCAAATGTATCTTCTGTTTTTGATTTTAAATATGAAGATTTTGAATTGATAAATTATCAAAGCCATCCGCATATAAAAGGGGACGTAGCTGTATAGGTGTTTGATGGGCAGTCCACTGTTCATTATTTATAATTATAATAAAATAAATTGTCGGCTGTGGACTGTCGGCTATGGACTAACAACATGAAAATTTCTATCGTAGTAGCAGTTGCTGAAAATGGTGTAATTGGGAAAGACAACCAATTGGCTTGGCGATTGTCTGAAGATTTAAAAAGATTTAAACACATTACGACCGGACATTTTATGCTCATGGGAAGAAAAACATTTGAATCCATTGGAAAACCATTACCCAATAGAACTTCATTAATTGTTTCCCGCAATTTTACTTGTGATGTAGAAAATTGTCTTGTATTTCCTAATATTATAGACGCAATTAATTATGCAATCCAACAAAAACAAGAAGAAATTTTTGTAATTGGAGGAGGAGAAATTTTTGCTCAAATTTTGCCAGTTACGGATGTTATTCATCTAACAATAGTACACAGCGAAATAGAAGGCGATGTTTACTTTGAATACGAAGACGAACATTGGTTAGTAAAACACCGAGAGTTTATTCCAAAAGATGCGAAAAATGAATACGATACTACTTATCTCATTTTAGAAAAAGTAGAAGAAATTAACGAGCAATAAAAAAATATAAAATCAGTTGACAATACCACAAGAGATAGATTCAAAAAAATAATTCTTAAATCTTACTCATAATTCTTAATTTTACAACGCAGGTCGCTTTATCGTGCTAAGTAATTAGCAAGGAAAGTCCGAACAGCATAGAGTAGTTTGACAGTTAACGGCTGTTCCATTTTGTTGAATCAAAAAGGGAGAAAGTGCCACAGAAAATATCATTCGTAGCAATACGTCTAAGGTGAAAAATAAGTTTGTAGTAATACATTCTTCAGGCAAACCTCAAACGCTGAAACATCATGTAAACCAACGTTCATATAGGGTGGCTCGCCTAATGTTGGAGGGTAGATGGATAGAGGTAATCAGCGATGATTGTCCCAGATAAATGATAAAGTAGAAACAGAATTCGGCTTATGAACCTGCGTTTTTTTTTTGAATAATTTTTTACTTGAACTTAGGTGATTTTGTGTAAACAATAAAAGATGTTTGAATTCATTGTAAATAAAATAAAACAATTTGTTGTACAAAAGGCTACAACACATAAGATGATAGATATTGTGGAGGTGCGTACCAAAGAAATTGGAATAACTTCTGTAAAAACAGAAACTGATATTCGAATTCATAATTCCTTTTTTTTATCCATAAAACTACTTTCCATTAATACAGATTTATTTAATCGAGATAATATAAAAGTGGGGCGTTTGACATATTCAAACCCCATCAAAATAAAAGGAAAAAATAATGCTGTGCTCACTTCTATTTCAGAAATAAGTATCATCACTTCCTTGTTTCAAGCTATTTCTACTTTTTTATCGCATCCTATAAAAATGAAAAGCATAGGAACGGCTCAAATAAAATTTCTTTGGTGGGTATTTGAAATTCCAGTAAACGATGATTTTGAAATTCTTCCATCCAAAATAAAAATCCTAAAAGAGGAAACAGAAGAAGAACGGATGGCTCGCTTAGAAAAAGAGGCAAAATGGAAAATAGAAATAGCAGAAAAAGTAGAACAACGCAAAATAGCTCGAATAGAAAAACAAGAAAATAGGCAAGAACGCAGACAGGAACGCAGACAGGAACGCAAGGAGAGGTATTTACGGTATAGACATAAAGATGATTATATCCCGAAAGAAATTCGTGCGCAACAAGCAAATGAGCCAGTAAAAATTGAAATAGATGAACAAATAATTTCTCAAATGAAATCTAATGAAATAATGGAAGAACCTAAATCGGAAGAAAATACATTCACTCCAAATCAACCATTGGAAGAAATTAAAACAGACGAAAAAGAAAAAAATGATTTAGGGGAAGAATAATTTTTACTTAGTATTCCAACTCTAATTTCTCTTTGGTATAATTTCTAATTTTATCTATTATTTCCGGATGTTCGGCTAAATTTTGACCATAACTTGGAATCATTTCTACTAATTTTTCTTTCCAAACGCCATTTAATTTTTCACCAAAACATTTTTCTAATACTTCAATCATTGCATGTGCTGCTGTAGAAGCTCCCGGCGATGCACCCAAAAGAGAAGCAATCGTTCCTGCTTTATTGATGACGACTTCTGTTCCAAATTCTAATTTTCCACCTTCAGCGGCATCTCTTTTGATAATTTGAACGCGTTGTCCGGCTACTTTTAATTCCCAATCTTCCGCTTTGGCATCTTTTATAAAATCACGTAAATGTTCTATTCGTTGTGATTTTGTCATAGTTACTTGTTCTATTAAATATTTAGTAAGTGAAATATTATGCCACCATGCACCAAACAAAGGTTTTATGTTTTTTAAATTTGCACTTTCTGGCAAATCAAGATAACTTCCATCTTTTAAAAACTTAGTAGAAAACCCAGCAAATGGCCCAAATAATAAGGCTTTTTCACCATCAATAATTCGTAAATCTAAATGCGGAACCGACATAGGTGGCGCATTTAAGGCAGCATTGGTATAAACTTTTGCATGATGCTTTTCTACTAATTCTTGGTTATGAGTCACCAACCATTCGCCGGAAACAGGAAATCCGCCATACCCTTCACTTTCTACAATATCTGAACTTTCCAATAAAGGAAGCGCATAACCACCAGCACCAATAAATACAAAATCAGCCGTAATGTCATATTTCTGTTTGTGTACACGATCCTTAACTTTCAAAGTCCATTTCCCATCTTCCCGCGGGTCAATATCTTCCACTTCATGAAATAAAAATATATCAACATCGGTTTTGTCGTATAAAAATCTACCTAATTTTCTAGTTAACGTACCAAAGTTTACATCTGTTCCTAAATCCATTTTAGTAGCGGCTAAAATTTCTTCTTTCTTTCTATCTTTCATAACTAATGGAATCCAATTATTAAGTTGGTCAAAGTCTTGTGTAAATTCCATTCGGTCAAATAGACGCGATTGTTTCATCGCTTCATATCGCTTCTTCAAAAAATCAACATCCTTTTCGCCAAAAACTAAACTCATGTGTGGACATGAATTGATAAATTCTCTTGGTTTGTCTATGTATCCTTTATTAATTAAATAAGACCAAAGTTGCTTAGAAACTTCAAACTCCTCACATATTTTTGCCGATTTGGAAATGTCCATTGTGCCGTCTGGTTTTTCTGTAGTATAGTTTAATTCACAAAAACCCGAATGTCCAGTGCCAGCATTATTCCATGCCGCAGAACTTTCTTTGGCAAACCTGCCTAAGCGTTCAAAAATGACAATTTTTAAAGTAGAATCAAATTCCTGTAGTAGTGTTGCTAAAGTAGCACTCATAATTCCACCACCTATTAACGCAATATCATAAGTAGATTTTGGTGTATGATGATTAGATGTTTGCTCTGTCATGTTTTTTATTTTAGAAGAATAATTTTTTAAATCGTTTTTATTTTACAAACAAAATAAAACTGTTTTTGTTAAAATAGTATCATTGAAATAGAGTGGTAA
>JBDKHK010000060.1:0-24773 GCA_039797705.1 Bacteroidota bacterium
TTGAATTTCCCTCCATTTAGGATTTAATTTCTTCGAAAAAAATTAAAAAACTCTTTTTATAATATTTGTATAGGATATTATTACTTATAACACGTTGTGCGGTTTAATTTTATATTTATTGATTATTTTTTATTAGCTTATTTTTGTTTTTCTTCTTTCTTGATAAAAATAGAAAGAAAAAAATATTCTATATTTTTATTTATTTTATAGAGTTTATAAATACTATGTATTTCAAGCCAAAATAATCGTCCTACACTACATATCAACGCACGCCACGCGTTTTGACTGCCCACGCACCCTTGCATTATACAATATGCAGCATTTTACTGTTTTTTTATCTTTTTTATATATAAACAGCACCATGCGTTACTTATAATCTATTTTGGGTTTAGGTTATTTTTAATATTCATTTATTTTTTATAGAAATTAAATACCATACTTTTGTATTGTAAATACACTCTTTATGAAATTCCCTTTCCACGATAAAAAGTTTTTATTTCTTTTATTCTCTATAATTATTGTACTCACTTTAGAAATATTAAGCATTCTTGGTATTCATATTCCTATGCCATATTCGCCCATTGTTTTTGGGGTATTTATTTTGGCAATAGGATACGACGTTTTGTGGAAAGGCTTGAAAGCGGCTATAAAATTTAATTTTAGCAGTATAAATTTATTAATGTTGATTGCAGTTATAGGTGCATTTTATCTTCAAGAATATCCTGAAGCAGCAGTAGTAATTGTATTATATGTATTAGGAGAAAGGTTGGAAGATATTGGAATTGAAAATAGTAAATCTGCTTTGGATGATTTGGTTAATAAATCACCGAAAAAAGCATTGGTAAAAATTCAAAATGATTATGTTGCCATAGATAAAATTCCTGTTGGTTCTATTGTTCAAATAAAACCAGGTGAGATGATTCCGCTAGATGGGAAAATTGTTTTGGGAGAGGCTGCTATAGATGAAGCAACCATTACCGGAGAACCTATTCCTATGGAAAAAAAACTAGGTGACACTGTTTTTGCTGGCACTCTCAATCAAAATGGTTATTTGGAAATAGAAACCACTAAATTATCGGCAGATACTACCTTTTCAAAAATTATACGACTCACCTTTGAAGCCTCTGCAAATAAAAGCGACACTCAAAAATTTATACAACAATTTTCAAAATATTATACACCAACTGTTATCCTATTAGCTTTATTCATTTTTATTGTTCCTGTTTTTGTTCTGCACCTTAATTTTAATCATTGGCTATTGCAAGCAATAACCTTATTGGTCATAGCTTGTCCGTGTGCCTTGGTTATTTCCACACCTGTCGCTATTTATGCAGCAATAGGAAATGCCTCCTCCAAAGGTGCTTTAGTAAAAGGTGGAAAATACATAGAAGCTTTAGCAAATATTAAAGCTATTGCATTAGATAAAACACGTACTATTACTTACGGAAAGCCTACCGTATGCGATGTTATTACCTTAAATAATACAAGCAGGGAAGAGTTGCTGGCTTGTACTGCCGGTGCAGAAATTTTTAGTGAACATCCATTAGCACAAGCCATTGTAGCTGCCAGCAGAAAAGAAGGATACACACCGCATCAAACAGAAAAATTTAATAATATTATAGGCAAAGGTGCAACGGCACAATGTTTGGTTTGTGAAGATGAAACTATTCTATTGGGAAAACTATCTTTCATCAAAGAACAGGAAGAAGCAACGGATGAAGTAGAACAAATAGTAGAGCAACTTTCACACGAAGGAAAAACAAGTGTCGTGGTTAGTTTTGGAAAAGGAATAGCTGGTATCATTGCGCTGACTGATGAAATAAAACCCGATAGTGCGCTCGCTTTAGAAGAATTGAAATCAATGAATATAGTTTCAGTAATGCTAACTGGCGATAATGAAAAAGCAGCTCAATTCGTTGCTCATCACGTTGGAATAAATAAAATTTATGGTGGATTATTACCAGAAGATAAGGCCACAAAAATAAAAGAATTATTGAGTCAATATAAAACAGTAGCCATGGTAGGTGACGGCATCAACGATGCGCCAGCATTGGCTCAAAGTACTGTTGGGATTGCTATGGGAGCAGCCGGAAGCGATACTGCTATAGAAACCGCCAATATTGCATTGATGAACGATAAATTATCGCTCCTTCCATTTTTAATTCGACTCGGTAAGAAAACAATACAGCGAATAAAAATCAATACATTTGGTGCCATTGCAGTAAAATTGTTATTTATTTTCTTAGCATTTTTGGGATATAGCAATTTAGTTTTTGCCATTGCTGCCGATGTTGGTGTTACGCTTGTTGTTATACTTACCAGTTTGCAACTGATGAATTATAAAGAGTAATTACCTCAGCGGATAATATTTATACAAAATATATTAAATACTCGTGCCTGCAACAAACCCAGTAGCCCAAGCAGCTTGAAAATTAAATCCGCCGGTTACTGCATCAATATCTAATATTTCACCAGCAAAATATAAATTTGGAATTAATTTACTCTCCATTGTTTTAAAATTTACTTCTTTCAAATCTATTCCGCCAGCAGTAACAAACTCGTCTTTATTGGTGTTTTTAGAATGTACTTTTAACATTGATTTCGTAAGTGTTTGTGCTAAATTTTGCAAATCATTTTTACTAAAATCAGCCACTAATTTATTAGTAGAAATGCCTGTAAATTCTAATACTTTGAGCCAAAAACGATTCGGTAAAAGAAAGGGAGAAAAATTGCTCGCTATTTTTTTTGATTGATTTTCTTTAGTATTTTTTAATATTTGTAATGTTTCATCCAAAGAAGTATTTATCCAATTTATTTCAATAGAAGAGGAATAATTTCTTTCCTGTAAAATTCGTGCTGCAAAAGCAGAAAGTTTGAGTATCGCCGGTCCGCTTAATCCAGAATGAGTAATGAGTAAAGCACCCTCTGATTGGATAGTAGAATCTAATAAACGAACAGAGACAGAAGAAAATGAAACCCCTTCTAATCCTCTTATTATTTCACTTTTTATATTAAACGTAAATAAAGACGGAACAGGAGAAATAATAGAATGTCCTTTTTGTTGTAATAGCTGCCAAATAGTATTACTGCTACCAGTGGCTATTAATAGTTTTTTTGCAATTAAAATTTGGTTGTTAAAGTGCACTTTAAAATCCTGTTCAAAATCAATATTAGTAACTTTAGCTTGTTTAATAATTTGTATTTGGTGCAGATGTATTTGTTGTAAAAAACAGTCTATAATCGTTTTCGATGTATTAGAAGTAGGAAATACTCTTCCATCATTTTCAGTCTTTAAATCAATTCCCTTCTCATTAAACCATTGAATGGTATGCTCACAATTAAATTTGTAAAAAACACTTTGCAACTCTTTCTGTCCTCGCGGATAAAATTTAATAAGTTCTTTTACATCAAAACAAGCATGTGTAACATTGCATCTTCCACCACCAGAAATTTTTACTTTCCCTAAAACTTCATTGCCTTGTTCTATAATTATAATTTTCAAATTTGGGTTGTTTTCGGCTGCTGTTATGGCTGCAAAAAATCCAGCAGCACCGCCGCCTACAACAATTAAATCGGCATCAAAATGTGTATTTTTCACCAAAGCGAAGTTAATAGATTTTTTAATGTTTAATTAAATAAAAAACTCGATACCCTTATCCGTTGAAAAGCAATGATTTTAGCACCTTTTTGTGGATAAACTATACATATCAATTTCTATAAAAAACGACCTAAAATTACTATCTTTGTTTGATAAAATTTAACGTAAATGTCAGAAGAATTAGAAGGCTTAAATAGGCCGGGTATTATTAACATTAATATCGAAGATGAAATGAAATCTGCCTACATAGATTATTCTATGTCGGTTATCGTATCACGTGCCTTGCCGGACGTTAGAGATGGCTTAAAACCAGTTCATCGAAGAGTATTATTCGGGATGTCGGAATTAGGAATGACTTCCAATAAACCTTATAAAAAATCTGCTCGTATCGTAGGGGAAGTATTAGGTAAATATCACCCACATGGAGATAGCTCCGTGTATATGGCCATGGTTCGTATGGCACAAGAATGGTCGATGCGCTATACATTAATAGACGGACAAGGTAACTTTGGTTCTATTGACGGCGATCCACCAGCAGCTATGCGTTATACAGAAGCAAGACTAAAAAAAATATCGGAAGATATGATGGAAGACTTGCACAAAGAAACGGTAGATTTTCAATTAAATTTTGACGACTCTTTGGAAGAGCCCACCGTTATGCCAACTCGAATTCCTCAATTATTGGTAAATGGCACTTCCGGTATTGCAGTTGGTATGGCAACAAATATGCTACCCCATAATTTAACCGAAGTAGTAGATGGCATCATTGCATACATAGATGATAATGAAATTACTGTAGATGATTTGATGAAATATGTTAAAGCACCCGATTTTCCTACAGGTGGTATTATTTATGGGTACGAAGGCGTAAGAGATGCTATGCGTACCGGCCGTGGAAAAATACGTGTAAGAGGAAGAGCAAGAATAGAAGAAAATAAAGAAGGCAGAACACAAATTATCATTTCTGAAGTTCCTTATCAAATAGAACCAAAAATGATTATCACTCGCGCTGCCGATTTAGTAAATGATAAGAAAATTGACGGAATTTCTGAAATTAGAGATGAATCAGATAGAGATGGTTTGCGAGTAGTATTCGATTTGAAAAGAGACGCCATTCCAAATGTTGTATTGAATAATTTATACCAACATACACCCCTCCAAACCAGTTTCGGCGTAAATAATATTGCTTTAGTAAAAGGAAGACCAGAAATACTTAACCTACGAGATATTATTAGACATTTTGTTGATTTTAGACATGAAGTAGTAACCCGCAGAACGAAGTTTGAACTTAAAAAAGCTGAAGAAAGATTACACATTTTAGAAGGTTATTTGATCGCTTTAGATGCTTTGGATGAAGTTATCAAACTCATCAGAAATTCCAAAAATCCTGAAATGGCAAAAGACGGATTGATGACCAATTTTGGCATGAGTGAAATTCAGGCAAAAGCAGTATTGGCATTAACCTTACAACGTCTAACAGGACTTGAAATAGATAAAATTCGAGCAGAACATAAAGAAGTTTCTGATATAATTGCACATTTGAAAGAAATTCTTGAACATGAACATTTGCGCTTTGCCATCATCAAAGAAGAAATGTTAGAAGTAAGAAAAAAATACGGAGATGAAAGACGTTCTGAAATAGTGATGTATGGAGATAATATCTCTTACGAAGATATGATTGCAGAAGAAGAAATGGTGGTTACTATTTCTCATTTGGGATATGTAAAACGTACTTCTTTAGATGAATATAAAAAACAAAACAGAGGCGGAAAAGGCTCACAAGGCGGAAAAACCCGAGATGCTGATTTTATAGAACATTTATTTGTAGCCTCTACACATAATTACTTGTTGTTGTTCACAGAACAAGGAAAATGTTTTTGGTTGAAAGTATATGAAATTCCAGTAGGAAATAAAACCTCCAAAGGAAGACCAATTCAGAATGTAATTAATATTCCGCAAGACGATAAAATAAAAGCATTCATCAATGTAGAAGATTTAAAAAAAGAAGAATTTTTAGATTCACATAATATCATTATGGCGACCAAGCAAGGTACGGTGAAGAAAACTTCGATGAGAGAATATTCCCGTCCGCGCTCCAATGGTGTTAATGCTATTACCGTTAGAGAAGGAGATGAGCTAGTAACCGCCGCCCTCACCAATGGGAAATGTGAAATTATTTTGGGCTCTAAAAAAGGGAAAGCCGTTCGCTTTAGCGAAGCTGGTGTGCGAGCAATTGGCAGAACAGGCTCGGGCGTTCGAGGGATTTCCATTGATGCTTCTGACGATGAATTGATTGGCATGGTTTGTGCAGATACAACCGCAGAAATTAAAGAAGACATCATGGTGGTTTCTGAAAATGGATATGGAAAACGTTCTGCTTTAGATGATTATCGAATTACCTCAAGAGGCGGAAAAGGAGTTATATCATTAAATGTTACAGAAAAAACAGGTAATATGATTGCCATTACCTCTGTTACAGATGAAAATGATTTAATGATTATCAATAAATCAGGCTTGACGATTCGCATTGGATTAAATACCTTGCGGACTATGGGCAGAAATACACAAGGCGTAAGTTTGATAAAACTAAAAGATGACGATGCCATTGCAGCAGTTTCAAAAATAGACCACGAAGAGGACGAAGTAGAAATTGAAAATGGTGAAATAGACAATACGGTGATTGAAAACAAAGAAGACAACACTTCTACGAATGACAACACTACATTAGAAGAAGATTCCACTAATTAAATAAAACTAAATTTTTAATCATGAGAAAATTACAATGGATATTTTTGAGTCTTAGCTTAGTTTGTTTTGCTTCAATAGCATTTGCACAAAAAGCAAAAATTTCTTCCGCTCAAATGTATTTGAATGACGGAAAAGTAATGGATGCCAAAAAAGAAATTGATGCCGCCCTACAAAGCCCAGAAATACAAACCAGAGTAGATGCATGGGCAACAAAAGGAGACGTGTATCGGAATATTTATGAAGTTAAAATATTTTACCCACAAAATCCAACTGCCTTATTTGATGCAAAAGATGCCTATTTTAAAGCAATTGAATTAGAAGCAAATCCTAAAAAACAAAAAGCATTTACCACTTCTTTAAATAATTTGGAAGTTTACTTTTTTAATGAAGGATTAGGACGTTTTAATAATAAAAATTATGAAGATGCCTACAAACATTTTGCCGCCAGTAGCTCCATTAATGATTTGTTATTATCTAAAGGTTTTACCACAACGGTTGATACAAATGCTATTTATGCAACTGCAATGGCAGGTATAAATGCCAATAAAATAGAGGAAGTAATTCCAATTCTTCAAAAATTAATAGACATGGATTATAACAATGCTTCAATATATGAATCTTTGGCACAAATCTATGAAGCAAGAAAAAATAAAGAAGAATTAGCTAAAATTTTAACCAAAGGAAGAGCAAAATTTCCGAATAATAAAAATTTAGAAATTCATGAATTAAATTCTACTTTAGACAATTCAGATATTCAGGCATCTATTGATAAATTTGCAACTGCATTTAAGAACGACCCTACTAATGCTTCTATTGCTTTTAATTTAGGAGTGTTATATGATAAAATCCAAAACATAGAAAAAACTAAAGAATTCTATGGAAAAGCAATTGAGTTAAAGCCAGATTATGGAGATGCTTATTATAATTTGGGGGTAATGTATTTTAATGCAGGCGTTGCTAAAAATAAAGAAATGAATTCTATAGATGACGCTAAAGATAAAGATGGAAAGATATATGATCGTCTAAAATCTGAGCGAGATGCATTGTTTAAACAAGCACTTCCGAATTTAGAAAAAGCCCATGAAATAGATCCTAAAAATCCTGATTATAAACAAAATCTCAAAAAAGTATATGCCAGTATGAATATGCTGGACAAAGCAAAAGCACTTGGCGAATAGTAAATTTGAAACCCCGATTTTTTCGGGGTTTTTTATTTCCCCTTTTTTTCTTTTCCTAAATGAAATAGAAAGAAAGGGAAATTTATTATTTTACATTCTAAATTAAATGACAATGGGGTCAAAAATGGAGCAGAAATTTTGTCTTTAGTTCAATAATGACAGTAGTTTTGGGCAATATCATTGAAAATGGTTTCCATGATATTATTTTACAACATGAAAAATTTAAATAAAATAGAATTTATTATTGAAGTTCAGTTTTTATTTTTCCAATTCCAGTAAAGCGCGTTGTATAGCTTTGTCATCCTGCGCCGCTACCAAATAAAACCCATCTGTTTTCCAACCTTGTTTTGCAATATAGGCTTTTAGTTTATTGCTTAAAAATGCCTTAGATTTATCAGCATAAACTGCCGATTCTTTGCTTACGCCATGAGTAAGGCAGTATTGTACAAATTCTGTATAAAAATTATTGCTAATAGAAAAGTTTGCATTAAATGCTTGTGCATTTGTGTAATTTGCAAATTCAGCCTTGTTGTTGCCATAATAATTATAGGCAAATTCTTGTAATAAATTTAAGCCATAAACTTCTAATACAAAAGCATTGAGCATACTTGTATCCAAAGGAATATAAATATCTGGTGTGATGCCACCACCGCCATAAACAGTTCGCCCCTTAATCAATGTTTTGTAAACTTCCTTTTTATCTTGTTTAATACTGTCTTGATTATATACTTCGCCGTCTTTATATCGTTTGGAAATATCGCCATAATAATTTTCTACATCTTCATCATAAGGGCGTTGTATAGATCTTCCGCTTGGGGTGTAATATTTAGCAATTGTCAATCTAACAGAACTGCCATCTCCTAATTCATATTCTTGTTGAACTAATCCTTTTCCAAATGAACGCCGCCCAATAACAATGCCTCTGTCCCAATCTTGAACAGCACCACTTACGATTTCGCTCGCCGAAGCAGAGCCCTCGTCTATGAGAACGGCTAATTCTCCTGTTTCAAATAATCCGGGAGTTCTTGCTTTGTCATACGTTTTTGGTACGGTTCTTCCTTCTGTATATACAATTGTTTTATTTCCATCTATCAATTCATCTGCAACAGCCGTTGCCTGATCCATAAAACCACCCGGATTTTGACGTAAGTCCAAAATGAGTTTTTTCATTCCCTGTTTTTCCAAATTTTCCAATTTATCATAAAATTCTTTATAGGTAGTTTTAGAAAAACGATTAATTTTTATATATCCTGTTTGTTTATCCAACATAAAACCTGCATCTACACTGTATAATGGAATTTTATCTCTTTTGATGGTGTAAGAAATTAATTTATGGTTGTTAGCTTTTAAAACGGTAATTTTTACTTTTGTATCTTTTGGACCTTTTAATTTTTTCATCACCATGTCGTTGGATATTTTTATTCCTGCAACTATGGTATCATTTATTTTTATAATTTTATCACCAGCCGAAATTCCTGCTTGCTCGGATGGACCTCCGCTAATAGGAGTTACTACCTGAATAGTATCTTTTTGAATAGAAAACTCAATTCCAATACCCTCAAAGTTTCCAGCCATAATTTCTGCTTCATGTTTCATTTCCAAAGGTGGAAGATAAACACTATGTGGATCTAAGTCTGTTAACATCTTGCTGATAGCATCATCATATAGTTTTTCTACATTTACACTGTCAACATATTTAGCATCTATAAGTCTTAAAACATAATCTAATTTGGTATTAGAATTTGAATTATAAATGCTGCTTTTTGACATATTTCTTCCTTGTATTTTATATCCAATAAAAACGCCAGAGGCCAAAATGATAGAAATGATAAACGGGTAAAATGCCTTATTTTTATTCATAGATGCAAATGTAAAATTTTCTGTACTAAATTAACCTTAAATATCATTAAGCAATTGTATGCACTGTAGATAATTGTATAGAAATATAGTGTATAACATTTTTCTGTTTTTTCAGGTTATTTATCTAATATTGCAATTTATAACAAAAATAAGGGTATGAAATTTTTTATTGATACAGCAAATCTTGAACAAATTAAAGAAGCAGCAGATTTAGGGATTTTAGATGGCTGCACTACCAATCCGTCATTAATGGCTAAAGAGGGGATAGTGGGAGAGAAAAACGTATGGAATCATTACAAAAAAATCTGTGACATTGTAGATGGAGACGTAAGTGCGGAGGTAATTTCTACCGATTATGTTGGAATGATTGCTGAAGGGAAAAAATTGGCAAAATTGCACAAAAATATTGTAGTAAAAGTTCCGATGATAAAGGATGGAATTAAAGCAATTAAATTTTTTACAGACAATGGCATTAAAACTAATTGTACTTTAGTATTTTCTCCAGGACAAGCAATTTTAGCAGCAAAGGCCGGTGCTACTTATTTAAGCCCGTTTGTTGGACGCTTGGACGATATCAACCAAGATGGAATGGAATTAATCCATCAAATTAGACATATTTACGATAATTATCAATACGAAACTCAAATTTTAGCTGCTTCTGTTCGCAGTTCTATGCATATAGTAAAATGTGCTGAAGCAGGTGCAGATGTAGTAACCTGTCCATTAGGTTCTATCTTAGGTTTGTTTAGTCACCCACTAACTGATAAGGGTTTAGCACAATTCTTGGCAGATCACGCTAAGGCGAATAAGAAATAAGTAGTAAGTAGTAAGTAGTAAGTAGTAAGAATTGAGATGTTTATTATACTTAATTCATAATTCTAAAAGAAGTATTACATGCAAAAGAATCTTTATAAAAATATTGCATTTAATGTTTTTAGAAGGTTTTATATCTTATTGGTTTTCTTTTCTTTTATAGCTTGCAATAATAATTCCAATAAAGTAGATGATTATAACAGAGGTTATAAAGTAGGTTATTTAGATGGCATAAAAATAGGAAGGGAGAGTGGCGATAATATCCCAAACAATACTCCTGAAAACAACCGAACGGCGGATCCTAATTTATCTCCTGTTGAAATTGAAAATCCAAAAGAGCGAATTAAAAATCCAGCAATTCCTCAAAAAGCGGTATTGGTTTTAAATTACATCCGAAAAAACAATCAAGCACCGGATGGATATGAAGGAGGTCGGTATTTTGGAAATTATGAAAAAAATTTACCACAATATGATGCCGCCGGAAATAAGATAAACTACCAAGAATGGGATATTCGTGCTAAGGAACAAGGAAAAAGCAGAGGAGCACAACGAATTGTAACTGGCAGCGATGGTAGTGCTTGGTACACTCCGGATCATTATAGCACATTTATAGAAATTAAATAGATAATGCAAATTTTTAAGCATAATATTATTGTAAACCAGGTGTTTATTGCTTTTTTAGACGGACAAAAATGTACTGAATTATCTCATTTTTACACCGAAATATCAAAATCTTTAAATTTCCCTTCCTATTTTCATCCCAATTTAGATTCCTTAGATGAATGTATAAATGATCTGTCTTGGATTTTTGAAAAAGAAATAATACTGTTAATTTTTAATGCAGATAATTTTTTAAAAAAAGAATCATATCATAAGGAAATTATCAATAGTATTTTTGAAAATGCTATCATTGAATTTAAAAATAAAAAAATTTCATTTTCTATTGCTTTTCAAGTAGAGTGAAAAGTATAGGAGCTATTGAGTAATAGATGAAAAACAGCAACAGGTGCGAATGTAATACGCCATTTAGGATAAGTTATTATCTTGTGTTTTTTGTACAAATGCCCCACACTACTTGCTAAATAAATTTATTTTGGATGCTATTTTTTAAAAATAGGATTTACTTTTCTTTAATTCGTAAACCTGATATATATCTTTCATATTGTTGTTTATCACGGATAACATCATATTTTGTAAGTGGTTGAAGATTGCCTTGCCAGTTAAATCCATCTAAACGGAAGGAGGAAAGTGTTATTTTTTTTATAGGTGTAAAATCGGCTTCAGGTGCTCCGGTAAGTTTTAATCTATTGACTTCACCATCATTAAAAGAAACAGTAATAAAGGCAGACATAGATTTGTTGGCACCACTATATGCCCCCTCTTTGTCTTTTATAAAATAGATACTTTCAGCATTTCCGTCCACCTCAATATGTTGTATTTTCTTATCTTTAATGATAGCTTGTATAAATTTTCCTTTTATTTGATGGTATATATCTTGGTCTTGCAGATGGATAATAAACGCTTTTCCAAAAACATCAATTCGGTTTATTTCTTTATCTCTGTTGTATAAGTAAATAGAATCACCAGATATTTGTGTGGAGTCCATCCATAAAACAGGATGTTGATATAGTTTGAAAATGGAATCTTCTTCAGAATAAAATAATGAATCTGCAATAGCACTCATTTTTCCTTGTATCATTTTCATGCGATACCATGCTTTTATTATTTTTATGGAATCATTGTTTTCTATGTCATCATTGAGTTTTATAGAGTCTGTAGAAAGTGTTCTGTAACTAAATAAAGTATCGGCACTTAAATACATTGTATCTTTTTCATCTTCAGAAACAGTAATCATCAATGGATCTTTATAGGCTCTCACTAAAGCATTATTTTCATCAGAATAAATATAATTACTCAAAATGGTGGTTCTGTCCGAGCTATCCTGGTACGTTACATTTCCTTCTGCTATAGCAATTTTGGTTTTTTTGTTATAGTCTATACTTTGGGCAGAAACTTTTGCATCTCCTTTTTTGATAATAGCATTGTTTCCTAAAAAGGCTTTCTCTTCTTTGGTATCATAGTAGCCACTGTGTGTAATAATTACATTGCTATCTTTGTCAATAATCGTTGTTTTGGTAATAAAATAAGCAATTTCTTTGTTGGTATTGTATCGTAAGGAATCTGTATAAATGGTACTTTCGGGAGATTTTAAAACAACATCTCCATAAAATACTGCTGTGTTGGTTTGATGGTAGTAATATCCAATAGCACTAGTGATGTTGGTTTCTTTATTCACTACTCTTCCACCACTCATATAAGAACCTAAATCTGTTTCTGTATTGTAATTTAATTCAGGTGCTGTAAGTACCATGGTTTTATCTCTCATAGAACACATACCTGTTAGTCTGCCTTGTTTTAAATCGCCAAAATATTCTAAAAAATTTCCCCATACATCCACGCTGTCTCCTTTTTTAATATGAACTTGTTTACCATAAGCGGTCATGTAATTAGCATCAATATCAATAATGGCACTATCACAAAACATAAAGGCATCGAGGTGTTTTAATTGAACATTTCCTATTAATTTTCTGTATTTCCCAAGTTCTAATGTTTGATATAAAAGAGAATCAGATTTTATGATTTCAATTTTTTTCTTCTTGGAAGTGTCTTTGGGAACGGGTGGGAAATAAATTAATTTTTGAGCAAATGATACGGAGATAAATCCAAAACTACACACAAAAAATAAGATAAATTTCTTGTTTTTAAAAGAATGAAAAATAGATAGTATGGATATAAAAAAAGCCATTGCAGATACAATGGCTAAGTTACTATATTTTATGTTCATTACTTTAGGGGTAACGGATGGTTTATTTTTTTATTTTTTTGGCAGCTTTCGGATTGTTTTGTAAAAACTGTTGTACCGATGTATCCGTAAATGTATAAGTTTTAGTTCTGTCAATTAGGGACAAGCTGATATATTTTTTAGGATTCGCTTTTAAATCTACTAAAACAGCATTTAAGGATTGGATAGTACGGGTTATATCTTGATAAGCACCATCTTCTTTTAATAGTTTTGAAACAGAACCATCCCCGTCATTTATTAAAGCAAAAGTTTTCTTCACTTCTTCCAAAGTTCCTTTTACACTTGCAATGGTTGATTCTAAATCTACTGCTGCTACTTTTGCAGAAATTGTTTCAAAATTAGTAAGAATAGAATCTAATTTCCCAGTCTCAGAAGTAAGGCGTTTTACATTAGACAAAATTCCATCTATATTTCCTTTATTATCTTTTAGAGTGCCATCTAAAGTAGAAATCATTTTATCAGCATTAATCGCTAATTTATTAATAGATTGCATAGTAACCGTTAAATCGGAAACTGCTTTTTTTAATAAACTATTCTCTCCGCTGCCTAATTGAGTATTTAAATTGCTGGCTAAATATTGAAAGGTTTGTAATGTACTGTCAATACGTGGTTTTAATTGAGAAATCAAATCGACACCTTGGTCAATGGAGTTTCCTTTTACTAAGCATTTCAATGTATCTGTTTCTTTAATGCTTTGCTCACTCACTCCTCGTATTAGCCCTACACCCATCTTTCCCAACATATCTAATGCATAAATAATGAATTTACTGTCGTTTGGAATTTCTACACCACTATTTAATTTTAATTTTATAAGTGCTTTATGTGGATAGTTAGCACTGGTTGATACTGCAATACCGCTTACTCTACCAATAGGAACATCATTTTCCATTACAGGACTGGAACCTGAAATACCCGGTACCCGATCGGCTATTACATATACATATTTACTTCTAGAAAATATACTATCTCCTTGCAAGTATTTAAAGCCTAAGATAAAAATGGCAATTCCGATTACAGTAAGAGAGCCGACAAGAATTTCGTTTTTATTTTTCAATGCAGTTAAATTTTTTTATGAATCCCCAAATATAGGTATAAAAAAATAATATTCATACTTTGAAAATAAAGTAATCTAAAAAAAAGAAATTATTGGAGATACTGCTTGGCATCAGAGGCAGATAGCCTTGTACCATCTTTATAAACCACTATAAATGCATCGCCAAAACCTGCTTCTTTTGCTTTTTTTAATACTTTGGCAGCTGCACTATAATCTGTAAATGGTGTGTATGCATATTTATATAATGTTCCCACTTTTTCATATTTCAAATTATTGTAAACAGCGTATGCTTTACTGGATTTTGGTAAAAGCTGTGAGGTGGTAGAAATTTGAACTTTATAAATAACACCCTCTTTGTTATTTTCTACAACGGAGGATGCCGTGTTGTTGTTCGGTTTTTCTGAAATATTTACTGGACTGGCATTGTTGTTTTTTTCGGTATCAACGGCTATTGGATTTACTTCTTGATTTATAATTACAGGCGTTGTAATACGGCTATTCCCTTTTTCTACCGTGTTTTTATAATCTTCAAAAGCATTGAAAATAGATTTTGCCATATCGTTTTGTCCGTCGGAAGAGATTAAGTATTTTTCTTCTTCTTTGTTGGTTAAAAAACCAGTTTCTATCAAAATGGATGGGCAGGTGGTGCGGTATAATACCCAAAAACCAGCTTGTTTTACCCCTCTATTAAAGCGATTTAATTTATTAACTAAATAATCCTGCACCTTACTAGCAAGAAAGGAGCTTTGTTCTATATTGGCATTTTGAGCCAAAGACAAGGCTATCATTGCTTCTGGAGAATCAGGGTCAAATCCTTCGTATTTGTGTTGATAGTTATCTTCTAATTTAATTACGGCATTTTCTCGTTTTGCTACATCCAAATTAGCCTGAGAAACGTGTAATCCCATTAAAAATGTTTCAGCTCCATACGCAGATTTATTGGCATTTGCATTACAATGTACACTCATAAATAAATCGGCATTGTTATTATTTGCCAATAAGGCTCTGTCTTGTAATGGGATAAATACATCTGTTTTTCGAGAGTATAATACTTTGATATCTGGATATTTTTCTTCTATTAATTTTCCAATTTTCAATACAATACTTAAGGTTACATCTTTTTCATAAGCGCTGGCATAACCATGACAACCTGTGTCATGTCCTCCGTGCCCGGCATCCAATACAATGGTTTTTATTTTATAGGAAGAAGTGGGCAAAGAAACACATTGTCCAATTGTGTGAATAGATAATAAAAATATTAAGCAGGCAATCCGTATTTTTGGCGTATTAAACATACTTTTGAAACTAATTAATAATAGAAATAGTTTATTCTTGCTACGATTCATTTTCCATAAACGCTTTTTTGTTCTGTTTAGCATAATTTTTATGTTTCAATCCGTATTTTCTCAAGAAGAAAGAACGAAAAAAGATGCTGCGTTAAATGATACTATCAAGAAATCAAACTTCGAGCCAAAAATAATAAATTCTATTTCGGATTCTATTTTGAAAGATTCCACAAATGTGGATGCAAAATCAATCAAATTTGCTGATAATGATTTAGAGGATGTTGTAAAATATAAAGCAACCGATTCCATTATTTATGATATTCCTAATAAGACGGTTTATTTGTATGGTAGAGCATCTATAAAATATCAAGAAATGGATATTTATGCAGGATTTATTCAATACAACTGGGACAGCAGTGAAGTATTGGCAAAAGCTGCTTTTGATGATAGTTTGGGAGCTATAAAACGCGTGGAATTTAAAGATGAAAGTGGAGAGTATGTTGCTGATGAAGCTAAATTTAATTTTAAAACAAAAAAAGGAAAAAGCAGAGGCTTGGTAATGAAGCAGATGGAAGGTTATTTACATGGTATGCAAGTAAAAATAATTGATAGCACTACCTTATATATTAAAGGAGCTCGCTATACTACTTGCGATTTGGACGAGCCACATTTTTATGTAGAAATAGCAAAAGCAAAAGCCATAAAAGATAAAATACTGGTAGGCAAACCGGCAGATATTGTGATTGCTGGTGTGCGTACACCCTTGTTTTTGCCGTTTGCCATGGTGCCTAATATTAAAACAAAAGGAACTGGATTACTGATGCCCACTTATGGCGAAAGTGGAAATCTTGGTTTTTTCTTAAATAATATTGGATATTTTTGGAATATCAATGATAAAGTGACCCTCACTACTACCGCAGATGTTTATACTTTAGGCAGCTGGGGCTTGCATGCCAATTTAGCATATAGAAAAATATATAAGCTTGCTGGAAGTTTAAGTTTTAATATAAATCAACAGAGAGGAGGCTCTCAGTATGAGCGATTTAACCCAAAAAGGCAAAAACCTCCTTTAAATTTTGGAATTCAATGGCAAATGAATTTAGATCCCAAAAGAATGTTAAACAGCAGTTTTAATATCAATTTAAATATTGTTAGCAATAAAACATATCAAATTCTAAATTCAAGAGATCCGCAAAATGTATTGGCAACTAATTTTTCTTCCAGTATTTCCTACAGTAAATATTGGCCAGGAAAACCCTACAGAATTGCTGTTAGCACAAATTTAAATCAAAATACACAATCCAAGCAAATATCTTTAACCTTACCTCAATTTTCGTTTAACGTTACACGGATTAATCCATTCCAGTCAAAGATAAATGTTACCAAACGTAAATGGTATGAAAATATAGGTTTTTCGTATGATATGAATTTATCCAATCAGATTAATGCTACAGATTCTACGTTTTTTACTAAAAAAACATTAAAAGATATGCGCAATAGCATTACGCATAATTTACCTATATCGGGTAACTTTACCTTGTTTAAATACTTAAACCTAAATGTGGGATTTAATTATAGAGAAAATTGGTATTTTAGCTATCTCTCTAAAACATATTATGATCAATATATTCATATTAACGACAGAACAGGCAAATTGGATACACTGTACAATCAAGCGGTTGACCAAATAAAATATGGGTTTAAATCCTATCGGGACTTTAATTTTAATACTAATTTTAATACACAGCTTTACGGTACCTTTTTGTTTAAACGTGGTAAACTCAAAGCAATTCGGCACACCTTCCGTCCTAGTATTAATTTCAATTTTAGTCCTGATTTTACAAAATCTATGTGGCATTATAACAAAAATGTACAAATAGATAGCCTCGGAAAAATTGGAACGTATTCTATTTTTCAAAATAATGGCATCACGCCCACTTCCAAACAAGGAAATATTGGATTGAATTTTTCCAACACCTTAGAAATAAAAGTTTATTCTAAAAAAGATACCATTAATCATACCAAGAAAATTACACTATTAGATAATTTCTCTTTTGGTATGAGTTATAATATGCTCTCCAAACGATTTAGTCCGTTAAATATCTCTGCCAGCACTCATGTTACAGATAAATTAAACCTAAGTTTTAATGCATCAATGGATCCATATTCAGTGGATAGTTTAAACAGAACCACGAATCAATTTTATTGGAAAGAGCGCAAGCGTTTTTTTAGATTAACCAATTTGAGCCTTTCGCTTTCTGGCAGCTTCCGCTCTAAAAAAGGAACACAAGAAACGAATCAGATAAACCAAAATATATTACAACAACAAGGAATCAATAATCAATTTTATCAAAATAATGTTTACGAACGAGGCTATTATAATTTTTCCATTCCTTGGTCTATTAATTATCAATATAGTTTAAATTTATCTAAATATAAATTCAATAAAAAAGACACTACTTCTATCATGCAAACATTAGCAGTTGGGCTGGATGTAAATATTACCAAAAAATGGAAAATTAGTGTATCATCTGGGTTTGATATTTCTAATAAAAGTATTACCCGTACTGATATTTCTATAATTAGAGATTTGCATTGCTGGCAAATGGAATTTAAATGGACTCCAGTAGGTTTTCAACAAGGATTTTATATGACTATTTATGTAACCTCTCAACAGTTTAATTGGCTGAAATTACAAAAACAAAAAGGATTCTTCGATACAGGAATCTTTGGTGGACTTGGCAGCGGAGGAATGGGAGCTTTAGGTGGTTTGGGAAATTTGGGCAGTGGATTTTAAAAAAAGCAATCCCGTTTAATTGCCTAATTGAACTTACTATAAATTGAAATTCAGCAATTATTTTCGATGTTTTCCTTCTTTATTTATCTAATAAAATTTTGATTTTTGAAGGTTCAATTCTTAAGGAATCCATTTGTACCACTCTCAACGGTTTGCTAAATGTAGCTTCCGCTTTTAATTTTGATTTGAAACCCGTTTCCAAATCATTGGTCGTTTTTACAGTAGCCGTAAAAGGAGCTAAGACAGGAGCGGAGATAACTTTTGATAAAGGAATAGAAACATTCTGCTCCACAGGAACTTCTAATTCACCTTGTATTCGTACCATTTGTTTGATGGGTACTTTGGCTACAACAGGAATAATCGTTTTTAAAGGAATATGATAATCCTGCATACTTAATAAAAGGGTGTCTTGCACTTGTAGAGGTTGATTGATAGGTATTTTTGTTTTTAAAGGAATAGTCGTTTTTATAGGAATAGAAATATTTAAAAAATGCTTGAAATTGGTTCTAATCTTTGAATCCAATGGAATATTTATATCAACATCCAAAGAATCGTTGATTCTAAGTTTTTGATTAAATGGAATTACTAAATTCTTTAATGGCATTTCTGTTTGGTCTAAATTAATATCCACTGGCAAATCAAATTTTAAATCCAACACTTGATCCATAAATACTTCTGTATTTAATGGAACTTTTAAATTCATTTTTAAAGGAACATTAAAAATTTCATTTAGCCTTATTTTCAATTCATCATTTACTTTTATTTGTGTTTGCAAATCATTCTTTAAAGAAATGACAACATTACTGTCAATGCTGGCCTCCAAGGGCACTTTGTCGTTTATATAAATTTGTATCGCTTTATTAATTTGCATTTGTATCATCATTTTTGTGGTAAAGTAAATAAGTGCTGCTATTATAGCAACAACAATTCCACCACCTATCCACCATTTTTTCATATTAATCTGTTGGTTAATTTATAAATTACTTAACAATATAGAAATAATTATGGTTATTCCATTATAAAATAGAAGAGTATTTTTATTGAAACTAAAGCAAGGTCTTTTTTAAATTTAGAATAGAAACACATCATTGATAAAATAATTTTTGTTCATTAATATATGGCAATCCGCAAGTTTAATTATGAGTTTGATGGTGTACACTATTATCGTTTCAGTGTATATAGGTTGGGTACCAATGTCCAAACAGTATATGCTTTTGTGGTGGATGATGTTTTGATAGATACCGCTCAAAGCCACAATAGAGAAAATATACTGAAAGTAGCTAATCAGCATCATATTTCTAAAATACTTCTAACACATCATCATGAAGACCATAGTGGTAATGTAGCTAATTTAATGCAGGCATTACATGTGAATGCTTATGCACATCCTAAAACCGTAAAACTTCTAAAAAAAGGACTAAATCTTTCTCCTTTAGCAAAAATTTTGAGCGGCAATGTAGCCAAAGCTGATTTAATACCATTGGTAGAAAATGAAATTATAACTACAAAAAATTATACCTTACATCCCATCTATACGCCTGGACATTGCGATGACCATTATAGTTATTACGAACCTAATAAAGGCTGGTTATTTTCTGGAGATTTATACATTGCTGATAAAATTAAATATTTTGCCCACTTTGAAAGTTTACTCACTCAAATAGAATCATTAAAAAAATTAACTGCATTGGATTTTGACGTTTTGTTTTGTTCTCACAATCCCAAAATACACAATGGAAAGCAACATTTAAAAAATAAGCTTCAGTTTTTTGAGAATTTTGCAGGAGAAGTCGAAAAATTACACCTTGAAGGATATGGAATAAAACAAATTTTTGACAAAATGGGTTTGAAAGAAAATTACACCAATAAATACCTCACCATGGGCAGGTTTTGCGCTGAAAATATGGTACGCAGCGTTATAAAGGATTTAAAAAAATCAAATAATATCAATAGATAGATTTATAAAAAAACCGCTGATTTCTATCCAAAACTTAATTGTTGTGTCTGCATTACCAGAATTTCCAATAAATATCTATTACATATTTGTAGCAACAAACGCGTTTATTTATATCATTATCTTGTATTGTTAAATAGGTAAATACTAATTATTTTTGAACAAACCAATTACCATAAAACGACTTAATATATAATAATAAGACTTGCTGAAAATTATTTTTAGCAAGTCATTTTATTTAATGACCGTTTAATCAAAAAAATGACCGTTTAATAAATTTAAAGGGACAATATATATATGACAATATAAATTAACAAAAATCATAACCCACCATGGAGGTGCAAGAAATATTTATAATGTTGCTACTATTCGCAACGGTGTGGTTCTGCTTTTATGAACAAGAATGGTTGGATGAATAAAAATTAACCATCGATGAAATACTGATTTCTGTAAAATAATTTCATCGTATATTTTTTTTTTGCGTGTTGCCCTGATACTACCATGTCAGGGCTTTTTTTATATTGCACACATTTTCAAAGCTGTTACTGCGGCTTCTACACCTTTGTTTCCGTGTTTTCCTCCTGCGCGCTCTAAGGCTTGTTCTTCGGTATTGGGGGTTAAAACACCAAAAATAAATGGAATTTCAAATTGTATATTTAAATTTTGCAACGCATTGGCTACAGATGTATTGATATATATATCATGGTCGGTTTCTCCTTTGATAACGCAGCCTATGCATATTACAGCCGCCAAATGTTTTTGCGCTAATTTTTTAGCAGCAAAGGGTAATTCAAACGTACCAGGAACATAATTAATATGTATATCACTATCCAAAACTCCATGTTTGGTCAATGTTTCAATACAGCCTTTTAATAATTCAAAAGTAATGTGTTTATTCCATTCCGCCACAGCTATACCAAAGGCTTTGCCTTTTCCGCTCGGTACTTGCTCTGTATCATAGGTGGATAAATTTTGCAGTGCAGACGCCATACTTTTTTTATAAAGCTTGTGCTTCTAATTTCGCAATATTAATTTCAGCAGCATTTGCTTCCTGAGAATTTGGATAGCCGTTGTTGAGTTTTTTATATAATTCCAACGCGTCTTTCTTATTTCCCTTTTGCTCTAAAGCCAAAGCAGCTCTATATAAATAAGTGGGAGCAGTTACGTCGTTGTCTGCAGCATCAGCCGCTTTTTTATAGTTTTCAATAGCCTTATCCATTTGGTTTTGTTCTGCATAAGCATCACCCATGCAACCATATTTTCTGGCATTCAATAAAACATCATTGGTGCTAAATGCTTGAAGGTATTTTATAGCATCAGCATATTTTCCCAATTTAAGACTTGCAACTCCTGCACCAAAGTTGGCTCTGTTTCCAGCAGTAGTTCCGCTGTATTGCTTTGCAATGGTTTCAAAACCAAAATGAGTACCGTCACCTTTAAGCGCCAAATTCATGGAATCTTCATCAAAATATTTTTGTGCAAATAATATTGCATCTTTAGCTTTGGTTTCTTTAGGTCCTTTTATTAAGTTACCATAAGCCCACCAGCCGCCAATAGCAATCACCAATATTGCTAATCCGCCAATAATTACATTCTTGTATTGTTCAAAATAATACTCAGCATCCATAAATGCATGAGAAAGTTTTTCGTTTTCTTCTTCTAAAATATCGTGTTGTACGATAGGTTGTTTTTTCTTGTTAGCCATAAAATATATTAAAACAGAGCGCAAAAGTACGATTTTTGATGGATTTATAAAAATATTTATCCACGAAGTATGCATTTTTATCAATCCGTATAATTTGAATGTATCTTTGTGGCATGTCGGGGGCTGTATTTCATATTACTCAACTAAAATTGACTAATTTTAAAAATTATTCATTTGCTGCTTTTGAGTTTGCCGAAAAACTGAATTTTATAGTAGGAGATAACGGTATAGGCAAAACAAATTTATTAGATGCTGTCTATTATTCTTGTTTGACGAAGAGTTATTTATCTCCCGATTTGATAGTACCAAACTTTGAAAATAATTATTTCAGATTAGAATCAAATATTTTATTAAATAATGATAATCAATTAGTTGAAATAAAATATTTAAAGCAAGAAAAGAAGGAAGTCCTTGTTAATAAAGTCAAAATTGAAAAACAGGCAGAATTTATTGGCAAATTTCCCTGTGTAATCATTACGCCCGATGATAATCAATTAATTTTAGGTGGAAGTGAATTAAGACGGAAATTTATGGATGCTTCTATTTGTCAATTTTCTACCGAATATTTGACACAATTAGTTACTTATAATAAAATTCTGATTCAACGGAATGCTTTGTTGAAATCTTTTTACGAACAAAAGAATTTTAATAAACAATTATTAGAAGTATATAATCAACGATTGGTTTCCTCTGGACAATTTATTTATGACACAAGAAAATCATTTTTAGAAAAATTTATTCCCATTGTAAAAAATATTTATAAAAAAATATTTGATGGACAAGAACAGATAAACATCACGTATGATTCTTGTTTGCTGGATAAAACATTTGAACAGCTTATTCAGGAAAATTTGGAACAAGACCGTTGGGCACAGCGCACCACCAAAGGTATTCATACGGATGATTTGCAATTTGAACTCCACCATTTTCCTGTAAAAAAAATTGGTTCACAAGGACAGCAAAAAACCTTTTTACTTTCTTTGAAATTGGCTCAATATGAATTATTAAAACAAGAAAAACAACTAAAACCTTTGTTGCTTTTAGACGATATTTTTGATAAATTAGATGCTGGAAGAATTCAAAAGATTTTTGCATTCATTCATTCTGATAATTTTGGACAAGTATTTATTACCGATACGAATGAAGCAGCAATTCAAACTTTTATAGAACAAAATAATATTATACAATATAAAATCATCCAACTTGGCACACTTTAGAAACAGCAAATTTATTTCCTTAAAAGATGTATTGGAAGATATGATTCACGAAATGCGCATCGGGGCGAAGATGGATGAAATGAAGGTGCGCAAATACTGGCATGAACTAATGGGAACGTATATTACCAATCATACCAGTAAGATATTTTATAAAAAAGGAAAATTGTTTGTCTATATAGAATCATCCGTATTAAAGCAAGAATTATTTATGGCTCGTACAAAAATTATGAAGGGATTGAATGAGCGATTAGGAGAGGATTTAATTCAGGAAATCGTCATTCGATAGAATTTTCTTATCAACATATTGGTATTTCTTATTGCAAAAACTCTCTATAATTTTATATCTTTGAAACTAAATAAAATTATCATTGTTATCATAAATAATAAAATTAAATAATCATGGCAGTAGAAATCACAGACAACAATTTTAAGGAAAAAGTATTAGACAATAGTGGCGTAGCATTAGTAGATTTTTGGGCAGAATGGTGCGGACCATGTCGCCTTATTGGACCAGTAGTAGAAGAATTATCTAAAGAATATGATGGAAAAGCTACTATCGGAAAATTAAATGTAGATGACAACCGAGATGTTGCCGCTCAATATGGAATTATGAGTATTCCAACTTTATTGATTTTTAAAAATGGTCAAGTTGTAGAAAAACACGTTGGTTTGGCTACAAAAAATGACTTGAAGAAAAAAATTGATGCACATTTAGCATAATCAAACAGTCTTAATAAAAAAGGTATAAGAGTTGGACTTTGTTTCTCTTATACCTTTTTTCTTTTTACTTTAGCAATCTATGCAAATGCAGCAACAAGATTTTATTCAATTTGAAAAACTCGATTTATTAGCCCGGCAAGTGGTAGAAGGGTTTATTATAGGTTTGCACAAAAGCCCGTATCATGGCTTTTCTGTTGAATTTGCCGAACACCGTTTGCACAACCCTGGCGATTCTATCAAAGATATTGATTGGAAAGTATTTGCCAGAACAGAAAAATTATACACTAAAAAATTTGAAGAAGAAACCAATCTTCGCTGTCAAATAGTGATAGACGCTTCGTCTTCGATGTATTTTCCAAAAGAAAGAGAAAAAGGAAAATTGAATAAAATTGAATTTTCCTGTGTGTCGGCTGCGGCTGTAATGCATTTGCTAAAAAAACAACGCGATGCCGTTGGGTTAACTATTTTTGACAACGAAATAAAAACACAAACCAATGCCAAAACAAATGCCTTGCATCATCAATTATTGATGAATGAATTGTATAAAATAGTTCAAGATAATACTTCCAATAAATCTACCAATGCAACAAAATGCCTGCATCAAATTGCCGATGCAATTCATAAGCGTTCCTTAGTGATGATTTTTAGTGATATGCTGGATAGTTTGGAAGAGAATGAATTGTTTTTGGCATTACAACATTTAAAACACAACAAGCATGAAGTAGTTATTTTTCATGTTATAGACAAATCTAAAGAAGAAAATTTTTCATTTGAAAACAGACCCTATAAATTTGTGGACATGGAAACAGGAGAGGAGTTGAAACTGCAACCCAATCAAGTGAAAGAATTTTATGTAGAAAAAATGAAAGAGCGTAAAAATCATCTTAAACTAAAATGCGCTCAATATAAAATAGATTTAGTGGAAGCAGATATTAATGAAGGATTTCATTCTGTATTGTTGTCTTATTTAGTAAAACGCA
>JBDKHK010000061.1:0-4481 GCA_039797705.1 Bacteroidota bacterium
ATGATGACAGATGTTTTGATGAGGAGTTACCTTGTACAAATTTTAAGAATGAGAATCTGAGAATGTTAGGTAGTCAAATAAAAGATGGTTTTAAAGTAGTAGAAAAATAAACTCACTAAAACAATACCCTCAGAACAAATTTTATATTTTAGTATAATTGCAATCTTAGGATTTACATATTTTTTAATTAGTTTTCCAATCTAATATTCTACTCTTTTTATGAAAAAAATACTACTCTTAGGCTCTGGAGAACTAGGCAAAGAATTAACGATTGCACTAAAACGATTAGGGCAATATGTAGTAGCAGTGGACTCCTACCATGATGCACCCGCACAGCAAATGGCAGACGAGCGTGAAGTCATCAACATGCTAGACGGCGATGCTTTGGATGCAATAGTAGCCAAACACCAACCGGATTTAATAGTTCCAGAGATAGAAGCTATCCGCACAGAACGTTTTTATGATTACGAAAAACAAGGCATTACAGTGGTGCCGAGTGCAAAAGCTGCCAACTTTACGATGAACCGCAAAGCTATCCGCGATTTGGCAGCTAAAGAATTAGGATTGCAAACTGCCCATTATAGATATGCGAATACTTTAGAGCAATTAAAAGAAGCAATAGAAATAATCGGTATTCCTTGTGTTGTAAAACCTATTATGAGTTCTTCGGGAAAAGGGCAATCTACTATCAAATCCTCCGACGATATTGAAAAAGCATGGGAATATGCACAAAAGGGAAAACGCGGCGATCAAACTGAAATTATCGTTGAATCCTTTGTTGATTTCTATGCAGAAATAACATTGCTGACCGTTACACAAAGAAATGGCGAAACTTTATTTTGTGCACCTATCGGGCATCGCCAAGAGCGCGGTGATTATATGGAAAGCTGGCAACCTGCTTTGGTAAAACCGGAAGATGTAGAAGAAGCCAAAAGAATGGCAGCAGCTGTTACCAACGCATTGACCGGCGCAGGAATATGGGGCGTTGAGTTTTTCCTAACAAACAAAGGTGTATATTTTTCAGAACTATCTCCACGACCACATGATACCGGAATGGTCACCTTAGCCGGCACACAAAATTTTTCAGAATTTGAATTGCATGCTCGAACTATTTTAGGATTGCCGATTCCAGAAATTACATTGGAAAGGGCCGGCGTGAGCGCAGTAATATTAGCAGAAAATGAAGGTTCTAATGTTGATTATATTGGATTAGAAGAAGCATTGAGTTTTCCAAGATCTGATGTTCGAATTTTCAGAAAACCTATAGCGCGTGTCAATCGCAGAATGGCTGTTGCATTGGCTTACGATAAAGTTGGAACGGACATAGAAGAAATAAAAAAACGAGCCATTGAAATTGCAGGAAAGATAAAAGTGGTAGTGGGAAGTGAGATATGAGTAGTAAGTAGTGAGTAGTGAGTAGCAAGTAGTGAGTAGCAAGTAGTGAGTAGCAAGTAGCAAGTAGTAAGATGAGTAATTTTACTTTCCAAGCAGAGTTTCTGTGTGTTAGCTTTAAAATAGGCAGAACTCTGCGTAAATTAAGGAAGTACTATGTCTTATCGCAGAGTTTCTTGCTGGTGACTTCTGCGGAGAAGGGAGGTGTGAGAAGTTTTACTTCTTTGCCGTTTGGAATGAAAATGAATGGAGACATGACGATTATAAAAATGGAAAGAAGATAATATTTACATTAAGAAATATTGACAGTAGTATTCATGACGGTGAAAGTATTTATATCTACAATATAGATGGAATAAATTTAACCAAAATTATTAGCAGGAATACCTCTGATGAACTACATTTTTCATTAAACTCATACTGATTTCTCTAAAAAGCATTAAATTGCATACAAAAAGTTATGCTGTTAAAGGAAAATAGTACTGCAAGTGTTTATTATGATTTACTCTCTAACTTAAATGAAAGTAGTAAAATAGAATTGATAGCACATTTATCAAATTCTATTATAAATAAAAAACAACAAACTACTAAACCATTAGAAGACTTATTTGGTGCATGGAAATCAAAAGAAACTGCAGAAGAAATAATAGCAGAAATAAGAAAATCAAGAGTTTCTAAAAGAATAATAGAATCATTTTAATGAAATTTTTAATAGACACTAATATTTGCATTTTTTACCTAAAAGGCAAATACGATTTACAGATAAAATTTCAGAAAATTGGAATTGAGAATTGTTTTATATCTGAAATTACTGTTGCGGAATTAAAATATGGTGCTGAATATTCTGAAAATCCTGCTAAAGCAAGACTTTTAGCAAATGAATTAATTGCTAAATTTAATATTATTCCTATTTTTAATTGCTTAGATTTTTTTGCTAAAGAAAAATCAAGATTAAGAAAATCAGGCACCATCATCGATGATTTCGACTTACTAATTGGTTCGACATCTATCTCCGAAAAAATGGTAATGGTAACCAATAATACAAAACATTTTGATAGAATAAAAAATATTAAGATACAAGATTGGACTAAGTAGAAACCTGCACACACATAGTGTCTTATCGCAGAGTTTCTTGCTGGTGACTTCTGCTTAGATACCTCCAGTTTTTTAGAAATAAATTACAGAAAAAATATTTTTTTATTTTTTTTATAAAATAAATTGCATAATATTGTAGTAACAAAATTTTTATACTATGAAAACAATTAGAAACATTTTAATGATTATGATAGTGCCTGTATTTGCATTATCTATGACTGCATGTAAAAAAGAAAATTGTGCTGATGCTACTACTAAGTTAGCTGCTGCTGCAACCAAGTATGCTGACAATCCAACAGCAGCAAATGAAAAAGCATGGGAAGATGCTTTGGAAAAAGCTGCAAAAGTATGCGGTGTTAAATAAGATAACGCCAACTAATTGAAAGCTGCTTTAAAAAAGCAGCTTTTTTTTATTTTTATTTTTATTTTTCGAGTAATTTGCGTTTGCTATAAGAAAAACAAAACGCTGTATTATTTTTTATCGCAGAGCTCTCTACCAGAAACACTGCTTGAAAATAAAAATAAAACGATTCGAGAAATAAATTTAAAAAATAAACTACCCTATTTATACAAGATGTTTCCTATATTTAACAACCTATTTTTGAAAGAATTTATTGATAAAAAATAAAATTTAAAACGTGACTTTTGACTATATTATAATTGGCGGTGGTTCCGCCGGATGTTTATTGGCAAACCGACTTTCTGCCAATCCTTCCAATACCGTTTGTCTTTTAGAAGCCGGTCCTCCTGATACTTCTCATTTTATCCACAACTGCAATCCGGTGAATATGCTGGTATTGATGAATAGTCCAAAATATAATTGGCGATACTATGCAGAAGGAAATGCAAAAACCGGCAAGCGAAAATTTTATTGGCCTCGCGGAAAAACGCTGGGTGGCTCCAGTGCCGTAAATGCCATGATTTATACACGTGGTCATAAATCCGATTTTGACCATTGGGCTGAATTGGGTAATAAAGGTTGGGATTTTGATTCAATACTTCCATATTATAAAAAATCGGAATTACAACATCGCGGAGAAGATGCGTACCACAGCACTCAAGGAACCATGGATGTAATAGATCCTACGTTTCATTTTCCCGCAAGTCATGCCTTTGTAAAAGCTTGTACGCAAGCCGGCATTCCGCATAATAAAGACATCAATGGTGAAAATTACGAAGGAGTAGATTTCTTTCAAATTAATCAAACTCCCGAAGGAAAGCGTTGCCATTCTTCTGTTTCTTTTTTAGATCCAATAAAAGACAGAAAAAATCTAACTGTCATTAATTATGCGCATATCAAAAAAATTCTTTTTAAAGATAAAACTGCTTATGCTGTTGAATATTTTGACTTAAAAAATAAAAAGAAAGTTGAAACAATTGAGGCAAACAAAGAAATTATTTTAAGTGCCGGTATTATTGGTTCTCCACAAATATTAAAATTATCAGGTGTTGGTCCAAAAGAAGAATTGCAAAAATTTGGAATTGATGTTGTGATGGACTTGCCGGGAGTTGGCGAAAATTTACAAGACCATCCAGATATTATTATACGTTGCAGAGAAAAAACAGGAACTTCCTTAATAACATTTCCTTGGCCACACATGGTAAAATTTATGTCTAAATTTTACAAAAAAAATAAAGAGCCATTTATCTTCACCCCTACAGATGCTGGCGGATATGTGAAATCGGATGAAAGTGTAAAAGTTCCAGATTTACAATTACAATTTGCTTCCTTAAGAATGAAACCTCATGGAAGCGGCTTAACCACTCCTATGCTTTCAGGATTTGTATTGCACATTTGTCACATGCGACCAAACAGCAGAGGAAGAGTGTTGCTACAATCTGCCAATCCATTGGATGCACCACGCATTGAAGCGAATTATTTTGATGATACAATGGAATTAGATGCCTTGGTAAATGGTGTTAAAATAGCCAGAAAAATTATTTCTCAAGAAGCCTTTAAACCCTATTTTGCCAAAGAAGAAGTACCAGGTGCA
>JBDKHK010000062.1:0-3013 GCA_039797705.1 Bacteroidota bacterium
GTTGATGATCCAATTCTTCAAATTGCCAAAAAACTAGAAGAAGCCGCTTTGGTAGACGATTATTTTGTGTCTAGAAAATTATATCCAAATGTCGATTTCTATTCAGGAATTATATACCGTGCTTTAGGAATTCCTACCGATATGTTTACCGTATTATTCGCCATAGGTCGTCTTCCAGGTTGGATAGCACAATGGAAAGAAATGCGCGAAAACAAAGAACCAATCGGTCGCCCTCGTCAAGTATATACAGGACATCCATTACGTGATTTTACTCCAATGGATAAAAGATAATTTCAAAAATTAATACACAAAAGCTTCTCTTTTTGAGAGGCTTTTTTTATATTTGAAGAAAAGTGATTTAAACAAAGATGAATTTAATAGTTTGTTATACAGTAAATTTGATAGGGCTTGCATTATTGTTATTTAATGTAATTAGCTATCTAAAATACCGACCAAAAAGCATACAAGTTTCAGTTTTATCAATTTATTTAACAGCTTCATTTCTAGAAAGCAGTATTTGTTTTGCCCTGTTTCACTTTTGGCAAATCAATAATTTTTTTCTTTCCCATATATTTTTTGCTGTTCAGTGGGTCTTTTTGAGTTACTTTTATTTTAGTATGGCTCAAAATTCAATGCATAAAGAGGCTATTAAATATGTTGCTTCTGTTTTGTTTTTTGGAATTGTATTGCAATATTTGTTATATCCAATTAAATTTTGGGAGTTTAATTTGACAGAAATTTTAGTTGTTTCTACACTATTAATATGTTTTGCATTACTACATATTTATTATAATTTAGGATTTAAAAAGCAATTTTTTTATTTTTCGATTGGTCTGTTACTATATTTTATTTGTAGCAGTATCATATATATGTTTGGGAATGTAGAGATTGTTTTTCTGCAAGATCCACTAGTAGATTTATGGGTTGTTAAAGATATTTTCTTTATCTTCTTTCAGATTTTGGTCTGGAAAGAGTTAAAATATATTAAGAATAATCATGATGAATAGTCAAGATTTACCTCAAATAATTCTTTTTGTTATCCTTTTTCTAGTTGTAATATTCACACTAATAGCAATCTTTGTTTTTAAATCTAGAAATAAAATATTCGAAAAAGAAATTGAAAAAAAGGATATTGAAATTAGACATCAAGAAAATTTGGTACAATCAATTATAAACACTCAAGAAGAAGAGCGAAAACGCATCGCACAAGATTTGCACGATGATATAAGTTCCAAACTTATTGCGCTGTCATTAAACTTACATTTGCTAAAGTCACATAAAACAGAAGAAATAGAGAAGAATAACATTTTAAGTACAATTGAAACCATAAACCAAAATGCTATTGAAACTTCCCGAAAAATTGCACATAATTTATTTCCTCCCATGTTAGAAAAATTTGGATTAATTGATGCTATTGAAGAAGTTGTTTCTGATTATAATAAATCAAATCAAATTCAAATTAATTTTCAAAATCAAACTGAATTAGCTACTATCGGTAAAGAAATACAATTACATGTTTTTAGAATAATTCAAGAATTAATTAATAATTCTATAAAGCACGGAAAAGCATCAAAAATCAACATTGAATTCAAAAGTATAAATGCCAAATCAACCTGTGATTATTCAGATAATGGAGTTGGAATTGATAAATTAAAATTTGAAAAAGCCAAAGGTTTAGGCTTTAATAATATTGAAAGTAGAATAAAATCAATAAACGGAAATTATACGATAGATTTTTCAAAAGCAGGATTTAACTTTCAATTTTCATTCTAAAATGAGGAAAAAAATCAAAATTGCATTGGCAGACGACGAAATTTTAATACGACAAGGTATTAAAACTATTCTGTTGCAAGAAAATGAATTTGAAGTTGTGTTTGATGTTTCTAACGGTAAAGAATTGATTGTAACTTTAGAAGAAAATCCTCAAAATTTACCTGATATTATATTAATGGATATTAATATGCCAGAATATAACGGAGTGGAAGCTACTAAATATTTATCGAAAAAATTTCCTGAGATTAGTATTATTGCAGTGTCATCGTACACATCTGAAACATTTATGAAAAAAATGATTTCTGTTGGCGCGGTTTGTTATATACCTAAAAATTTTACACCATCAGAAATGATTAATAGAATTAAAAAAGTATATACTAACGGATTTTGTTATCAGCCAGAAATGGTAGCTTTTATCAAAAATAATCATGCTAACAAAAATGAAACTCCTGAAATTTCAGAAAGAGAAAAAGAAGTATTACAACTAATTTGCCAACAAAAATCGGCTTCAGAAATTGCAGAATTATTAAGTATTAGCTCAAGAACTGTAGATAATCACCGCAACAGTTTACTCCAAAAAACAAATTCTAAAAATGTAATTGGTTTGGTTGTTTTTGCTATTCAAAATCATTTATTTCTTACTGAAAAATAAAAAATGAGTTGATTTGCTTATTGCCAAACTTAAACACCTAAAGTATTTTTGTTTCATAAATTTTAAATTAGATTATTATGAAACAAAAACTTTACTTTTTATTTACACTTTTTTGGTGTTCAATTTTGTCCTTTGGGCAAACAAATTCATTTATTGCATCTACTTGTATAGGTACAACTACAGGTTCGCAGGCTAGATTATATAATTCTGCCGTTGCAGATTATGATGGCGATAATGATAAAGATATCATTGTTAGCGACGAAAGTGGAGTGTATAGATTGTTTACTAATGATGGTGCCAATAATTTTACTTCGGCTACAATTGGAGTTATTGGATCAGTATTTCCCAAAGATATGGATAACGATAATGACATAGATATTGTAAGTAATGCAGGTAAAATATTTATTAATAATGGTAGTGCAGTTTTTACACAATTGCCAGGAACTTTTTTCACAGCAACAGGATCTATTAGTAACTTTGAAATTGCCGATTTTAATGGTGATAATAAACAAGATATTCTTTGGTTAAATGGTGCTACTAACTCAGCAAGCAATAATCAATTATGGATTAATAATGGTACAACAGGTA